>JAPPKG010000655.1:0-18225 GCA_026914085.1 Caldilineaceae bacterium | reverse complement strand
TGCATCGCGACCAAGTTGACATACTTATCGAGGACATTGGCGTGAGCGAACGATCGACGCTGCGTGATCAGACGATCGCGGAGACTGAAGTGCGCAAGAGAATCGGCGCCAATATCCTTGCCGTGCGGCGGCCCGATGGCGAAACCTTTGTAAACCCAGGCGTGGAATTCGCGCTACGCGCCGGCGACACGCTTATCGCCTTGGGAACACCGGAGCAACTAGATCTCCTGGCCACCGAAGCGGAAGACCGGAAGGCTAGAAGTTAGAGAGGTCGGACATTGAACCGAGAATGTCCGCCCTACATTAGACGCCTGCCGTGCCTCGCCGTTCCGCTGACCGCAATGTCCTGACTGCAGCGCTCTTCCAAAACCGCTGCCTGTCAGTCTTCCGCCCACGACGCTGCAACGGTACAACCACAAAGTAACTGCCCGACTCAGCGAAGAGTGAATCAGTCGGCGATTACCCCTCGGCCGAAATCGCTGGAGACACTGAAGTGGGATGATGCCGGCTAAGTGAGAAAAACTGTTGGCTGAACGAAACCACTCCTACCGTACAAAGGCCGTAATCCTGCGGCGAAGAAACTTTGGCGACGCGGACCGCATCCTGACCGTCTTTACGCCGCGCTTTGGAAAGCGCATGCTAATCGCCAAAGGATCCCGTAAGACTACGAGCCGGAAGGCCGGGCATCTGGAGCCTTTCAATCACGTCAATATGCTCGTCGCCCAGGCCCGCACTTGGGACATCATCACAGAGAGTGTAACAATCGAAGGTTTTCTAGAGTTGCGCGGCGACCTCGACGCCATCAGCCGGGCCGCTTACATCTGCGAACTGGTGGACGCCTTTACCGCCGAAGACGACGAATACGAAGTCGTATGGCAACTGCTCTTGTTTTGCTTGAGAGAACTGGACGCAGGCTCAACCAACGAGGCCGACCTGCTAGTGCGCTGGTTCGAACTTCAGCTTCTGAGACATATGGGCTTTCAGCCCGAGCTGTTCGCCTGTCTGGGCTGCGGAGGCGATCTGTTGCCCGTGGAGAACTTCATGCACCTGAATGCTGGGGGCGTGTTCTGCCCTGAATGTGGTCGAAATATGCAAGGAGGGGAGCTGATCAGCGCTCGGATCTTGAAGATTCTGCGCCATCTCTTCCGTACCCACTGGGATGGGCTGCGCGGCCTCCGCATCAGACCCAGCACTGCCCACGCAGTGGAGGGTGTCTTGCAGCGCTATCTCGTGACCATTCTTGAGCGCCGCCTGAAGTCCACCGACTTCATTCACCTCCTGCGGCAGACGGTGGCTGACAGAGAAAGCGTAGTGAAGCCTGAAGATAGTGCAGACGCTGGCAGTCAAAGCCCCGGGCCACGCGTCTCCTTAAACTCATCGAGAAGGGCAGACTAATGAAGCTGATTCGTGCGGCTCGGGTTGCCGGAGTATCTGCTCTCGCCGCAGGACTTTATTCTTTTTTTGTCCTCAGAAGTTTCTATTTCCAGTTTGCAGGGTCAACAGACCCGCAGCCGTTGGCCGAAGGGTCGCTTTGGCAGTGGGGCATTGGTGGATGGCTATGGCTTCTCGCGATCTTCTCCTGGATGGTTTTTCTGGTTGTGCTCAAACACCGTTACTCGCCCGTCCACCGGATCAGCACGACTATTCAGTCAGGCCTGATCGGCATCGCGGCAACGCTTCTGATCGTTGGGGTCCTGATCGGCATGAACCGGTTCCGAATGCAGGAGGTTATGAACGGAGACCCTCAGATTGAGGCCCTCTACGTCGCCGCAATGCTCGTAGAGCAATTTTCCTTAGCGGCTCTGGCGGCGGGTCTTCTCATGGGAGGGGGCGTCACGACCTGGATCTGCATCGACCTAGTCCTCATGGAAAAGCTGCCCACTTCTTGGATGGTACCAGGTGCAGTTGCAGGGCTTCTTTCGATTCTTACTCCTCTGTTGACGCCCGAACTGAGGCACTTGTTGATTGCGCTGCTTGCCTACTGTGTCTGGTGTCTTGTTCTGGGACTGAGAGGCTCAGTGCCGTAGGCCTACCCCGAACTCGAATAGAATATAAGCTTCCGGGAAAATGGGCCAGACCCACTATTGCGTCGACTTCATCGTCAACATCCGAAGCCCATTGACGACCACAATTAGAGTGCTGCCTTCGTGGCCGAGCACACCGACAGGAAGTGGCAGCCTGAAGCCGGGTACGAGCAAGGGGATTACTACAGTCATTGTGACCAGAGTGAGAATTACGGCCACAGAGAAATATAGGTTTTGGCGCACGATTTCGCTGGCGCGTCGACTCAGGCGTAGCATAAAGGGTAGCTTATTGAGGTCATCAGACATGAGCACTACGTCGGCTGTTTCCAGGGCCACGTCGGTACCGGCTCCCCCCATTACAATTCCAAGATTGGAGGTCGCCATGGCTGGCGCATCGTTGACGCCGTCACCGATCATTCCGACCGATCCGGTCTGCACAAGCTTGTCCACAATCTCTACCTTCTCTTCCGGCAGCAGTTCGGCATAGACGTCCGCCAAGTCGATTTCTTCGGCGACCGCATTTGCTACGTCCCGATTGTCACCGGTAACCATCGTCATCCGCTCGATTCCAAGCCGCCTAAGTGCCCCGATCGTTTCAGCCGCGCCTGGGCGAACTGTGTCGGACACAGCCAGGAATCCAACTGGTTCCCAGTCACGTTCAGGAGCCCCCAGGATCTCTCTTTCGCCAAGTCCGCTGTCTCCCATACTCGCATTCTGAGTGTCAAGGTTGTCAGCAGTGAGGCTTCGCCTCACGACGAGGATGGCCGTCTTTCCCTTCCTTTGCAGTTGCCGGCCGATCATGCGAATCGCCGGTGACAAGTCCATCTCTTCGCTCATGAACAGCTTGTCATTACCGATGTAAATCATCTCGTGGTTGCCGCCGCGCGCATAGATCGCCTGTACACCGTGCCCCGCAATGCCCCGAAAGTCGTCTGGCAATTCTATCCGCAGATCCATCGCCTGCGCCCGTTCGACAATAGCTTGCGCAATCGGATGTTCACTTAGGCTTTCTGCTCCCGCTGCAATCGTCAACAGTTCCTCTTCCGAGTAACCACTCAGCGGGACGACATCGGTCAACTCAGGCTTGCCGAAGGTCAGAGTCCCGGTCTTGTCAAAAGCCAGCACATCAAGCGTTGCGGCCGCTTCCAGGTATGCTCCTCCCTTGAACAGGATCCCTTCTCGCGCCGCCGCGGCAATTGCGCTCAGAATAGATGCAGGCGTACTGATGATCAGCGCGCAAGGGCTTGCCACGACCAGCAATGTAATTGCCCTGTAAATTGTTGTGCTGACAGGTTCATTCCCAAACAGGATGGGAACGATCGCGGCCAGAACCGTGACGCCTATCACGACAAGCGTGTAGGGCTGGCTGAATCTGTCGATCAGTCGCTGTGTCGGTGCAGCGTTGTTCTGGGCCTCCTGGACCAGACCGATGATCTTGCTGATTGTGCTCTCCGAGGCAAGCTTGGTCACCTGCAGTTCGAGGGCCCCGCTTCCGTTAATCGTTCCGGAAAACACAGAGTCCCCGGAGCCTTTGTAGACAGGTATGCTCTCCCCTGTAATTGGACTCTGGTCTACTGTGGTTGAGCCTCTCACAACCATGCCGTCAACCGGCATCCGCTCACCAGGCCTTACCACCACTACCTCGCCAATTGCCAGTTCCTCAACACGGATCTCTACAACCTCTCCGTCTTTACGGACCCTTGCCGTGTCAGGTCGCAGCTCTGCCAGCCCGGTTATCGCCTGCCGTGTGCGGTCCGAGGCAAACGATTCCAAGGCGCCGCTCAGGGTGAAAAGAAAGAGAAGCAGGGCGCCCTCTTCCCATTCACCGATGAAAGCTGCCCCCAGTGCCGCTGCCACCATGAGTAGGTCGATATTGAATATACCGCAGCATGCGTTGGCCAGAGCCACCTTGGCACCGGAATAGCCTCCGGCGCCGTATGCAACTAAGGCAAAGACTACCACTGCCCAGGCCGGCAGTAGGCCGCTGACAGATCCGCCAAGCCAGCCTATCAGCAAGGCGATAAGTGTAATTGAAGCCAGAATCAGTTCGGGATTGTTTCGCCAGAACGTCGGCGAGAACGGTGAAAAAGACCGTAGACTGATCGAACCTGGCCCACTGCCTTCCTTCCCTATCATTTGGTCAAACGAATTGGAGGCCATACCTTCCGCCTCTCTACTCATGATAAATCCCAGGGCGCGCCCGGCGCGGCACCTGTTCCGGATGCTTCGCCAGATTGCTTCGCCGCCCGAGCCTGCAGTTTCCTACCAATCTCCACCCGCTTCGCCTGCTGGCATTCGGGACAGAAGCCTGAGACCTGCACCTGAAGCGAAGTGGCGCGGAATCCCGTGTTCTGAAAGATGTTGTCCATCAGAACATCGGGCGAAGCGTTGTCCTGCAGGTCCGAAACCTGGTGACATCGCAGGCAGAACAGGTTGATGTGCGGCGACGGGTCAGGCTCATATCGAGTATGCTCCGTTCCCGCACTGATCTCGACGATAGCACCCAGGTCACGTAGCGTGTTGAGCGTGTTATAGACTGTGGCCTGGCTTATCTCAGGATGTAGCTTTCGGACGGCTTCAAACACTTGAGACGTTGTGGGGTGGCTCTTTGTGCCCGCGAGGAATTCGCAGACGGCTACCCTCTGACTCGTTACCCTCAACCCTGCACGTTGAAGCGTTTCAATAAGACGTGCTGCCATACTCTTATCCCCCGCCCAACTTAGAACGACTCTAAACAAGACCGGGGGAAGTGTACATGCTCTCAACTTCCTTGTCAAGACTTATCTGGAGCAATTCTAAATAGGGGAGACTCACTTCCCTTTTTTCAACACGCAGACGGCTCCGATAACGGTTTTCTAATGTTTTGCAATGGCAGATCTGATGAAGAGATGGTTTACTATAGGTGTGTTTAGACAATTGCACGCGTTTATTTTCCGAAGGGCTGACTCCCTCTCGCGTCGAGTTGCCTAAAATCGAATGCTGTTTCAACTACCCAACCGATATTGGCGCTCATTGATGGAACCTTTCACACGCTTAAGACCACTCTCGAATACCGGGAACATTATAAAATGATGCCATTTGACCGTTTCACCCAGAGGGCTCAGGACGCCGCTACCCGTTCACTTGAAATTCTGCAAACGTACCGGCATTCACAGATCGATACGGAACACTTTTTCCTGGCTCTCGTCGAGCAGTCAGAGGGGACTGTGCCCCAATTGCTGGAGTCCCTAGGCGCATCCGTTGACGTCATCGCCCGCAAATTGGAGGCGGTACTCGCCGCCTCTCATAAGAGTGGCGGCGCACCGCCGAGCGGACTCCCTACCGTTCAGGTCTTTATCACACCCAGGCTAAACCGCGTTATGGGCGTCGCAAACGATGAATCCAAGAAGATGCAGGACGAGTTTATCAGCACTGAACACATCTTGCTCGCCATCGCCAGCGAACGTAATACGCACAGCGCCAACATATTGAGGGAAGCAGGAATCACCAAAGAGCGCCTTTACAGTGCGATCGAGGACCTGAGAGGCGGCCAGCGAGTCAGTGAACCCGACGCCGAAAGCAAATTTCAGGTGCTCGAAAAGTACGGCCGCGATCTGACCAAGGCCGCCGCCGAAGGCAAGCTGGACCCCGTCGTCGGGCGCGTTGAGGAGATCACCCGCGTCATGCAGGTACTCTGCCGTCGCACGAAGAACAATCCCGTGTTGATTGGCGAGGCAGGAGTAGGAAAGACAGCCATCATTGAAGGTTTGGCCCAACAGATAACGGTCAACGATGTGCCTGAAATCCTTTCCGGAAAACGTCTAGTCTCTTTGGACTTGGGGGCCATGATCGCGGGGACCCGCTTTCGCGGCGAGTTCGAGGAGCGCTTGAAAGCCGCCATGGATGAAATCCGCCGCAGCGAGGGCGAAATTATCCTCTTTGTCGATGAGCTGCACACCGTCGTCGGCGCCGGTAACGCCGCCGGAGCCTTGGACGCCAGCAACATGCTAAAGCCCGCGCTCTCTCGCGGCGAGCTCCAATGCATCGGTGCCACAACGCTCGACGAATACCGCCAGCATATAGAGAAAGACTCGGCGCTGGAACGGCGTTTTGCCCCCGTCTACGTTGACGAACCAGACATCGATGACGCCATCGAAATCTTGCGCGGGTTGCGACTTCGCTATGAGGAGCATCATGCCATCACCTACACCGATGACGCGCTCGAACAAGCGGTTCGCCTCAGCCATCGCTATGTCGCGGACCGCAAGCTCCCCGACAAGGCCATCGACCTGATCGACGAGGCCGCCGCACGCTTACGGGTTGCAATGCATGCCATGCCGGAGGACTTGAAGCTAACCAAAGTTTCAATCCAAGAACTCGAAGACCTCGAAGAGAACGCTTGGGCTGAACGCGACTACGAAAGGGCGGCGCAGACTAAGGCCGAACTGGCCCGGCTGAAAGAGGAGTTTAAGTCAGCCCTCAAGAATTGGAAGAACGAGACCAACCTCGACGACGTCGTTGACACCGACGATGTTGCCGCCATCGTCCACAGTTGGACTGGAATCCCGGTCATGGACCTGCTTGAAGAGGAGATGGACAAGCTGCTACGGATGGAAGACTTCCTTCGCCAGCGCATTATTGGGCAGGAGAGAGCGATCGAAGCGGTCAGCGATGCCATCCGCCGCGCCCGCAGTGGCCTGAAAGACCCTCGCCGCCCCATTGGCACTTTCCTCTTTCTCGGACCCACAGGTATTGGCAAGACTGAGCTGGCCAAGGTTTTGGCCGCCTTCCTCTTCGACAGCGAAGACGCTCTTCTGAGAGTCGATATGAGCGAATATCGCGAAGGACATACTGTCAGCAAGCTATTCGGCGCGCCCCCGGGATATGTAGGTTACGAGCAGGGAGGACAGCTCACCGAACAGGTACGACGACGTCCCTATCAGGTGTTGCTCTTCGACGAGATCGAAAAGGCCCACCCTGAGGTATGGAATACGCTTCTCCAGATAATGGACGACGGCCACATGACCGACGGCCAGGGACGAACCGTCAACTTCCGAAACACGGTTGTCATCATGACCAGCAACGTCGGCGCCGATTCAATCAAGCGGGGCCCTTTGGGTTTTGCCACACCAGAGCTGGATGAAAGCGCGATCGCCCAGGGAGAATACAGTAAGGAGATGAAGAGGCTCTTCCGCCCTGAATTCCTCAATCGCATCGACGAGACAATCATCTTCGATTCGCTGACCAGGGAAAACGTCCGCGATATCGTCTCTCTGCTGATGGAAGAGATCGCACAGCGCCTCGACGAAATCGGCATAACCATAGAAATGACTGAAAAGGCCCGCGATCACCTCGCCGACACAGGTTACCACGCTGAGTACGGCGCCCGGCCTCTGCGCAGACTTCTCCAAAAGCGAGTCGAGAATGAACTCAGCAAACGCCTTCTGCGCGCTGAATACAAGACGGGTGACGATGTCCTGATTGACTTCGCCGCCGAGGAGGACGGTGGCGAGGAGAAGTTGGTCTTCGTGCGCAGGGAACCGGAGCCGATTGCAGTTGAGTGGTCGCGGGGAACACAGGCTGAAGCCGGTCCCGGCCGGGAAAGTCAGGGTTCGCAGGAATGACATTCTCTTACTTGCGCCACCCATGACGTTCGATACCTGTAGCGGTCCCGAACGTCCGTTCAGATGCCCTGCCTATCGCATCGAAACCGAGCGTGCTGTCGTGCGCTGCTGGCATCCAACCGACGCCGAAATCCTGTTGCACGCGGTAACACAGAGCGTCGACCATTTGCGGGAGTGGATGCCCTGGGCGAAGCACGAACCGTCGACCCTTGAAGAGAAGATCGATCTCCTACGAAATTGGCGCGCCGAATTCGATCAGGATATCGACTACACCTATGGAATCTTCTCGACAGACGAGGAGGAGGTCTGGGGCGGTACCGGGTTACACAAACGCCTGACCGGAAACGCTCTTGAAATTGGGTATTGGATTCGGGCGGACCTGATCAATCGCGGGCTCGCAACCGAAATATCTGCTGCTCTGACGAAAGTAGCCTTCGCGGTCAACAAGGTAGATCGTGTCGAAATTCACTGCGACCCGGCAAACGTTCGCAGCGCCGCCATCCCACGCAAACTGGGATTCGCGCAGGAGGCGTTGCTCCGCCGTCGTTCCTTGGGCACTGATGGCTCCCCTGTCGACACAATGATCTGGACTCTCTTTCTCGACCAGCTTGAAGATTCCCCTGTGGCCAAGACTCAAGTCAGGGCATTTGACGTCCTCGGAAGCGAAATTCATTTCGTCTGAGTCGTAACCAACTATGTTCTGAATCAAACCTGGGAATCCTCAGGCTGGCGCCTCTCTTTGGCATCCATCACGCCATAAATGTAGAAGAAAAAACTTGTAGAGGGCAACCCTATCGGACAAACCCAAGGCCTGGTCCTGGCTGCGTTCGCCGACAACGAGGCCAACATCACCTACCGGAAGCCGCAGATCAGCCACTGCGCCAGTCTGCGGCGTCAATGAACAGGCGAAGCCACATCTAGTCATCAGCCCTTGACAGAACGTCCCGCCGTCCGCAGGACAGCCCAATCATCCTCATCCAGGGCCGGACCGCTCACCGAGCGCCCTTTTGGGTCAGTTCTACCTGAAACTCCTCCTCGTTGTCGACCAAGCGAAGACAGGAGTCTGCCTCATTCTGAGAGCGGACAGACAACCCGGCGTACCCCCGGGGCAGACGGCTCCGTCAAGGCCAGCCGAAGGTCGGCATCAATTCTGACTGCGTGCAGGTTTGGCTGGCAAAGCTTTGCCAACATGCGGTCATGGGGTTGTGAAACTTGCGTTTGATTGAGATCTCCCTCATAGCCCTGGTCCGATTCTTCGTTGCTGCGAACTGGTAGAAACGTGGTCTGATTCGCCCATCGGGCTATTTTTCGGCGGCAGTTCTAAGCCTGTTCCGGAAACGCGCGGCGGGACACCGAGCCAAGCATAGCCCGCAGGATGGCAATGTTCGACGCCTTCAATCTGGGTTATATAAGCCTGAGCAATTTCAGTGGGGCCGCCATACAGCCGATCGGCGGACTTGGGCTGGGAGAGGGAGGAGACGGGACGGGAAGGGATGGCTTGTGCGGCGGCGGTTGCTCGCCGGATTCCGCGTACTGCACCGCCGTCAAGGCATCTACGCGGCCATCGCCTTGAATATACTTGTCGGCTTCGGTTTGGTCATACTCGGAACTGTTAATGTCGACGCTCGTGGCCATCAGCATCTTCTTGATTTCCGCCGGGCCAAGGCCTGTATCGGCCCTAAGCATCAGGGCGACCAGACCAGCCACGTGGGGCGTAGCCATACTCGTGCCGCTGGCAGTTGTGTAGTGATCGTCTACCACCTGCCCAACCGAAGTGCCTGCCGCGCGTGCAGCTACAATTCTGCTGCCAGGTGCGACGACATCCGGTTTCACCCGCCCGTCTGCAGTAGGCCCCCGGCTGCTGAAGCGAGCCACACTGTCCTGGTCGTTTGACGCGCCAACAGTTATTACCTTCTCAGCCGCTCCGGGGCTGCCGATCGTACTTTGACGCGGCCCGCTGTTCCCCGCGGCAACAATCATAATCTTTCCCATATCTACGATGGCGTTACACATCGTGCTGAGCGCATCCGAGCCGTCGCTGCTGCCCCTGCTGCCAAGTGACAGATTCAAGACATCAGCTCCATTTTGAGCGGCCCACTCCAGGCCTGCCATGACATTGCTCATACGGCCGCTGCCGTTGTCTGCGAGTGCTTTCGCCGCCATGATAGTCGCCCCCGGAGCAACGCCGATGTACTTTCCGCCGCTGGCCGCACCAGTTCCTGCCGCGGTGGAGGCAACATGGGTGCCGTGTCCGTTGCCGTCCACAGCCGAACCCTTTCCGCTGAAATCAGCAGTCAGCCCAACCCGACCGGCAAAGTCCGGGTGCGTCGCGTCAATTCCCGTGTCAACAATGCAGATCGTGACCCCTTCCCCGTCATTGCCCAGCTGTTCCCAGACTTGAGGCGCCCTGATATGTGGAGTGGAAACGTCCAATAGAATGTGTACAGCCTCATCCAGCCAGATCTCCGCCACATCGTCCGAATCCGTCAATTCGTCCAACGCCGGCGCTGTAAGCGTGAGGGCCGTCGCCGTTATCAGTCTGAACTCTTGATTGACCTTGATTGTACCCGCGCCTGCGGCCAGCCTACCTATACTCCGTTGACCGCCATCGGAATGAAATCTGACAATCACCTGCACATCTTCACTGGCCATTCGGGCCTGTTCAACTGCGTCCCGAACCTGGGCGGAGATTTTCTCCGAATACATTGACCAAACTCCTCCTCAAAAGACCTTGCCCACGTCCGGCAAGACAGTCAAGGCAGTGCCTCGATTCAATTGGCGTGTTGCAGCCATTGCCTGCATGCAGCACGCTGCCTTTCCAGAGACGCAATTGTCCTGGAGGCTGATTTCCTTGTCTCTTCGTTGGTCAACAGATGCGCAGCGGCAGCTGTTAAGCTGGAGACAGACCTTGTAGGAGACCAATGCCTAAGTTGAGTCAAATTTGAAGGGGAAAAGCACACATGCGGGGCATTGGCCGTACCTGCCAGATACCTCACCGCGACCAGACCCACTTTGGGTGATGACTATTGCTTCATCGTTTGAACCGTGCCGTCCTCTTCGACCCTGTCTAGCCAGGCCTCTTCGGCCAAAGCCTGAAGACCCCGTGCAGGACCGCTCACCGCGTAACAGGGAATGATCGAAGTCTCGTGCCGAACGACATATCCTGCCCTCTCAATTGCGGCGATCTGCGCCGGCCCGGTTTCACTGACGTGCAGAAGCAGATAAATCGTCTCACCCGGGGCGCCCTCGATCCGTCTCTGAAGAGCGAGAGGGATTTTCTTGTGACCTTCGTTTGACATCTCTAGGTCGTTATCTCCGCGAAGATAGTTACACTAACTCTATCAGTATTGCCACATCGTACCGAACTTGGCAAACCTCGATTGCATCCCCATAAAGGGCCGGTCAGGTTACGTCAGATAATCGTAGGCAATTAGTGTAAGGAACTCAACGAAATCGTCTGTCAAAATGAGCTTGTCCAGAATCTCTCCCGCCTCCTCAAGACGCCCAGGACCGAATTCGCCAAGTCTCTTCAGCTCCTCGTCACGGATTTGCTCGTACAGCCCGCGCGTGACCGGCCTCCCATCATCCAGTTTTGCACTGTGCCTTATCCACTGCCAGATTTGTGAACGTGAAATCTCGGCCGTGGCCGCATCCTCCATCAGATTGTATATCGCCGCTGCGCCGACACCGAGCAACCACGCGTTCAGATACTGAAGTGCAACGTCTACATTCGTTCGGAGCCCGCTTTCCGTAATCGTGCCCCCCGGAACGCCGACATCCAAGATCTGCTCGGCCGTAACCGAAACATCCTCTCTCATCTTGTGCTTCTGGTGCGGCGCGCCGCCTGTCGCCTCTTCGAAAATCGTCCGCGCCAGCGGCACAAGGTCAGGATGTGCGACCCATGTCCCGTCGCAACCGTCTCCGGATTCACGCACCTTGTCCGCCCTCACCTTTGTCAGCGCCTCCTCATTGACCGCGGGATCCCGCCGACTCGGTATGAAAGCGGCCATGCCGCCAATCGCATGTGCGCCCCGTTTATGGCAAGTGCGCACCAGAAGTTCCGTGTATGCGCGCATAAACGGTGTCGTCATCGTAACCTGCGCCCTCTCCGGCAACACTGTGTCAGGACTGTCGCGGAACTTCTTTATAGCGCTGAAAATATAGTCCCATCTCCCCGCATTCAGTCCCGCCGAATAGTCTCGCAGTTCGTAGAGGATTTCCTCCATCTCTAGCGCAGCCAGAATTGTCTCGATCAGAACAGTCGCTCGGAATGAGCCGTGAGGGATTCCCAAAGCCTCTTCGGCGTGCGCGAACACCTCGGCCCACAACCGAGCCTCAAGATGGTTCTCCAACTTGGGCAGATAAAAGTAGCACGAGCTGCCCCGCCGCTGCCGCTCAGCCGCGTTGTGAAAGACATACAGACCCACGTCGAACAGACTGGCCGAAATTGGTTCTCCGTCCACCAAAACGTTTTTCTCCACCAGGTGCCAGCCTCGTGGCCGGACTAGAAGCGTCGCAATTTCATCATTGAGCTCGTAGACCCGCCCCCTGGCCTCGTCCTCCAACCGGATCGTTCCCCGCACGGCGTCATAAAGGTTCAGCTGCCCTTCAACACAGTTGGCCCACGTTGGCGAGTTAGCATCCTCGAAATCTGCCATAAACACATCCGCGCCAGAATTCAGTGCATTGATCACCATCTTTCGATCGACCGGCCCCGTAATCTCGGCCCATCGCCGCTGCAGGTCGTCGGGCGTATCGGCCACCTGCCATTTGCCGTTGCGAACCTCCTCAGTCTCAGCCAGGAAGCCAGGCGATTCGCCTGCGTCAATTCGAGCCTGCCGCGCCGCCCGAGCTGCAAGCAGCTCCTGGCGCCGAGCATCAAATTTCCGGTGCAGTTCCGCGACAAACGCCAGCGAATCATCCGTCAGAATCTCTTCAGATGCAGGAAGAGAATCGCCAACTACCTGCACGTCCACCTGGTTTCCCACGCGTTCATTCTCCCGTGACATCAAGCACTCCTTTTGTGAAAGGGAAGAGGTAAGAGGTACTAAACAAGCATACTAATATCACAGAAACTCGTCAACACTGTACGAGGCAATTTCATCTGCATGCTCCCGGATTCCATTCAGGAAAACTGACTGCGATTTTTACGGGTTCCGCAGCAGGTCACTACCCTCAGTATTCCCCCAGGGGGCGATCATGTGACCACTGACCACTTCCACGGCTGTTCTGGGCGATTCGGCTTCCGTGCCTTCCTGTGCGAGGGCGCCACCCCACAGCGCATCTCGTCAGAAACTCCCTGGCACCGAGTTCAGGCTCATTGCAACCATGGCATCCCGCGGCCCAGCGCTCAGCCCTAACTCCAACAGTGGACGCGGCGGCAGGGGTAAGCCTTGCGTCGAATCTGTACCTCTCCAAGGCTAGGGCAAACACTATCAGCCACCCTGTCATGCCTGAACTCATGACCTTTCTCGCCGCAGGTATCGACTGCCTTATTCTGCCTTCTTGGCCATATCAAACTCTGTCGCTTACACTGCTTTTCTGTACTCCCATACAGATGCGCCACTGCTATCCAGTGGATCCTGGTCGTCCACCGAAAGGACTTATCATCCCGGTGCCTTCTTCTGCCGCTGGACCTCCCGACAAGCTTTCTTCCACCTGCCTGCCCTTGGCTACACAGAGTCTGACTCTATCCCGCGTCGGCGGGAAGGGGTTGAATCTGACAAAACTGGCCTTAGCCGGCTTTCCCGTACCTGCTGGATTCATTGTTGCCACCGAGAGCTATGAGGTCTTTGTGGAACGTGCCGGACTCAGCGACTTGCTCGCGGCTGAAGTGGCTGCCGTCGACACCGTTGACCCGGCCGCGTTGGCAGCTCTCTCCGACAGCATACGACGGCGCTTCCAGGCCAGCGAAACGCCGAGCGAGATCTCGGAACAGATTGTTGCAGCGTATGGAGCTATGGGTCGCCCCCCGGTTGCGGTGCGCTCCTCAGCTACGGCTGAAGACCTTCCAGGCATGTCCTTCGCCGGCCAGCAGGACACGTTCCTCAACGTTATCGGGGACGAAGCCCTGCTTCGCGCCGTCGTGAACTGCTGGAGCAGCCTGTGGACTGCGCGCGCCATTGCCTACAGGTCCCGCTACGGCATCGACCAGTCCAACGTTTCTCTTGCGGTAGTTGTGCAAGAGATGGTCCAGAGCGATACATCGGGTGTACTCTTTACAGCAAACCCGCTCAGCGGCCGCCGCACAGAAACAGTGATTGACGCCACTTTCGGCCTCGGTGAAGCCCTCGTCAGCGGGCACGTGGAACCCGACCATTTCGTGGTCGATAGCGACACCGACAGAATCATTCTGAGGGAACTCGGAGCCAGGTCAACCACCATCAAAGGACAGGCTGCAGGCGGCGTCACCACCGAATCAACGGATGCGCGCCGAGAACAGGCCATCACCGACGAACAAATCATCCGGCTGACCGAGTTGGGTAGAAAAGTCGCCGAATATTACGGTGATCCCCAGGACATCGAATGGGCCTTCCTCGATGGGAAACTCTATCTTCTCCAGTCCCGCCCCATCACCTCACTGTTTCCCGTTCCTCACTCCCCACAGGACACAGACCGGCAGGTATATATCTCACTCGGCGCAATTCAGGGGGTTTTGGGCCCCATTACGCCGCTCGGGCTGGACATGCTGCGCGGCATGTTCGCCGGCATCGCCCAGATCTTCGCCAACGATGCAACGCTGTATGACCAGGCGCTCCTTTACTCCGCGGCTGAGCGTCCCTGGATAAAAGTGACAGGCGCCCTGCAAAGCCCCATTGGTCGCCTCATATTCCGCAGGGTCCTCCCAATGGTGGAGCCCGGTGCCGCACAGTCTATCCGGGACCTAGTAGCGGAACCCCAATTCCAACGCGCCGCGGTCAGTCGTCGCTTCATTGCCGGTGCCGCACCGTTCCTTCTCCGTGTCCTGAGGTCAGCAAGAAGGGCCTTTCTTGACCCGGAAGCCCACGTACACATCGTACAGGCGGACATAGAAGAACACATCGCTTTCGTTACGGAGAGAGCAGACAAGACGAGCACGCTCGCCGAGCGCGTCGAACTCCTGGAGTGGCTCAGCTATAATGCCCAATTTCCCTTCCTCTTGCCGAGACTGATTCCTCCCATCGCCGTCGGCTATGCATCACTTGGCCTGCTCTCCAAAATCGCCTCTCTCTTGTCCCTTTCGGATCCGGAAATCCGACCTGAGACGGCGCTTGAAATTACGCGCAGCCTGCCCAACAACGTCACCACCGAGATGGACTTGCAACTGTGGGGGTTGGCCGGTCGGATACGCGATGATACTGACGCTTCAGATTCGTTTCGTGCGGAAGACGCCGAGACCATTGCCAACGATTTTCAGGCCGGGACTCTCCCTCCTACTATCCAAAGAGCGCTGGAAGAGTTTCTCAATCGTTACGGAATGCGCGGGGTCGCCGAGCTCGACATAGGAAGGGTTCGCTGGCGAGACCAGCCGGTCTCGATTGTAAGATCGCTGCAGAGCTACCTGTCAATTGAAGACGAAAGTCGAGCGCCTGACCGCGTTTTCGAAAAGGGAAAGGATGACGCCCTCAAAGCGATCGACAGGTTGGCGGACAGTTCAACCAGAGTCTGGGGAACTCCCTTAGCAGGCCGCTTGGTGCGTTTACTGGCCAAACGTGTGCGCCTCCTGGCCGGACTTCGCGAAAGTCCCAAATTTACGATGGTGCGGATTTCCGGCATACTGCGCAATGCTCTGCTGGACAGCGGGCAGGAATTAAAGGACTGCGGCGTCCTGGAGCAGCCCGACGACCTGTTCTATATGACAGTACGAGAACTGAAAACTCTGGCGATGGGAGCGCCGGGAGACTGGAAGAGGTTGGTCCGGGCGAGGAGACAAGCTGAACAGAATGAAAGCCGGCGTCAGCCCATTCCCCGCCTTCTACTCAGTGACGGAGCCGCCTTCTACGCCGGCATCACTCCTGAAGCAGGAGCGAACGCAAACATCCTCTCCGGATCGGGCGTTTCTCCCGGCACGGCAGAAGGAACCGTGCAGGTCCTGTTCAATCCGCTCGAAGCAGGGCTCGAACCCGGCGACATCCTCGTTTGTCCGGGCACTGATCCTTCCTGGACGCCTCTGTTTTTGGCCGCCGGTGGTCTGGTGATGGAGGTCGGGGGCATGATGACCCACGGCTCCGTCGTCGCCCGCGAATACGGAATCCCCGCCGTGGCAGGAGTTGACCAGGCTACCGAACGTCTGCAGACCGGACAGAGGGTTCGTGTCGACGGGAGCAGTGGAACAATCGAGACTCTAGACTGAGCTGCTAAGAAGTACCACAGACGTGAACTAGCTGCCATTGACCGAGTGAACTCGTCCAAAAATCCCTCTCAGTCGTTTGACTACCTCTTCCGGCAGCGGGGGTCTCAATAGCGAGGTTACATTCTCCTCCAAATGCCGGATATTCCCGGTACCGGTGAGCACAACGTCAATGCCAGGCTCGTGCCGGCAGAATCGGTAAGCCGCCTCCGGCAGTGTCTTGGCGTCACTCTCCTCCAATACCCAATCCAGCGGGTTAAACAAGTCCACAGCATCAGCGTCAATCTCGCCGCTCCGACGCAGATCGACCAGTATTTCCCGCAGCCGTACCGGGTTGCTGAAAGCACGCCGAACGGCAAACATACATTCCGTCGCGATCCCCTTTTTTCTGGTGGCAGGCAGTACTCTTCGTCTGGCGGTCTGATTGAGGATATTGAAACCCACCATTACCACGTCAAAGAGATCGTCTTCGATGGCCTGCTGCAGAAGCTCGTGCTCAAAGTCGGAGGCGAAGTGTTCACTGACCGCCAGATGGCGTATCTTTCCTGCCTGACGCATTCCCTGGAGAACAGGCACCAGTTCATCGCAGATATGCCGGTATTGTTCCAGCCTTGCACCGTGGAAGTGGAAGACATCGATCGTTTCCACGCCAAGTCGCTTCAGGCTGGACTCGACGCCTGCGGCAAACTCTTTGGCTGGAACCGGCTCGCCTTCACGGAAAGCGTTTTTCTTGGTCGCAACGACCAGACTGTCCCTGTCGAAGTCCCGGATCGCCTTGCCGACAATCTCTTCCGTGCCGTAGGCCTCCGCAGTGTCAATATAATTTACGCCTAGTTCCAGAGCGCGCCGGACCACCGCAATCGACTCTTCTTCGCTTCGTCCCGTTTTCTTACCCAATTGGCTGGGCCCGCCCGCCCCCATCCCGGCAACGCTAACGCGCAAACCTGTACGTCCAAAGGTCCGGTATTCCATCGAACTCATCTCCTTCTCTGGTAACGGCGCCATCCATTTGAGGTCACATTGTAACGCGCGGTCTCAAGCGCCGGAAATCGTGCGGATAGTTCTGTCTCGTGCTATAATTTCGCCGGCACCGGAAGGAAGATGGCACTGGAAGGAAGCCTGCCTCGGGACCGGCAGGTGTCTGACAGGGAAAGCGGCTACTTTGCTGGCGGCTTGCCCACTGAGGCCGACTTCACCACATAACCGTCCGCAAGGCTCAAGATCCTTGTGGGATCCAACCCAATTGCTACAGGAGAGAGAGGGTGGCAGAAGAAACCGTACAGACAGAAACAGCGGTGGCTGGGGAGGAAGGGTCAGCCACTGTACGATCTACTTCAGAGTCCCAGGACAATAACCTTCCCAACTCTTTCAGGTTCGCAACTATACTCTTCGGCGGGTGGGCTGCGCTAATGATCCTGTTAACTCTTATCGCCGTCGTTGCAATGACTCTTGTCGGCATCGTTGCGGGATAGCCCACCACCCAGACTCTCATATTGAACCGTAGTCGAGGTGTGGAGGCCACTCGCACCAGAGGATCGGCTTCGCGGCAAGCGCACTGCGGCGTTACTCAGTGGTCTGGTTTCGCCTGTACCCGAACATCGGCTCGGCAGACTCTTCCAGAGTCATACCAACGTAACAAGGCAGGCGCAGTACTTTTGCGAGAGACTCTGTAGCGGGCTCCGACAAGGACTGGGCTCGTACCTGAATCCAATTGGTCTCTCTATTCCTATCTGTTCTTGGCCCGTCATCCCACGTCTTGCCAAGCCTCAGAGTCGCTCGAGCGTTTGATTCCGAGTGTGATTCTGCAGAGAACCCGACCAGAAGCACGGCGCCAAGCAGCCGGCCACCTCCTGATGTTCCCAACTTGCGATTAAGCATGCGCCTTCGCCAGCAGACGCGAGAATTCGTTCACCGAATCCAGGTACTGCGACCAGAGCCTGCCAAAGGACACGCTACTGGCAGGTTGGTCAGATGGCCTTGCACTAGCCTTCCCTACCCTTCAGGGCCCACACCTGAGACAGCAGGGTGAATCCCAGAAGTGGGGTGGGAACAGTCCGGGAATATATGCCAGTGGCGGCTGGAACAGTTTGCCGGCTCTTGCAAAGATGGAGGGCAGCCGCCAAGCCCGGCCTTTCCGGAAGGTCCGTTGATTTGGGGACCCTGGGCAGGCACAAGACCTGTCTCCAGGGGGATTCGATGGGAATGGCGGGGCGGGGTCTGGCTGGACACCTTCGATTAGGCACCTGTCACCAATATCGACACCCGGTCG
>JAPPKG010000162.1:0-18283 GCA_026914085.1 Caldilineaceae bacterium | reverse complement strand
TATATCTCAACTACCCTTGACCAATACTCTTGGTCTCAATTGGGATTTACATTAACATAGTACCTGGACCAGTTTCTGGGGGGCGGGTCACAAATTCGCATGGAATCTATTCTAGGTTGGGATGGGATCCAAATGGGGAGAACGTTCTTCTTACTGGTCCAAGTACAGCAGGGCTGGCAGACCCTGGTCATTCCACTGCAATTTCCCTTCTGCAAATCACTACATCATTTCTTACCAGTGTGACAAGCATTGATAGCCTTGTAGTGTTAGACGTACTTAACAGATTGGTAGGAGAAGTTGGGGAAGCATTTCTTGAAGTACATAAGAAACACGAGTCAGAAATCCTGACGAATCAAGAGAGGTTAAGTGACTTAGACGATGCCTGACGGTTAGTCTGTATAGGCATATGAAGGATTGTCTGGTTCTGCGTACTGAACAGCCCGCCAGAAATGATGCTGGCGGGCTCTGTGTTTCTAGGCGGTCTTATTTCCTAGAACGCCTCTGCTGATTGATAGATTCAGTGCCCTTTCCTGTCAACCATACGGTCGCACTGTCATTCATAATTGTAGGTAAACGTTGCAGATATCCGTATCTGTCTAAGCAGGTTTCTATCAAGTGACCTATGTCTAGGTGTCCGATCATATCAGGAACTTCGCCAAAAATGACACTAACGTGCTTGGGTGTCCCTTTCCTTGGCTGGCTAGCCACGTAGGTCAAAAATACATATACGTCGTCGTCGTAATACACTGTGGGGCATCTCCTATATGGTTAGACATCCAGCCCAAGCAGAGATGAGAAACGCGTTAATGGATTATCCCTTCCTGCCGCAACTTCACAATCAGTTCGGCTTGGGTTTCCGATCCTTTCTTGCTGTTGCAGGCATTGCACAGAAGTTGTAGGTTGTCGATGTGATGGGTTCCGCCTTTCGACTGCGGCACAATATGATCGACGGTGAAATTCTGAAATGGGAACGCGATTAGGCACCCGTTACAGAGGCCCTCCTGCTGGCCGAAGAGCGTGTGCTTGTGGGTCTTGTAGTGCGGCAGTTTGCCGACATCGTTGCGTTTAGGGATGTCGTCGCGATTGATGAGGTCGTAGAGTAGCGGACCCTCCGCATGAATGCGCTGCCGTACCAGCTTTGCGGCAAGAGGAGATAGGTCTATGCCTACCCACTGCCGGTTGAGACGGTCCGCCGCCACACAAGCCGTAGCGCAACCGCAAAACGGGTCAAGCACCATATCGCCTTCGCTGCTGCTGGCCCTGATGATTCTGTCGAGCAAGGCAAGAGGCTTCTGTGTAGGATAGCCAGTACGCTCTTTAGCCTGAGAATTAACTGGCGGTATGTCAATCCAAACATCGGGGGGAACCTGGCCAAGGCTTGCTTCCAGATAACGTTTGAGTTCCGGGGTTCCGTTGGCGGTGAAGGCGATAAGACCAGCTTTTTCGAGGAGGTCAAGTCGGGCAATGGGGCTTTCAACGGACCGGAAACCAGGAATGTGGTTGGCCTCGATCCACGCGGCATAACTTCCTGTGCGCGGCACACTCCAACATCGGCCAATCTCAGTAGGATTCCAGTCGCGCCATGGATGACCAGACTCACCGGTGCTCACGCCGGGGCCGGTAAGATTGTCCCGTCGATATCGTCCCCGTTCGTCCTCATGACGGTATTTCGAGCGCACGTTGTCCCCGGACAGTGGAATCCTAACACTCCTTTTCTGAATGTCCGCGCCGTAAAACAGCAAGTGATCAGCAGTGCGCCCAAAGCGTCCTGCATCGTTATGATTGCCGATCCGCTTCCAGATTACGGCATTGCGGAAGGTCGCTTTTCCGAACAAGCCGTCCATCAGGACGCGAAGCCAATGCGACGCAGTGTCATCACAATGCAACCAAATGCTGCCTTTGGGCTTCAGGATCCGCTGCATTTCCATAAGCCGGACGGCCATGAAAATCAAGTACGACTGCATACCCTTACCATCGGCTTGGCGCGCAGCATCAATCACGGAGTAGGCTGCTGGGTTCCTCTCCGCTAACTCCCCGTGCCATGCCAAGTCTACGTCGTCGAGCGTCCACGTGTCTTTGAACGCTGCACCCGCCGCTTCAGAACCGATAGGGGCTGCATAGTTTTGATTGGAGTTGAACGGAGGGTCAAGGTAGATGAG
Organism: Caldilineaceae bacterium; assembly: GCA_026914085.1. Taxonomy (GTDB): domain Bacteria; phylum Chloroflexota; class Anaerolineae; order Caldilineales; family Caldilineaceae; genus Bin5. Next base: position 16,124 of record JAPPKG010000162.1, on the reverse strand, counting down.
GTGTACCGACTCCGAGTTCATGCCTCGCATGATGTCCAGATTGTCGCCCGTCCACATGGTGCGGTTGGCCCAGTTGGGTTTACTCATGCTCTATCTTCTGAACTCCTGGAGAATTGGGGAAGGTTGACGTTTGTCTGAACAGCGATCTATGGGAGCAGAATGAGGCTGTTCCGCGCATTCACGCAAGGGACTTCCCATTGGTCTCTGGTGTTCTACGCGGTCCACTGTGGCCATGCGTAGAAAAAAGGTTTTCACGGTGGCCCTTCGCATGACTTCGCGGTTTAATCGGTTACGATTTTGAATGACCTTCCCGAAATGTCAACGGAACCAATGCGATTGAAAATCTCCGGCGTTGGATGCGTGAAGAGGTCACCCACAACCAATGCCATCCTTCCATGCGTCGCCTTTTCGATGCCAGCAAGGCTTCCATCAACCGCACCAAAGCCCATCCCGAAAAGATCAGAAATCGCCTGTGGCCCAAATCCGAACTCGACCCTGAGTCCGAGAAACTCTTGCTTTCAGATTGGCTCACATTAGAAGAAAATCCCCTTCCGTTTCGTTTGCTGGTCAACCACTTTCCGTAGTTCCTTGACTTGTGAATCGATTTCGTCCAGACGTTTCAAGATTCTGTTATTAGCGGATTCTGTCTTGGCTGTGATTCCCGAACTGAGGAGGTCCATTCGTCGCGAGAGCGCGATTTGCAGTTCTGCCCCGACTCGTTCGGAGGCGCTTCTGGCGTCGGCGGTGACTTCTGACTTCAGGCCGTCCATACAATGAATCAGAGTGGCGCGCAGTTCTGTAGCAAGCCTGTCCACTTCCAATTCGTTCATAGCGTCGATGATCCGGCCGCTGAGCCCCACCAGAGAACCGATCTCGGTCACAAGACTTTCCACCGCGTCGTGCAGTTGCTGGGAGCGTTGTCCGGCGTCTTCCAGCAGATCAGCCGCCGTCTTCATCCGTCTCAACTCTTGGGAGATCCGCAGGATGTTCTCCTCGGCCGCTTGGATCGTGGCGCTCATATCATCATTAATGTCCTGCGTCATTCTGCCCTCCCGATAACTCCAGTTCGTAAAACTGGCTGGTTTCCAGGACTGACTGCAGCGAAGAGTCCAGAGCCGACATGACAGAATTCATCGCCAGTGTGTTGTAAAAATGGCTGCTCTCTGAAACCGTTTCCACCAGATAGGATGACACTACGTCCAGGGCAACGAGCCGAACGCCGTCGCCGAATTCTCGTTCTCCGGCCAAGATGCGTTGGGCAAAGCGCAATCCATCTACGCCGGACATCATAGCGCGGGTCACGCTGACCGCAATACCTCTTCGCCAGCGCATGACGTCTGCCAACAGGTCAAACCGCAGCTGGACCGCGTCCGTCTCCTCCGAGCGCAACGCGGCCAGCAATGCCTCTGTTTCGCCTATCACGCTGGGGTCCGACTGCCAAGGACTCCTGAATCTGGCGATCGCCGACAGATACCGCAACGCCAGGTTTCCAGGGTCCGCTTCCAGCATTCGCCGCGTTGTACCTATCAGAGCACGCAGCCGGCCCTTTGTGTCACCTAATCCCAGTTCATCCAATTCGGCCAGCACGCCCTGAACCGTCGCAAGCCCTACGTCTTCCAGGGTTCGACCCCTCCACGAGTTGAGTAGCTCCGTGAACTCAGATTCTTCCAGATAAGCCAGAATTTCCTTTCGAAAACTCTCGCTGTCGCTGAAGTCCTGACACAGTTCCGCCATGTTTTGGATGGCCTGCTTCCGCTTGGCGACCACCTCGTCATAGATGAAGTCCACCAGAACGCCAATCGCCTGCTCCACCATCACAGACGGGTCACTGGCGCACACCTGGCTCAACTGCTTATCCACATAATCCTGGAATTTGTATCGGCCCAGGTAGTTAGACAGACTCGCCCTCACCATGTCGGCGTCGGCAGGGCGAACGTCGACATCGAACCTTCCCTTATTCCAATCCACCGTATAGTCCTCGACAATGCCCAAGACAGCCAGCCGATAGATGCATTTCTCTTTGATTTCCTGACTCTTTTTGCCTTTAAAGGGAAGCTTGACCGCTTTTAAGCCACCGCACGATTTTCCAGCCAGCGAGTCTTGATGGAGTTGGAGCTGCGCAACATCCGCCGCCTTGGGCGCTGTTTCTTTCAACAAATTTTGCCAGAGTTTGAATGTGCCACTCTTTTCCTTATCGCGCCCCTTGTGCGAATTCGACAGGAACCACTCGTTGATTTTCTTATCGGAAGGACTATATATCACAGTGCAGAGCGCGTAGCTCTTTTCTAATTTCCGACCAGCGCGGCCTGCCTCCTGATAAAACTGTTCCACCGACGACGGCGCAACGAAATGCACCGTGTATCGAATGTTGGGCTTGTCAATCCCCATCCCAAATGCCTTGGTCGCTACCAACTCCTGTATCTCATTCGCTATAAACTTGCCCTGCATGTCCTGTTTGTGCTTGTTCCAATCTCCCGGAAACACTTTGGGTGGACTTCCTGCATAGTAATTGGCATGGCCTAACTCCGCGGCAACGGCAACGACACCCATTTTTCCATTAACGTGTGGACAAAAAACTATCCCGCAATTGGTCTCGTTTCCGGCCCCCGACTGGAAGAACTCTTGTGAATTCACTTCCCACAGTCCTGGCATTTCCCCTCGAACAAGCTGCAATTCCGATTCTTTGCCCCCCGGCGGTACCTTGCGGACGTCAAAACGCAACTCACAACGGTCGAGGGTTGCAGGTCGGATGATCGCATCTTCGTCGTTTAATTCCAATTCGGCTTGCATATCTTCCAGCACCGCATAGGAAGCCGTGCCAGTCAGGGCCGCCAGAGTTGGGAAGGCGCCGGTATCTTCATCTTTGCCGAATTTTCGCAATTTTTGCGGCAGGCGCAGATATGCCGGCCGGAAATCATGCCCCCACTCGGAAATGCAGTGCGCTTCGTCCAGAACCGTCAGCGATATAGGCACATGGGTCTTAACCTTCAGAAGCATTTTTAGAAAGTCTTCTGACTGAAGCCGTTCCGGTGAGATGAACACATAGGACAGTTCGCCGCCGGCCATACGCTGCAACGCCTCTTCTTTTTCGGCGGGCTTTTTCTGACTTGAGATGTCTTCGATTCGGTCAATACCAATCCGCCTCAAGTTATACACCTGATCATCCATCAGGGAAATGATAGGATCCACAATCACCGTCATGCCGGGCTGCAGCATTCCCGCGAACTGGTATATCAGCGACTTTCCGCCCCCGGTGGGCAGCAGCACGATGGTACTGTCTCCCCGCAGCAGACGACAGATCGCCTTCAGCTGGCCATCTCGGAAGTTCCACTTGCGAAACACGATCTGCAACAGACGCCCCAGGGCGTTCTCTTGGGTTTCGCAACCGTCGTCCGACTGGTAGTTAAATCCGCTGGACTCCTGCAGAAGGCGCTCAGTGCGGCGACCGATCGAACGCCTGATGCACAATGCGCCGTTTGCCAGTTCCGGCGCCACTTGTGTCAAAAGAGGCCCAGGATAGCCCTCGCCGAGAAGAAGGCTGTGGGAAATAACGGCGTCGTAGGCGCCTTCTGGCTGTTCAACGTATTGCACGTTTTGGCCCGTTTCTTGCAGCCCCTTCTCGCCTATAACGTCCAAGAGGAAGTTTGGCGGCCCAACACCCAAATCTGGCTGGAGCGAAAAGGTCAATTCCCAGAGTTCGCGGAGCATCTGGAAGGCGTCAGCCACGGCTGGCATGTCCTCCTCGACAACAAGAATTCGTTGCGGCCGCGCAGCATCCAGCGTGCCATGACGATACAGAAGCAGGAGGCCGCGCAGGCAGCGTTGCACCGCGAGGGGCCGGAGCAGGAGATGCCAGGCCGCCCGATGTATCGCTGATTTTCCGAGCGCAGTTACTACGGACTGCCAAGTGCTCCCTATGTCAAGAGACAGGAGATCTTCGGGCTTGGCGCCCGTCCACGCCTGTTGAATCCAACTATTCAGGGCGGAGAGCACTTTGTCTTTTCCATTCGGCAATTTCACCCTGCAGACCTGCCAGCCGTCCTTCCTCAAGACTTCGTCGCGCAAGTCGTCTATTGGCCCCAGCATCTTATCGCAGCCATCAACCTCAATAACCCAGCGCGCCCGATTCATCTGCAACGCAAAGTCCACGCGGTTGTGGGTCAGTACCGGCGGTATCTGTCTTTCTACCAGGTCGGAGATTAGAGGCTGTCGCTGGATCGCGCCGGGCGCGCTAGCACCCAGCTTCTTGATCAAGCCGGTGTACAGGATATCCTCGCCGAAACCATACAATTTCTGTAAATCCTCTGGGAGTTGCTGCTGTGGTGGAGGACATTGGTCAGCCCAGCCCAGATCCAACAAATCTTTGGCAGCGTCGAGCAACTTATAACCGATACCCTTCGGTAGCAGAAACTCTTTGACGCAGAACTGTATTTCTTCAGGGTCGTCCGGCTCCTCCCAGCGCAGGAACTCGCTACCCGACTCCCGCAGGAGAATCCGTTCCCAATTTGGGTCCACCAGAGTAGGATTTCCACGGGCAATAATCTTGTCGCAGACGGCCGTTATGGCCGCCAGATTTGGGTCGTCAGTCTCAACGAAATCAACAGCATCGGATTCGATGACTCCGTGCGCGTTAGATTTCAGCAATTCGTCCAACTGAGTTCGCCACGGCTCCATCCCCTTCTTGTCTATGGAGTCCCAAACGCCCAGACGACCCGATGCCGTGTATCTCAACCTGCCCATGTTTCCAGTATTACCCCGTTTCCAACAGTTGTGGCAACCGCGCCCCCAGTCTCACATCCCCGGCGCCACCTGCAACACCGTCACCCCCATCTCTATCAACCTGTCCCGCTCCTCATCACTCGACGCCCCTAAACTCACCTGCACCGTACTATCCTTCATCTGCTCCAGCACATGCCGGATACACTCGTCCACCGTCTTGAATGGACTGTGCGGCAGACTCTCCATACTGAAACGCAGGTCATTAGGCCCAAACGCCAGCAGGTCGACACCCGGCTTGGCCAGCTTGCCCGCATTGATTACCGCCTCCACCGACTCCAACTGAAGCGCCAGAAAGCCATTACTGTTCCACCAGTCGGCATAGGCCAGTCTGTCGACTGACCCCGGATTGGTTGGCTCCCCAAACGCCGCCAGATTGCGCCGCGCCACCCCGCCCGAACTGCGCCGGCCTACCTGGGGATAGTAAAAGTACTTGATCGCCTCATCCACCTCCGCCGTATTTTCCACCTCCGGCACCATGATTCCTGTCGGTCCCAGGTCGAGGTAGCGCCCCACCAGGTAAGTGTGGCGCGTGTGCGGGATGCGCAGCTGCACCGGAATCCCCAACTGTTCGGCGTGACCGCAAAAGTTCTCCAGGTCAATTTCGCAAAACGCCGTGTGCTGGCTGTCCACATAGACGAAGCTGTAATCGCCCTGGTCCAACAGATCTTCCAGCTGGGTTCGGTTGAAATACACCTGCGCGCCCACGCCAAAGATCACCTCGCCGCTGTGAATTCGCTCCTTCAGATTGGAAACTTCCGCCATACCATTTCCTCCCTCAGAACTCCCTATCCAACATCCCCACCGGCACCTCTATCAGCACTGGCTTACCACTCTCCCCGGCCACCGCTTCCTCCAACGCCCCCTGCAGCGCATCCGCTTCCTCTGCCAGAACGCCGTGCGCCCCAAAACTCTCCGCCATCGCGACAAAATCAGGATTGTGCAGCCTGGTGCCGAGCACATGCCCGTCAAACTCCTCCATCTGCGCCCGCAAAACGTTCCCGTAGGCGTTGTCGTTGAATACGATGGCAATTGCGTTTATTCCGTACTGAACAGCCGTGGACAGCTCCTGCGCGTTGTACAGAAACCCGCCGTCCCCCGACAGCGAAACCACGACCCGGTCCGGACACCCTACCTTCGCGCCCAGGGCAATTGGGTACGCACACCCCAGCGTCCCATGCGAAGAGCTGGTCAGATACGTATGCGGCCCCTTTGCTCTGAAATAATTGCGGCTGTAGTAGCCCATCTGATTCATGCCCTGGATCACGATCGCATCGTCCGGCACCGCCGCGTGGATCGCCTCCATGAAACCCCACTGCGGCTGCAATTGGTTGGACGGATCGAAACGCGCACCGTTAATCTCCGCGACCTCTGCCTGCACCGCCTCTGCCTTATCCGCACGCGCCGGCCCTGCAGCCGCTACCGCACGGTTGAGCGCCATCATAACCGGATACGCGTCGCCCTGAATCGCCACCGCATAATCGCCGCCGTCGGTCTCCTCCTCGTCGACGTCAATGCGGATGACCTGCTGACCTTCTCTGCTTGCGTAGCGGCTCGTCCCAACCGCCAGGATCAGATCCCGACGTGCCAGCCAGTTCCGCAACGGCTGAAAACGCATCTCCGCCGTGCCTAGGGAGAGCGGGTGAAGTTCCGAAATGGTTCCCTTGCCCTGTCTCGTCGTCACGACCGGGATCTGCAGATAGTCGGCCAGCTCCGCCACCAACGTGGCCGCCTTTGCGCGCATCACGCCCCCGCCCGCCCAGATCACCGGCCGCCGCGCCGCCGTAAGCAACTCCGCCGCCCTCCGAACTGCCTCCGGGCCGGGGTCAACAGAGGCCGCCGAACCGCCGTCCTTCTCGACAAGGCTGACCTCCTCATTCGCTGCAAACACCGACGGCGGCACCTCAATCCCAACTGGGCGCGGCCGCCCGGAACGCAACTGCGCAAACGCTTCCTGTACCAGTGAGGGAATCTCCGCAGGGCTCTGGGCCCGTCCCACCCACTTCGTCAGCGGCCCCAGCCATGCCTCCTCGCCGAGTTCCAATCCTTTTTTGCGGTGGTGGTGCCCTCCGCTGACGACCAATATGGGTGAAGACGTGGCATAGGCTGTGGCGACTCCCGCTAAGGCATTGAAGAGCCCCGGTCCTTCCACAACCAAAGCCGCGGCAACTTCGCCGCTGGCTCGGGCATACCCGTCCGCCATGTAGCTGGCCGCCTGTTCGTGCCGCACCGCGATATAACGGATGCTCGGCGTCATATACAGTGCGTCGATCGCCTCGTACTGTCCCGCGCCGGGCACACCAAATACGACGCGCAGCCCTTCCGCGGCCAGCGACCGCACGAGGGCCTCCCCTCCATTCATTCTCGCCATAAATCAGGTTTCCTGACGGTGTCCTTTCGATAAGACCATTGTACTTCTATCGAAAATCGGCCCCCTGCAAAAGTGCCTCTATGGCAGTGCAGGCACAATCTCGTTGGCAAGCGTCTCCATGCAAGCCAGCCACCTCTCCTTGTCGTCCCAGTCGTGCGCAATCATGAGCAACGTGCCCCAGCCGCCCGTCTCTTCATACAGTTCATGCAGCCGGCGCAAGCACTCATCCTTGTCGCCGATGATGCACAGTTTCTTCAGCATGTACTCTACCGTGACATCCTCGTCAGACATTTCCGGGTCCTCCTTCAGCACTTCGATCATGTTTGCCGATCCGATCAGCCAGCGCAGATAAGCCATTGATCCTGCCAGCGCGCCAGTGCTGGCCCGCTCCCAGGCAGCTTCAGTCGTCTCGTCAATGAAGATACTGCGCGACACACGCCAGATCTCGCGGTCCGGCTCCGGCCGGCCGGCATTTGCGGCGCCTTGGCAGTAGGTCTGCCAGTGTTCGGCGAGTGTCGAGCCGGCAACCACGTTCGTGCTGATGGGAATGTAGCCCCGCTCGCCTGCCATGTTTGCGGCGCGTGACCGGCCGCGAATAATGCTCATCCCGACCGGCGGATGTGGCTTCTGGTAGGGCTGCAACATCACGCCGATTCCAAGCTCTGGGTTTCCACCCTCAAGCTTGATATTGTAGAAGTCGCCCTTGAATTCAAACGGCGGATCGGTCTGCCATAGTTTGAGGATCATGTCGATGCTCTCGACCGTCATCAGCCCCTGCGTTCCCGGATCGGGCAGGTCGAAGAGGCCCCAGTCCGTCGGCACGCCGCCCTGGCCGAAACCAGCGTTGATGCGTCCGCGTGAAAGATGGTCCAGATAGGCCAATCGCACCGCAACATTGACCGGGTGATGCTGCGGCAAAATCGAGACACCGCTGCCCAGCCGGATGTTCTTCGTGCGCGGCAGCACGTTGGCGATAAAGACATCGTTCGACGGGATCGGTTCCCACGCCAGCGTGTGGTGCTGACCGATCCAGGCCTCCGTAAAGCCCAACTCGTCCGCACGCACGACAAACTCGATATCCTCTTCAAATCCCAGCGTGTAGTCCTTTTCCGGCGGATGAAGCGGCATCATGAATGTGCCCAGTTTCATTTTCTTCCTCCCTCTTTCTCAGTGTGATCCCTTTAGTGCGGCCGCGGACCCCTGCTGTAGGTCGGTTTCAAATCGAGAGCCAGCTCTCTGAACTTCTCGATGCGATGCAAAGTCACCAGATTCGTGTCATGCTGGTTTAACCCGCCCTGCGACGTGCGCGAGATCACCAGCAGGTCCTCGCCGCGGATCAGTTGCGAAGCATAGCTGAACGCCTCAAATATGCTACTGCTCATCGCCACACAGCCCGCCTGGAACCAGTTCAGGGCGTCTAGGCTGTACATCAACATCAGGACGCGCCGTTCGTTGCCCGGCGGGCTTGCGAACCCAACCGCGCGCAGCGGTTCGCGCGCCTGCCATGTGTCCGTTGGGAGGCACACCGTCGTCCAGAACAGGTCGCTCTCCTCGTCATATACGATGTGAAATTTACACTGCGCGCCCGGCATCGGATAGAACTGCACAAAGAGGTATTCCAGCTTCTCCCCGTCATCCTCGAGGCTGCAAACTGAGGCCATGCCCCCCGTTGTATGCCCGTCAATGATCGTGCGCAGCAGTACCCGCATCTCCCCCCGCACGTCGATGACGTTGCCCTCGATGAAGCAGTCCTCCACCACCTTGTCCGCCGCACTCGCCTCGTAGCGCCGCTGGCTGAGCACGTCCGGTACACCTGGAAAAGGCACCCTGTTGGACATCCGCCACGCCGCCGGATCCAGCAGGTCACGCGACAGATCGCCCGCAACCACCACCGACTCCCACTGGCTCCTGCCGACCGCATCGTCACCGACAGGACAGGTCTCAAACGCCCGGTAGACCTGACCCCGGCGAAAGAGTATGCTCGTGGGGGCGTTGTGATGACGTCCGCCAAACAGTTCCGACGGTTTGCTCCAGCTTTCGCCCCCGTCCTCCGACCGGGCAATGACGATCTCCCGGCTCAGTCTGCCGTTCCCGATACAGTAAAGCGTCTCCTCCACGGCGAACAGCGACGGCCAGATGATGTCCAGCACCGCGGTCCTGCGCCACTGGTTCCCATCATCGTCACTCACCAGAATCTCAAGCTGATCGGGGATCTTCTCCACCAGCGGCTGTGGGCGGAACCACTCAAAACTGGCAATCAGCCGCCCCGACGGCAACTGCGCCAGGCAGGGCGAGCCGGTATACACGGTCTCAGGTTCGGGAGACTCTGCCAGAATCAAATAGTCGCCCGCAAGTATCTTATTCACCTGGTTGCCCATATGGTCTCGTGGAGAAAGGGCGAGATGGGATTGTCGCAGATTCTCAGGGCTGTGCCTGCCGGTGCCGTCTGCCTTCCCAGTGAGGTTGAGTAGCCGGCAGCTTCACGCATGATGCCAACTACATTTGGGTCATACTGCGTGGCATGCGACCCAGTGGCCGGCTTCTACCTCCCGCCACTCAGGCACTTCGTGATCGCACGGCTCAAAGGCTAGTGGACAGCGGGGATGAAAACGGCAACCGCTGGGTGGACTGATCGCGCTCGGCACGTTGCCTTGAATGACAGTGTGTTCGCGTTGCCGTTCCTGGCGAGGGTTGGGCACAGGCACGGACAGCAATAGCGCGTTTGTATAGGGATGCAGGGGGTTGTCAAACAGCTTCTCTTTTGGCGCCATCTCTACCACGCGACCCAAGTACATCACCGCCACCCTGTCGCTGATATGGCGCACCACGGCCAGATCGTGCGCGATAAAGAGGTAGGTGAGATGGTACTCTTCCTGCAAGTCCTGGAGTAGATTGATAATCTGCGCCTGAATCGACACGTCCAACGCCGAGATCGGTTCGTCGCAAACGATAAACTCCGGTTCACATGCTAGCGCACGGGCAATGCACACGCGCTGGCGCTGGCCGCCCGAAAACTCGTGCGGATAGCGAAACGCGAAAGCCGGGTTCAGGCCGACGTCGTCAAGCAGCTTGGCGATTCGTTCCTGTGCCTCCTGGCCTGTCGCCAGCTCGTGCAGCCACAGCGGCTCGCCGATCGCGTTCCCAATCGTCATGCGCGGGCTGAGCGTCGAATAGGGGTCTTGGAAAATGATCTGCATCCGCCTGCGCAGCGGGCGCAACGCCTTGTCCGAGAGCCCGGTAACCTCGCTCTCGTCGAAGAACACCTGCCCCGATGTTGGTCGATGCAGCTGCAGCATTGTCAGCCCAGCGGTCGACTTGCCGCAACCCGACTCGCCTACTAGCCCCAACGTCTCGCCCCGCTGTACGTTGAAGGAGACATCGTCCAAGGCATGTACCGTCGCCTTGGTTTCCCCGTAGGCGCCTATACGCACCGAAAAATGCTTGGTCAGCTTCTCCACCCGAACAAGAGGGGCGCTGTTGCCGTTCTCAGTCTGGCTCATGGAAATGACTTTCGGTCACGTGTCGAAGAGTATGCAGAGGGCTTTCCCCTAACTGCTGGCGCCGGCTCCATTTGACTGCACTTCTACCTCACGAATATCAACCCAACAGGCTGCCCGATGTCCCCTGTCACTGGCGTCAGCGACCAGTTCCAGCATCGGATTTTCCGTCCGGCAGCGGTCGATGGCATACGGGCAGCGCGTGTGAAAGGGACAATAGTCAGGAAGGTCTTCCAGGTCGGGCGGCGATCCGCCGATCGTCGTCAGGCGAGTGCCCGTCTCTCCCTCCAGACTGGGCAACGCCCCCATCAGTCCGACCGTGTAAGGATGACGCGGATCTTCAAACAGCGCGTCGACCGGCGCCTCCTCCACGATATAACCGGCATACATCACGATTACCCGGTCAGCAATGCCCGCCACCACGCTCAGGTCGTGCGTAATCCAGATCACCGCCACGCCCGACCGGTCGCGCAACTCCTTGACTAGCTCGACGATCTGCGCCTGGATCGTGACGTCCAGCGCCGTCGTCGGCTCATCCGCGATAAGGACCGCCGGTTCGCACGACATCGACATGGCGATCATGACCCGCTGGCGCATCCCCCCGGAGAACTGGTGCGGGTACTCGCGCAACCGCGCCTCGCCGTCGGGTATGCCCACCATCTCCAGGAGTTCCGCGCTGCGGGCCAGCGCCTCGCTCTTGCTCATACCCCGATGATAGATGAGCGGCTCTGCCATCTGTGTGCCGATGTTGATGAACGGGTTGAGCGAGGTCATCGGGTCCTGGAAAATCATGCCGATCTGGCCACCGCGCACGTCGCGCAACTGGCGCAGGTCAAGCTGCAGCAGATCTTCGCCCCGCAGCAGCACTTGCCCGTTTTCAATGCTGGCCGCAGGCGGCAGCAGCCGTACCAGGCTCAGCATCGTGACACTCTTGCCGCAGCCGCTTTCGCCAACAACCGCCAGTGTCTCACCCTCTTCCAGCGTGAAGGATACGCCATTCACCGCGTACACGTAACCCTTCCGCACTTTGAAGCGGGTCTGCAATTCTTGCACGTCGAGAAGAACGGACATAGTCGCCGCCGTCGCTTCCATCTACTGTGGTCGGAGGCCGTCAATCAACGGGCGGGAGCCGCGCCAGTCTCCAAATTGTGAAGTTACCCGCCCCACTGGCGGGGATTGAGTGCATCATTGAGGCCGTCGCCCAGCCACGCAAACGAGACCGTGATCACCGCCATCATCACTGCCGGGCCAATTAGCAGGTGGGGATGCGTCTGCCACATACGCAGACCGTCACTGATCATCTTTCCCCAACTGGGGATGGGCAGCTGCACACCGACGCCCAGAAAACTGAACGCCGACTCCAGAACCATCGCGCCCCCCATCCCGGCGCTGACCGCAACGATCAGCGGACCCATCGCATTCGGAATCACGTAACGCGTGAGAATTCGCCCCGTCGGCATGCCCAGGGCGCGTGCGGCCAGCACGTAGTTGCGGCTGCGGATCGACAATATCTGGCCCCGGATCAGGCGGGCGTACCCGGGCCACTGGATCAGCGCCAGCGCGCCGAAGACCAACACCAGATCCACCCACATCGTCTGGCGGAAGAAGGTGTTCTTGGTCGCAAGGTACATCTGCTCCATCCAGGCCTCGAGCGGTACCTTCAGCGTCAGGTTGATCACGATCGCCAGCAGCAGCGCCGGCATCGAACGCGTAACGTCGGTCAGCCACACGACCAACATGTCCACCCGTCCCCCCAGATAACCCGCCAGCGAACCCATCACCAGCCCGACGATCAAGCTGATCGCAGTCGAGACAAGGCCCACTGAAACGGCCGTACGCGCACCGTAGAGGATGCGGCTGAAAACATCGCGTCCCAACTCGTCTGTGCCCAGCCAGTGTTCACTGGATGGCGAAGCTAACCGTGCCGTAAAATCCTGCGCCAGAAAATCATAAGGGGTCAGGTATGGGCCGAAAGCCGCAATGAAAAACAGGAGTACAATCGGCAAAATGGCCACGAGAGCAAGACGATTCGCCGCCAGTCGCGCCACCGCATCCCGCCACAGATTAGTGCGGCTGGCCTCAGCTATTTCAATATCGCTAGTCGCCGTGATTTCCTGGGTCGTCATTCGTCACCGCTTGCCTGTCTTCTGATCGTGCTCTGCACCCAATGCATCCCTGCGAACTCGTACAGATTTGGATACTTGATTTCTACCCGTTTCCCTGAAAATGCTAGTCCTCTACGCCGGTCATGGCCTGGGCTGCCCGCGGATCCAGCAATGGATAGGTGATGTCCACCAACAGGTTCAACGCCATCACCAGGAATGCGCCGATCAACGTGATCGCCACGATTACGGGATAGTCCACCCCGTAAGTAAAGTCGATGGTTAAACGGCCCAGGCCGGGGATGCCAAAAATCTTCTCTACGATGATTGCGCCGTTTACGATCCCGATCAACATCTGCCCCAATACCGTGACAACCGGCGTAAGCACCGGCCTCAACATGTGACGGACGATCACCATGAACTCCGGTACGCCTTTGGCCCGCGCCGTCCGCACATAGTCCTCCGACAGTACCTCCAACACACCCGACCGTGTCTGGCGAATGATTATAGCGATCGAGCCAAACACCATCACGAACATCGGCAGGATCGCCTTCTTGCTGAACAGGCCTTCCCACCCATACGGCGTCGTCTTCATAATGCCCAAACCCAATACCAGAAAAACCATCAGCATCGGGCCCACTACATAGCTAGGTACGCCGCTGATGAAGAGCGCGGAGCCAAGTATCGAGTTATCTATCCAATTGTTATGATTGAGGCCGGCTATTATGCCTAATGGTATACCGAGGATCGCGACCAGGATCACCGTTGCCAGCCCAATCTGAAACGAGACGGGCGCGGTCGCGCCGACCATGTCGTTCACCGAGCGCCCCGAAATCACCGACATGCCCAGGTCGCCCTGTACTAGATGCCACGTGTACTCCCCAAACTGCACCAGAAAGGGGCGGTCCAGGCCCTTCTCGCGGCGGATGGCATCCAACCGCTGGGCGTCATAGGTCACATCACCCTCTTCACGTAGGAACATCAGCTTGATCGGATCCCCCGCGCCGTAAAAGGCCAGAGCATACACGGTCAGTGCCAACAGCAGCAGTGCTGGAATCCAGTAGAGAATGCGGCGCAGGATGTATTGACCCATTGCTATTCCTCTAATGCCCGAACCGGGATTCTGTAACGGGAATGCAAGTGCCGGTGTGAGGCGAAACTGCCCTGAAGGGCTTCGTACAGGCTTGACTGGTATACGCGGGCAAAGGCGCCAGAGGTTTCTTGACGCCCTTGCCCTCACATCACTACGATATCAGCGCTTGCTGACAACTACTCCATATGCTCGATGTAAATCTTCCACGGCTCGATGAACTGGGCGTCGGCGTTGCGCCGCGCACCATGTACCCATGGCATCGCCCCGCCCTTGGCCGAGCCGCCGCAGCCTGTGCCGATCGGAATGACCATATACTGGTCTTGGAAAATCTGCTGCGCCTGCTGTGCCAGCGCAATGCGGTCCGGATCATCGGCGCCCTTGGTGACCGCCTGTTCGATCAGCGAGTCCACCTCAGGATCGGCATAGCCGCCCATGATGTTGCGCGCCAGGTTGGACGAAGAGTGCAGCGAGCCGAGCAGCATCAGCGCCGCATCGGGAACACGCACGCCCGCGCCGTCGCGGAACAGGGCCGGCGCGCCGGGGCCTTCCCAGCTGTCAAACTGCGGGCTCATCTCAATCGCCGTGATGCCGAACAACTGCCGCCACTGCTCAGCCATATACTGCGCCAGCACCTCCATGCCTGGGCTGCTCACCCCGGCCATGATCATCTTCGGTACGTCGGCAACGTCTGAATAAGCTGAGGCAGCCATTGCCTCCTGAGCAGCCTCCGGATCATATGGATGGGGTACGAAGTTGGGGTCCGCTCCCGGCAATGCCCGCAGCGGCTCCCCTGACGGTACCCAGCCGCTGCCGTCAGGGCTGGACAGATTGAAGAGCTGCTCCCTGTCTACCGCCAGGATCAGCGCCTTGCGGAAGTTGATATCGTTCGTCGGCTCAATCGTTGGATTCATGAAGAAGCCGCCGATGCCGGGAGCCTCTGCGCACTCAAAGTAGTCCGCGCCCAACAAAGCCTGCGACGTGGCGTCGTTCGGCGGCCAGCCCTGATCCAGTTCGTCATTGGCCAGCATCGTCGTAACGATCGTCGTGTCCTCAATTGACGTGACGGTGAATCTGTCCAACATCGGCTCTGCAACCCAGAAATTCGGGTTTTTTACAAAGGTGACCACTCCTCTGTTCAGGTCCATCTCATCCGGCATGAACGGGCCGCTCGTCACGGGGTTGTTCTTGGGGTGCCACCACTCCGCGACCTCGAAGCCGTCCTCGCCGATCGCAACCGATGCCTTGACCGGGCCAATCAGGTTCGTGGCCAGCTTCTTATGGAACAGCGGATCCGGCCCTTCCAGCGTCACCTGCACCGTGCTGTCGTCCAGCGCGACCACACCCGGCATCTCCATCGCCTCGCCGTTGAACACGTCCTCAAAGCCAACTACGCCCGTAAGGAACAACGTAACGCGTTGGTGCGTAGTGGCTGGGTGGGCAATCAGATTCCACGTTGCCACAACATCCTGCGCCGTGATCGCACTGCCGTCCGAATAGACCGCGTCCGGGTCGATCTTGAAGGTCCACTGTGTCATGTCTTCGTTCGGTGTCCACTCGTTGAAGACATACGCATGCAGTTCGCCATGCTCGTCAATGTACATCGGCCCGGCGTTCCAGAACGCCAGGTAATGCATATTCCAGCCGCCGCCCCGCAACGGCGACCAGTCCTGCGCGAAGAACGGAATCGTCGCGCGGAAGTGCATCTCCTCCATCATTTCGTCATCGCTGTCAGCGGCCATCTCTCCCGAATCGGCCGCCGGCGCCGCTGCCGGCGCTGCGCAGGCCGAGACGGCAAGGACCATCGCCATCAACGCCATCAGAATGACCCACTTCTTGGGGATCTTGCGTGTCGACAACATCTACGTCTCCTCCTTGAAAGTGCTGTTAAATGAGAAAAGGGAAGGACTGTTTCCAATATGTTCGAACTGTACCGTTGGGGTACAGATCAACAGAAACCTAACGCGCAGGATGTGCTGAAATCTGTGTTTGAAAGTGGCAGATGGGTCAGGGACAAGCTGCTTGGCGATGTGATTGGGCGGCACTATAGCACTACATCCAATGCATGTCAAAACGCCTATTTCGACGGGCTTATCCCAAAATGGTGGCGAACTTTCCTATACCTCTGGAAGAAACCAGGCCACGGTCAATTCCCATTCCAGTTTCCGCCAGAATGAGAGCCTTCTCTGACCACTGACCACTGCAGTTCTGGGCGGTCGGGGCTATTAGGCCCACCCGTGTGGGGGGGGGGGGCGGCCCCCCCCCCCCCCCCCCCAAAACAAAACAAA
>JAPPKG010000027.1:0-18327 GCA_026914085.1 Caldilineaceae bacterium | reverse complement strand
TTTGCCCTCCTCCGGGAAGAACTCGATGGTGCCCTGAAACTCCGTAGGATCCCCGGTCTGTAGGGCGCCGAACAGCGAGTCATAGCTCAGATCGGTATCAAACAGGGTGGCTTCTCGAGCCAGTTTCGGCGGCGAGTGGGCGTCGGAATTGGAGATGAGAGTGTAACTGTCCAGCCAGGAAACGCGCCAGTTCATCGGCGGATCGGATGAGAGACCCGTCTCAACAGCAAAGATGTGGGGAGTAAGATCGGTGAAGCACTCCTCAACCGAATCGAAACCGGACTTTGAACCGAGGATCGAAAACCAGGGAGTCCAGATGTGGGCAGGAATCAAATGGCAGCGGTCGTCCACTTCCAGGACGATTTCCAACAGGTCGCGACTGTCCAGGCCCAGGATCGGACGTCCGTCCGCGCGAATGTTGCCGATCTTTTCCAATTCCGCCTGCAGTATCGTGGTGGCCTCGAAGGATGGTGCAAAGACGATGTTGTGTACTTTGCGCGTGCGGTCATACTTCTTATAGATGTTGCTGATCTCGCCGCCAATCAGAAACCGAACCGTTCCCCTGCAGGCCGGGGGCACCTCGTCGGCGACACTAGCTTGGTACTCCGGCTTGAGCTGAAATAACCCTTCTTCGGCCGGATCCAGTTTCATCTGTAGCTCTGCCAGCCAGCCCGGGTGGGCGATGTCGCCCGTGGCCACTACCTGCACGCCTTTAAGCTGTGCCCATTTCCACAGATGCTCAAGGGTCAGATTCTTGCTCGTGGCGCGCGAATAGTGGGAGTGCAGATGAATATCGGCGACAAGTTTCATGCTGTCTGCCAGCTATCCCAATAGGTCCTGTCACGCATCGGCTTCCGTTTAGCCGGGCGGAAGTCGTCTCCCTTAAAGTAGGCGACCGGCAGCAGCGCGGCCTGTGAGATGCCGTCGGGGATGCCCAACATCTCAGCGATCTCCCCCTCGCTCTGCAGGTGCAAGGTGGTCCAGGCAGAGCCTAGTCCTCTGGCGCGCAGCGCCAACATCAACGACCATGCCGCCGGCAGAATCGAGCCATATACTCCAGCCTGCGAAGCCGGCGCAGCATCTTCCGGGCGGCCTTCGATGCAGGGGATCACCAGCACAGGTACATCCTGCATGTTGTCGGCCAGATACTGAGCGGAGCTGATCACGCGCAGCATCTGTTTCTCCTCCGCAGTCAAGTTCGGCCCTTCACCCACATTGCGGGTGGCATTGTATCCGTACCATGCCTTCCGGTACCGCTCGGCGATAAAGCGTTTCTTCTCCGCATCGGTTACCACCACGAAGTGCCAGCCCTGACGATTGCTGCCGCTGGGGGCCTGGGCCGCGATCTCAAGGCACTGTTCGATGACTTCTCGTTCTACGGGACGATCTAAGTCCAGCCGTTTGCGTACGGACCGCGTGGTTGTCAACAGGTGGTCGACTACCTCCAGATTCTCCGGATCTGCGAGATTCATTTGGCCTCCTCGCGCCGCCGTGTGAGCGCGGCGCAAAACGTCTTGTGTTCAGATGATGCTATCCCTTGCTGCAGCGTTTCCAGGACGCTGTGAAGATCGCCGGACAGGAGCGCCTTCGGTAGCAACCACAGGCCGGGAAAACGTCTGCTCTTCAGCACGCCGCCGTCGTCAGCCTGCTGCTCCTCATAGACGCCGTCGCAGAGAACATGCCAGATAACTCGTTGCTCATATGCCAGATACACAATGTACTCCGCTACGCCATTTCGGGCGTAGACCCTCTTTTTCTGGTTCAGATCATAACTGGCACTGCTGGCGGACACTTCCAGAATCAATTCCGGCGTGCCCTCCAAATAGCCCTCGTCACCCACCCTTGCTGTTCCACCGTACTCTGGCGGCAAAAACAGTAGGGCATCCGGCTGAGGTTCGTTCTCGAAGTCAAGGCGCAGCGTCGCGTTGTCACTGCCTTCAACGCCGGGCGTTGCCGCGCTATAGGTACCTAGCCAGCTAATTGAGTGGAAGTGTGGTTTTCCATGTTCACGATGACGTGCCGGGGATGGCATATAGACGACTCCTTCAATGAGTTCCGCCTTCTTTATCTCAGGATAGGCCGCGTAGATGCGTTCGAACTCGGCGCGCGTAAGCCGGTCGCCGTTGTTCAATGGCGGAACAAGCTTCTCATTTTCTGTCGCGGGAGACATTTTCAGGCGCTCGACTGTCGACACAGCCATTGCAGTCCTCCTCGGTCTCATTAGCAGTGCGAAGCGTCGATGGAATTATACCCGATCAAAGTGGCCGGTTTCAATCTGCCCACTGCCGGTCCATGATCGAGTACCCGCCATCCACAACCAGGGTCGTGCCAGTGACGAACTCGGCCGCGTCAGAGGCCAGGAAAATAGCAGCCCCAGCCAGGTCATCGGCCGTACCCAGCCGCCGCGCCGGCGTCTTGTGCCGGATCTCCTCACCCAGAGGGCCGTCAAGCAGTTCCCGGTTCATGTCGGTCTTGTGCCAGCCGGGCAAAAGTGCATTCACTTGGATGTTGTGAACAGCCAACTCGACTGCCAGCCCGCGTGTCAAACCCAGGATGCCGGTTTTGGCGGCAGCATAGTTTGTGACATTGGGTGGCCCCAGTAACGAATACATCGACCCGATGTTGATAATTTTGCCCCCGTTCCCGGCGTTGACCATCGCCTTGGCTGCTGCCTTGGCGCAGTAGAAGCCGCCGTTAAGATGCGTGTCGATGACCGAATGCCAGTCCTCCGTATCCATGTCCAGTATGTTTGTGCGGCGGGCGATACCGGCATTGTTGACCAGGATGTCGAGTCTTCCGTGTTTTTCGACGATGGTCGCCGCCGCCTGATTGACCGCCTCTTCGTCCCGCACATCCAGAGAGATTACTTCGTGGCCGTCACCCAATTCCTTCGCAACTGCCGCGTTCTTCTGCGGGTTGCGCCCGCTGGCAACGACTGTGGCGCCCATTGCTTTGTATCCTAATGCAATGGAACGCCCTATACCTCCGTTCGCCCCGGTTACAAGTGCGACTCTGTCGTGTAAAGAAAATGAGTTTTGCATCCGAATCCTCCCTAGCTGAAGTTGAAGCGTAAGCCGCCGCTTCACGTTTCTGATAAAGAAACCTTTTGCGGCACTGCTGACAGCAGCCCTACGCATTGATAGTCTATGAACTGCCTGGCTAACAATTGTCGGGGAACAGCATGGGATGTGCAAGATGGGGACCGGCTCTGGAATCTGGCCCAATGACACTCTCTTCAGATGTCCCAGCTATTAAGGAAATTTCCGGCGGTGCTCGGAGAAAATCCTCACGGACACTTCTCGCCGTCCCTCCTCTTTCGAACAATGACAGTTGGCCAATCGACGCGACGACCAACCGGCTGGGTCCTGCCTGGATGCTGCTCAACCGCTTTTATGGCCTCCGATGGAGTCGCTCCTTTGCCTGCGGAGGGACTAAGTGCCGTCCTGCTGGATTCCTCATACTGCCATGAGACCTTGCCCGGCATCTCCTCCAAAAAGGGTGAGGAGGGACTTGCTTTTCTTATTCTTGAATTTCGCGGCAACGGAATTGACATCTGTTTTGCCCTGTGGTAATCTCTCCCTCAATGTCCTGAAGAAACCCCAGCCGCCCTGCCAATAGGACGATTTGACAGAGTGACTACCGAACGAAGCGAAGCACCAGTGACAATCGCCGATCTGATTCGTAGCGAAGACGATTCTCTTCTCCCAATCAACCTCTTGGATGGCCCGTCAGCCGCGGAAATCCTGTTGTCCAGCAACCTGCGCCATGAGTGGCGCGGGTTTTCTTTTGGCAACTTTTGGTTTGGTTATTATTTTGGCGTGAACCAACCGTCTCCGCTGGTTGAGGAGCGTTGGGCTGTGTAAGGGCAGTCAACGTAAAGACACTCAAAGCGTGGAGACGAACTCCACGCTTTTTTTGTTGGCCCGAAGGCAATTTTGCCCGCAGCACGTGCGCATACTTGCCACGCGCAACGAGGATTCACAAGGAACTGAGTCGCCGGGGGCCGTATCTTCAAGACTGTGGAGGGCGCAGCGAAAAAAATGGAGAAAGCCGTGGTCTGTCGAGGTGTGCGGGGCGCAACAACTGTTGAAGAGGACACGCCCGAATCTATTTTGCGGGCAACCAGAGAACTGCTGGCTTTTATGATTCGTCTTAACAATATCCAATCTGAAGACGTGGCCAGTGCAATTTTTACGACAACCTGCGATGTGGTCAGTCAATTCCCTGCGCTGGCCGCCCGACAGTTGGGTTGGATGGATGTGCCCATGCTGTGCGGCCATGAAATGCGTGTTGCCGACACTGTTCCACGTTGTATTCGCGTTCTGATCAACTGGAATACCGATACGCCGCAGAAGGAAATCCAGCATGTCTATCTTAAGGAGGCTGTGGCTCTGCGCCCTGATAAGAGGTTGGCATCCGAAATTGACTTGGACGAACTGAATCAGTGGATCGATGAGCAGTTGAAGAACTGGTCTTGACGGCGCCCAATTGGAAGCTCGGAACAGGAAGACGCTTAATCTTGACGTCAGGCAACCATGGAGCAATCCGATGACTGTAGTAGCTTTTCAGGGAGAGCACGGCGCATACTCCGAAGAGGCTATCCGGCAACAGTTCGGTGTAGAGGTCAATACTCTGCCCATCAGGACATTTGAGGATATATTCGCTTCGTTGGATGATGACCGCTCCACTGTGGGCGTCGTGCCTGTGGAAAACTCCCTCGCCGGCAGCATCAATAAAGCCTATGATCTCTTACTGGATCATGATTTTCGCGTACAGGGAGAAATCCTGCTGCGTGTGCGGCATAATCTACTGACTTTGCCGGGCAATGGCGACCACATTGAGCAAGTGCGCAGCCATCCGCAGGCCCTGGCACAATGCGAAAGCTTTCTCAACCGCCACGGCTACACAGCCATACCTTGGTATGACACGGCCGGCAGTGCCAAGGAATTGGCAGAGCATCCTGAACCGAAGGTGGGCGTGATAGCCAGCGCGCTGGCAGCCGAAATCTATGACTTGGAGATTGTCCAACAGGGCATCGAGGACCTGCACTTCAACTTCACGCGTTTCTTTGTCATCGGCAAAGGCGATGCGCAGCAGTCGCCGAACTCCAAGACCTCCCTCGTCTTTGCCACGCCGCATAGCCCGGGCGCACTCTACTCTTGTCTTGGCGAGTTCGCCGAACGCAACATTAATCTCGTCAAACTGGAAAGCCGCCCGCGCCGCAACCGGCCCTGGCAATATGTGTTCTATCTGGACTTTGAGGGCCACTGGCAGGAGCCTGACTGCAGTGCTGCCGTCTTGGGGCTGCTCAACAGGGCCGCATTTGTCAAAATGCTGGGCAGTTACCCCGCTGCCGTGCAACCTACCCCTGAAGAGTTTGCACAAGAGGCTACGTTGCAGATTTAGAACTCCAAGGACACGAATCCCCGGCAAAGGGTAGCGAATGCGCTCTTGACACTGAAAGCGTCAAATCCTCCGAAAAAGAATTCAAGATACAGGAGAGATAAATGGTAGTCGTAATGAAACCACAGGCCTCTGATACCGAGATCGAAAACGTAATCAAGCGCGCTGCCTCGATGGGCGCTCAAACTCAGCCAATTTGTGGCGAAAGTCATACCGTCATCGCCCTTCTCGGCGACTTGACCCAGGTGCAAAGGGCGACCTTTGATGCGATGTCGGGCGTCCAAAAGACTGTGCGCATCCAGGACCCGTACAAGCTTGCAAGCCGAGCTACACACCCTGAGCGTACCATCGTAAACGTGAACGGCGTCCGTTTCGGGGACGAGCAGGTTGTCGTCATGGCCGGACCCTGCAGCGTCGAGAGCAGGGAGCAAATAATTCAGACCGCCATCGCCGTCAAAGATGCCGGCGCCAGTGTACTGCGAGGCGGTGCTTTCAAGCCGCGCACCAGCCCGTACAGCTTCCAGGGGCTTGGCGAGGAGGGGCTGAAGTACCTGGCCGAGGCCAGGGAGATAACAGGCCTGCCGGTCATCTCCGAAGTGATGACTGTTGAGACGATCGACCTGGTGGCCGAGTATGTGGATATCCTCCAGATCGGCGCCCGCAATATGCAGAATTACGCACTTCTCCAGGCAGTCGGCAAAACTCGTAAACCGGTCATGCTCAAGCGCGGCCTCAGCGGCGAAATCCAGGAACTGCTGATGTGCGCCGAGTACATCCTGAGCAACGGAAACATGCAGGTGATGCTGTGCGAGCGCGGTATCCGTACCTACGAAACTGCCACCCGCAATACCTTCGACCTCAACGCAATTCCCGTTCTCAAACGGGCCTCACACCTGCCAGTGGTCGCCGACCCGGCGCACGGCACGGGCGACTGGGAGCTGGTGCCGCCCATGTCGCTAGCTGCAGTAGCGGCTGGGGCCGACGCGCTCATTCTGGAGGTCCACCCAGACCCGGAGTCAGCCTTGAGTGACGGGGACCAGAGTCTCAAACCGGAGCGGTTCGCCGATCTGATGTGCTCCTTAAGGAAGGTCGCAGAGGCCGTGGGCCGCTCGATTGCAACGCCAACGGAAACGGATCACCCCGCTGCAACCGCCCACAAGGGTGTGCGAAATTCAGTTGAAATGGAGACTGGCGCCGTGTTGGCCTGAACGGTCCTTGGAAGGAAATAGGCCCAATCTATCGCAGTACGCAGTCTAAATCGACATTTGAGCCACGCAACCATAACGGGAAAGGATCTGTCCATGATTGTTGTAATGAGGCAAGGAGCCTCGCAGGAGCAAGTAGAGGAAGTCGTCAAGCGCGTAGAAGAGCTCGGCTACAAGGTGCATCTGAGCCGCGGAGAAGCCCGCACAATTGTTGGCATCATCGGCGCCGACGACTATCTGATCCAACAGGACACATTCGAAGTCCTTGAGGGAGTGGAAAAAACAGTCCGTATTATGCAGCCCTACAAGTACGCCAGTCGTGACTTCGTTCAGTCGTCGACTACCATTCCCGTCAATGGCACAGACATCGGCGGTGAGAAAGTCGTGGTAATGGCCGGTCCTTGCAGTGTGGAAAGCCGCGAGCAAATCCTGGAGACGGCGCACGCTGTCAAAGAAGCCGGCGGCTCAGTTCTCCGCGGTGGCGCATTCAAACCGCGCAGTAGCCCGTACAGCTTCCAAGGCCTGGGCGAAGAGGGCCTCAAATACCTGGCTGAGGCCAGAGAGCAGACCGGTCTTCCGATCATCACCGAGGTGATGAGTTCCGAGGATATCGAACTGGTTGGCGACTACACTGACATCTTTCAGATCGGCGCCCGCAACAACCAGAATTACCCGCTCCTGAAGGCCGTAGGCAAGACGACCAAACCGGTCTTCCTGAAGCGGGGCATCAGCGGCACGATTCAAGAGTTGCTGATGGGGGCCGAGTACATTCTGAGCAACGGAAACATGCAGGTGATGGTCTGTGAGCGCGGGATCCGGACTTACGAGACAGCCACAAGAAACACCTTTGACATCAATGCTATCCCCGTCTTGAAGCAGCTGACTCACCTGCCAGTGGTGGCCGACCCGGCACACGGAACGGGCCAGTGGGAGTACGTGGCCCCCATCGCAAAGGCCGCGGTTGCCGCAGGTGCAGATGCACTGATGATCGAAGTACATCCAGACCCGTCAAAGGCTTGGAGCGACGGCGCCCAAAGTCTGACTTTCGAGCACTTCGGCTCATTGATGCAGGAACTGAAATCTGTTGCCAGTGCCGTTGGACGTCAACTCTGATTTCCTGAACCTGGACGCGAGGCGGCAGTTCACCTGACCGCTCTAACCGGAAAAACAGGAGCGGGAACTAAGCAACGACAGTCTATACATGAAATCCCTTTCCGAGTGTAGTGTAACAGTCATCGGGCTTGGCCTGATGGGCGCAAGCCTGTGTATCGATCTGAAACAACGCAACCTGTGCCGTGAAGTAAGGGGCGTTACCCGCAATTTCGGCACAATCCTGCGCGCCTTTCACGAAAACTCTGTCGACTTGGCGACAACAGATCTCAGCTCCGGAGTTGCCGGGGCCGATATTGTCATCTTGTCCACGCCTGTCCGCGCTGTCGTCAAGATGCTGGAGACGCTCGGGCCAATCCTGTGGCCGGGCACCATTGTTATGGATATGGGAAGCACCAAAGCCGAAATCTGCGCGGCCATGGACCAGTTGCCTCCCCGTGTTCAGCCAATTGGCGGCCATCCCATGACCGGCAAAGAGACTGCCGGCTACGCCTCCGCAGAAAGTGGTCTCTACGAGGGCGCGCCGTGGGTGCTCACGCCCCTGCCCCGCACGTCGACGGAAACAATTGAGCTGGCCTCCGAACTGGCGGAGGCAATCGGGGCCTTCCCTATAACTATGCAGCCGGACCGCCACGACCAGCTCGTTGCTGCCATAAGCCATCTGCCCTTTCTACTGGCGAGCGCCTTGGTGCACACAGTCAGTGACTGTGGGGACGAAGACCCCGCCGTCTGGGAGCTGGCAGCAGGCGGCTTTCGCGACACCAGCCGGGTGGCAGCTAGCGATACGCAGATGTTTCTGGATATTCTGGTGACTAATCGGGAAGCGGTCTTGGAACAGTTGGACACCCTGGGTGGGCATCTTCAGGAACTGCGAACGCTTCTCGCTGATAACGATGAAGATTCTCTGCAGAGTAAGCTCTCCTGTTCGCAGGCTACGCGTGCAGCATGGCGGCAAAAGAAAGGTCCGTAAGCCACGCCGGCGCTGGGCTGACATGAGCCCTCGCCAGTCGACGCAGAAAGGCTACCCGATTCGAAGCCCCCAATATATCGGAAATAGAAACCTATATTGAACACACTTTGGCCGGTACGTCCCAATTCAACCCAAACCTCCAATGGCAGACATACTCAAAATCAGCAGTGAAGGTCCCCTCGTCGGTCGGTGCGGGGTCCCTGGGGATAAGTCTATAAGCCATCGAGCGGTGATCTTCGGATCTATTGCCGAAGGATCCACGCACATTCGTAACTTTCTCGACGGTCACGACTGCCGGGCCACAATGAACATCATGCGGGCGATGGGCGTGCGCATCGATGAAATCAGCCGCACGCGCCTCGAGGTTCACGGCGTCGGGCTTGATGGCTTGAAAGAGCCAAATGACGTGCTCGACTGCGATAACAGCGGTACGACGATGCGACTGCTATCCGGGCTGCTGGCTGGACAGGTATTCGTTAGCGTACTCAGCGGAACGGCCCAGATTCGCGGGCGTCCTATGGCCCGGATTGTCGACCCTTTGCGCTCGATGGGCGCCCAGATTTTCGGACGCCAAAATGGCAGGTTCGCGCCTCTTACAATCATTCCCTCCCGCCTCTCCGCTATCGAATACGATATGCCGGTCGCCAGCGCCCAAGTCAAGAGCTGTCTCCTGTTGGCAGGCCTCTACGCCCACGGCCTGACAGTCGTTCACCAGCCCGGACCTGCACGTGACCATACCGAACGCATGTTGAAATCGATGGGCGCCCCGGTCACGGCACTAGGCAACACGACGCATAGCGAGCGTCCCCACTCGCCGCTCAACCCTCTGAACATCCTCGTTCCCGGCGATATCTCCTCGGCCGCATTCCTGTTGGTTGGCGCGTCCGCGTTGCCGGACAGTAACCTGACGATTGTCGATGTGGGGGTCAATGCGACCCGTACAGGGATCGTCGATGCTCTTTCAGAGATGGGGGCTAGGATTCGGCGCAGAGAACGGCCATTTCAGGGTGGTGAGCCCGTGGCAGATCTGATCGTCAGCGGCGGTGGGCTCCGGGGCTTGGAACTCGGCGGCGCACAGATCGTCACCATGATCGACGAGTTGCCGGTCCTGGCAGTAGCCGCGACACAGGCCGAAGGGCGCACCGTTGTGCGCGACGCCCAGGAACTGCGCGTAAAGGAGACCGATCGAATCGCCACGACCGTCTCAGAACTCAAAAAGATGGGTGCTCGGATTCAGGAGACCGCCGACGGCTTCATCGTGGACGGACCGACGCCGCTCAAGGGCACAACCGTGGATAGCCACGGCGATCACAGGCTGGCGATGGCATTGGCCGTGGCCGCCGTGATTGCCGACGGGGAGACCACCATCCTTAACGCGCACGTTACCGCCGACAGTTTTCCCGGTTTCGAATCTACGTTGCGCGCGCTCAACGTAAACGTGCAAGAACTGGAGTGGGCAAGCGACGATGAGTAAACCACTGCAGTATGAATCGGCCTCCGTCCCTTCGGATGGGACTGATTCAGATATATTTCCGACCGACATCAATGCCGCGACAACGCTCGTTGGGCTGTTCGGCTGGCCGGTCACTCATTCCATCAGCCCGCAGATGCACAATGCCGCGTTCGTAGCACGCCAAATGAACTGGCGTTACCTGGCCTTCGCAGTGCCGCCCGAACGAGTATCCGAGGCTGTTGCCGCCTTGCCCGCACTGGGATTGAGGGGTGTCAACGTGACCGTTCCACACAAGCAGGCGGTCATGCCCCACCTGCAACACTGGACGCCCGCGGCAGAAGCCATAGGCGCCGTCAATACAATAGTCGTCGAAAAGGATGGCCAGCTCACTGGAGACAACACAGATGGTGCAGGATTCATTGCCGATCTGAAAGCTCACAATGTTGAGCCGGAAGGCAGGCGAGCCTTGGTGATTGGGGCGGGCGGCTCCTCGAGGGCAGTCGTATATGGACTTGCAGAGGCCGGTGTGGAAAGTGTGATGATTCTCAACCGCACCGTTGAAAAGGCCGTCGGTCTGGCGGCAACGATGCAGTCTTACTTCCCGGAAATCAGAGTCGACAGCGCCGCCTTCCCCGACGATGTGACAGGCAGCGCCCAGGATGCGAACCTGATCGTTAACTGTACCTCGTTAGGTATGGAGCCGCGCATCGAAGGGCTCCCCTGGGAGGAAAATGTTGAATTCCGCGAAGATCAGATAGTCTACGACCTTGTCTACAATCCGGCCATGACCCGACTGCTGCAACTGGCCTCTACCGACGGGGCTACAGCCATAGGAGGCCTGGGCATGCTGGTTTACCAGGGCGCTATCGCCTGGGAAAAATGGACCGGCGAAACCGCGCCAGTGGATGTTATGCAGCAGGCAACGAATATCATATTCGAGCGCAGATGACGGACTGATGGGCAACCGTCGCCACACCGAATGCGAGGTACTGATGACTCTTTCGACAACATCGACACCTGTTAACTACGGCGCCGTTCCGGACGAGACGGGGCGTTTCGGTCCGTATGGCGGCAAGTACGTGCCAGAGACGCTTATGCCGGCGCTGGACGAACTGGAAGAAGCTTACCTGAACGCCCGCATTGACCAAGAGTTTATGGCAGAGCTTGCCCATCTTCAGCACACGTACGTTGGACGTCCGACCCCACTGACCTATGCCCGCCGCCTGAGCGAAGAGTTAGGCGGCGCCCAAATCTATCTGAAGCGGGAAGACCTCGCCCACTCCGGTGCCCACAAGATCAATAATGCCCTGGGTCAGGCCCTGTTGATGAAACGCAAGATGGGCAAGTCGCGCATCGTGGCCGAAACCGGCGCCGGTCAGCACGGCGTCGCCACCGCCACGGCGTCTGCGCTGCTGGGAATCGAGTGCATCGTCTATATGGGCACGGTGGACATGGAACGTCAGAAGCCGAATGTCTTTCGCATGCAGCTCCTCGGTACCGAGGTGCGCGCAGTCGACAGTGGTTCGCAGACGCTCAAAGACGCCATCAATGAGGCCATTCGCGACTGGGTCACAAATGTAGATACCACCCACTACCTGCTGGGCAGCGCACTCGGCCCCCATCCCTACCCTGCCATGGTTAGGGATTTCCAATCGATTATCGGTATAGAGGCCCACAGCCAGATGCAGGATCCCGCTGAAGGCGGCCCGGGCCGGCTGCCCGACGTAATCGTGGCCTGCGTCGGCGGCGGCAGTAACGCCATCGGCATCTTCCATCCATTCCTCGAAGAGGAAAGCGTTCGACTCATCGGCGTCGAAGCAGGCGGGCACGGCATCGAAGACGGCGCCCATGCCGCTCGTTTCGCCGACCCGGAACGGGGCCGGCTCGGCGTCCTGCAGGGTACTAAGAGCTTCGTGCTTCAGGACGGTGACGGGCAAATCGCCCTGACCCATTCGATTTCCGCTGGCTTGGACTACGCCAGTGTGGGCCCTGAACACGCCTGGCTTCGAGACGTTGGACGCTCCGAATACACCTACTGCACAGATACACAGACTCTCAAGGGGTTTAGTGCACTGTGCGAACTGGAGGGGATTATCCCTGCGTTGGAAAGTGCACATGCTATCGGCTATGTGTTGGAGCTTGCTCCACAGATGGGGCGGGACCAGGTGATCTTGGTTAATCTCAGCGGACGCGGCGACAAGGATCTGGGTACGGTCATGCAGACAATCGGAGGAGACAAATAGATGGGCAAGCATGGGGCGAGAGGTGAAAGATGAGGGGAGTCGAACGGATCGAGCAGGTCTTTCGCGAACTGAAAACGACTGGCGCCGCTGCATTCATGCCTTACCATGCCATGGGCTATCCCACCCGGCAGCAGTCTCTGGAGGTAGTCGCTGCCCTGGCGAGAGCCGGCGCAGACATCGTCGAATTTGGCATACCTCACAGCGACCCCCTGGCCGACGGACCCACGATTCAGACGGCCACCTATGCGGCGCTCGTAGGCGGCACTTCCGTTGCCGACTGCCTCAAAATGGCGCGCGAGCTGCGCGACCAAGGCGTAGACACGCCCTTTTGCGCCATGAGTTACTACAATCCAATTCTTGCTTTCGGGGAAGAGCGCTTCGCAAATGCCGCGGCCAGTGCAGGTATCGACGGGCTGATCGTCCCCGATCTGCCGCCAGGAGAGTCGGAGCTACTGGAGCCTGCCTGTCGTGCTGTCGGATTGGCCACTATTTACATGCTTGCCCCCACCAGCACCGAAGAACGCATAAAGTCGGTTGCCCGGCATTCCACAGGTTTCATCTATCTCGTGAGCGTAACCGGAATCACCGGCGCTCGCGAAGAGCTGCCGCCCTATCTGCCTGCCTTCGTTGAACGCGTGCGTCGTCACACCGACTTGCCCTTGGCGGTCGGCTTCGGGATCAGTACCGGCCCGCAGGCCGCGAGGGTGTCCGAAATCGTCGAGGGAGTAGTCGTCGGTTCGGCGTTGGTGAAAGCCGCCGGCGCGGAGGCGGGCGTCGACGCCGTACGTACTCTGGCGGAGGAGTTGGCGGCCGGCAGCCACAGAGGGGTGGACGGGTAAGAGGAGGAAAGAGCAGTACCGCCCCCCGCCTAATGTATTCGGTTCTGCATCACAGGGCGCAGTTTGAGACCAAGTTGCAGCGAAAAACGCGCGTCGGCATCATTCAGGTCCATCCGGGTGATGCCGGCGATACGCTGCAGGCGGTAGGTTAGCGTGTTGCGATGAATATGCAGCGAGGCTGCGGTCTGGCTGAGATTGCCGTGGCAGGCAAAAAAGGCCTCCAGCGTCTCAACCAACTCGGCATTCTGCTCTTCATCATGCGAGATCAGCGGCTCCACAGTTTTGCGGAAGAATCGGTTCGCCTCCCCGCTTCCGCCAAGCCCGGTCAGCAGTTGATATAGCCCCAGGTCTCCGAAGTAGGTTACCGGCGAGGCCTGCCAGGAACTACCCATTCGCCAGCTCTCACGCGCCTGCTCCAGGCTTCGCAGCCATTCCCGCACCGAAGCCGCCGGGCGGCCGATTCCGACCACAAGTGAAGCCTTCTGGAAAGTCGCTGTGAAGTGCTCTACCAGGCTACTGGCAACCGATTTGAATTCCCGCCCACTCTTGGGATTGTCGCACGGCCAGAACAGCAGTGCCACTTCAGCGCGGACAGATAGCAGCACCGGCTTCTGCTTCGCGGCAAGATACTGGCGCAGCGCATTCGGCCAATCCTGGATACCCTCTGCCTGAATCAGCCAGGCGGTGTGGGGCATGGTCAGGTCGAAGCCAAGCGAGTGTCCCCGCTGAATCCACGCCTCCTCGTCGGCTATTTCGGTTGCGAGCAACTCGTCCAAAAAGACGGCCCGCATCTTTTCTTCGACTGCCCCTACAGCTTGCTCGCGGCTCCAAGCCAGGGCTGCCGCGCCGGCTCCTTGTAGTACAGCGAGTCTTTCTACCGTCGAGATATCCTTGGAAATACCTGAATTCGACCGTAGCAGGAGGCAATACCCTTCAACTCGTTCGCCGACGATTACTGGACTGACAACCGTCTCGCGGTAATGATTCTTGCTGTCTATCGGGAGAATACCGGTTAGCTCTGAGTTTTCGGAAGAGTCTGCGCCGAACGTGGCGGCCAGCCAGCTTCGTAATGTCGTTTGACTGGGTAGAGATGCAAACACACGTCGTATGTGCTGTTCGGTCAGCTCCTCAAGACCGGCAACAGCAATTGGCGTTCCCTCATCTTTCAGAAAGAGGACTGGCTGTTCCGAGAAGTTTGCCAGAAGCTCCGCCATCATCTCCATGCCGCCGCCATCCAGTTCGATCTGCGTAAGTTCTCGCTGCAAGTCTGCCGCCTTGGCGGCAAGGTATCCGCCGCGGTCTACGATGAGACGGATCACTGTCCGTTCGACTGAAAGGAGGGTTTCGGAATCCGGGAGGGAGATAAGAGGTGTCTGGTTCTTCTCCGCGATTGCGACAGCTTCTTGCGGTACGTCACCAATTACGCCAATTGCGGAGATGCTCGCCTGGTGCAAGCTGTTTACGACCCGGTCCAGGCGCATCTGAGGGTTGAACTGGCGCAGGTCGTTGACGTCAATCAACGCCAACTCTTCGCCTTCGAGGTTGGGGAAGGCCGGGGGACTAGGACGCAGGCTGCATGCCCAACTTACTGGCCGGTTCAGCAACTCTTCCCCATACAGTATCCGCGATCCTTGCGGCAATGCCAGTCGATAGATTTCTTCCAGCGTAGTTGCGTCGCGATACATGAGCCGAGCCAGTCTGAACGCTTGTTACCGTATTCAGTGCCGTAGCGGATATACTCCGTCTTCGTCAAATTGTCCAGAATTGAATCAGCGGGCGCTGGAGTCCGCCCGCTGAGCAAGGTATCTCATTTCATATAACGTACGGCGCGTTCTGTGTTTCGTATCGTTCTCTACTTGCTCCAAGCGCTCAACGCCGCGCCTACCGTTCCGCCCCATACGGCCCAGAACAGAATAGACGCCAGACCAGGCCAACTGGTCGGATCCTGCCCGGCGGCGAAGAAAGCAACGACATAGCCAAGAACGAGACCGATTATGCTGGCGAGGAGAAGCTTCCAGATCGACTGATTCGGGCTCATCGCGCCGACTACAATCGGCCACAAGATCGCTGTAAGGAAGCTAATTGGAATCCCTGTGACGACAAAACCAAAGTCTTCCGTGAAGACCCCGGGAAGTGCGATACCAATGACGAAGAAAACATTGCCGATCAAACCGCCGATGACGGGTCGCCAGCTCTGGCCAAGAGCACCCCGGGCAAAGTCGTAACCGGCAATGGGAGCGGCTCCGATCACGATACCCAGTAGGGCCCCAAGGACCGGTACGCCCTTAAGCAGAACCATCAGGAGCGACACTACCGCCGCGGCCAGGGCAGCGTAAAGCGACGCCTTCCAGCGTTCCGTACTTGTCTGGGCGGCGCTTGTGGCAGTTAGAATTGTCATCGTGGGTCCTCCCCGGTCGGGTCGTAACGGCTGATCCTCTACAACGCCTCTACCAGCTAAGGAGGAAGGGCGCTGATGTAAGTGCGAATCATCAAATTCCGCCAAGAGCGGAATCAGAACAGTAGCTAAACTCCCTGGCGAAGTTACTGCCCGTCGGGCAACGTCTCCCACTCCTCGACAGTCCAGCCACTCACATTCAGATACAACAACGGCACGTGATTGCGGCTGAGGATTAGCACCAGCTCATCCTCTTCAGTTGCCGCGATCTCGTCCAACCAGATGCCATTGTTGATCAAAGTTTGCACTATTTTACCAGCCTGTTGCCAGCCGCGCAAAGGACTGCTTTCGGGATTGCTATATAGTGCTGTACCGTACAGTGCCAGCAACAGTCTGTTTTCCAGATATAGGTCGAGGTCAAACAGCACACGCTGGGCCGGCGCGGGTCGCTCGCTTCCTTCATCGCTGACCGATTCCTCCCACAGTGCCAAACCCATCACTCTCTCGCCGGCAACGGTGTCAACCATCTCATCGTACAGTTCATCGTCCAAGCGGTAGCAGAGCTGCACTTCGCCGGGCCCATTGCCATTCGAAGAATCGTCATTCATTTCATGTGAGTGCCATTTGTGGTAGCTGGGAGATAGGCCGGAGACTGCCCGTTCGTTCCTTGCTGGTTACTTCACGTCCTTTCCGGCCCTATCACAATCATTCGAGTAGGAATCGTCGTCGGTTCAGGATAGTACTGCCCACCGGCCTCAAAGTGACTGAAAAGGACCGGAAAGCCTTGATCGATGAAAAGGTTGGGCCCGTTCATTACATGAAAGTGCAGGTGCGGCCCCGGTGAATTTCCGCTGTTGCCCACCCTTCCCAGAAGGGTGCCCCTCCGGACCAATTCTCCCTCGTTGACCTGTAAGCTGGCCTGTTGCAGGTGGGCATAATAGCTGAACTCCCCGTTGGCGTGGCTGATCGCAACCGCGTTACCCAACAGACGCCGCATATCGCCCCGCATGACAGCCTGGTCAGGGATCGCGCCGGGGGCCATATCCGGCATATCGAAGCACACGTACGCCACCTTACCCCCCGCCGCGGCAAATACCGGCTGATGCCAGCTGTTATGGTCGGAAAGAACGCGGCCGTCGCCCTGATGTGTGCGCCCCTCCGGTCCCAACTTGACGAAGTCCAACGCGAAGGGCTGACTGTAGACCTCCGTTTTGTGGAGGTCGCTCCAATCACCGGCCTGAACTGCCCACCACGCCCCTGCCAGCGGGAAGTAGAAATCGGTCAGCTGCTCATGGTAGGTAACAGGGGTCTGGCAGTGTGCTTGAATCTGCTGTCCAGCATCGGCCGCTTCTGCCGCTACCGGCGCTCTGCCGACTGCAGTTATTTCGACATGCGTGAGGCGCTGATACGCATGCAGAAGGAACTGCAGGCTGCGAACGGCCAAACCGGTGGTTGCAGAGATCGTCAGGTCTTCTTCGCCCGTGCGTTGCCGGATTGTGCCTGCTGACCAACGCTGCTCAAACAGTAACTGGTGTCCGCTATAGCCTTGAAAGACTAACCCTTGCAGCTGAACATCACCGTCTTGGGCGGTAATTCCAAGGTCTAACGCGATTTCCTGCAGTGGTCCAATATTGGGGAAGGGAAGCCTGTCGTATAGTCCTGCAATAATACTTTGGGGGCGGGTTTCCAAAGAAAGTCGGCCCATATGTGATCCTTGGGCGGTTGCTATGTTACATTCTGGAAAAGCCAGACCGTCATGCACGCAGTGGGATTCAGAAACTATCTGTAGATTGGCGGGAAGTCAATTGTGGCATTTCAGTACACAGTCGCAAACTCATACCGACTTCATGCGATAGTGGCTCTTGGCGACTGTTTTTCCTGTCAGCTGGAATAGACTATTCAACTGGGCCGACAGCAAACCAGTCTACTTTCCGTTCGCTTCATTAATGAGTGTCGACGCCTCGAGCACTGCCTCCTCCGGAGTTGCCGTCCCGCGCAGGACCTGCGTGATCATGTCGTTTGCATAGCCCCAAACTTCATCCAACTCCGCAAAGTGGGGTTGGGAAACGGCATTGCCTGCCTGTTTTGCGAAGCCGACCAGTAATGGATCGCCATTCAAGTCCGCGTCCCTGTGCGCCGGTAGGCGGCCCGCAATGCGTGCAATTGTTGATGCGCTCTCCGCGTTTGTCATGTGCCTGGCAAACGTCAGCGCGAGGTCCCGCTGTTCGACGGGCGTGGTCGGGTTGAGAAAAACGCCGTCTGCGCTTAACCAGGGGCGGGCTGGCCCTGAATGGCCGGCTGGCAATGTGGTTACGCCCAAGTCTTCCCCAAACCTCTGGCGCAGTTCGCCGACGCTCCACGGGCCGTCGACAAATAGCGCGAACTCTTCCTTTTTGAAGCGGTCCATCAGCATGCCATAATCGAAAGAAACAAAGATTCCCGGAGTGCCGTCGGCCCTTTGAAGCCGCGTCAGAAATTCAGCCGTTGCCGGTGTCTGTTCGAGAACAACACGCCCGTCCTCGTCGAACAGCTGCCCTCCGTAAGCCGCGATGCCCCATGCCAGGTGATAGAAACTCGCGTATATTCCAGCACCCTGCGAAGGCGACTCCTCGGCAAGTTGGATTAATTCATCCACTGTGCTTGGCAGCTTAGTTTCATTCAGCAACCGCCGGTTGAAATAGAGCGCCACAAGCTCGTAGTCTGTCGGCA
>JAPPKG010000471.1:0-18347 GCA_026914085.1 Caldilineaceae bacterium | reverse complement strand
CCTCAGTGGGAAGGTTGTCCGCGGGAATAACAGGGCTGGTCAGGCCGCTGGAACCCTTCGCGCGCAACAGATGGTACGTGGATGAGGTATACGCCGCATGGATAGTGGGACCCCTGCTTGGACTCTCCAACTGGTTCAGCCGAGTAGTGGACCAAGGCGTCGTTGATGGTGCGGTAAATCTCGTCGGCCAGGCTAATCTGACTTTGGGCGGCGCATTGCGTAAGGTCCACAATGGACTGGTACCGACCTACGCGTTGAGTCTGTTCTGCGGTGTCGTGGCCCTACTCCTGTGGTTCGTGATTAGAGGCTAGAAGCGCTGCGTGTTTCAGGCTCCGATGTGACCACCATCAGTTAGCGATAATTCACTGGTGTCTCTATGCTCTCGACCCTAACATTTTTGCCCGTAGTCGGCGCCATCGTCGTTCTGCTGGCACCGAGCGATAACCTCAAGAAGTGGTTGGCATTCGGCGCAACGATCGCCACGTTCGTTGTAAGCCTGTTGCTGCTGCCAGGCTGGCAAGAGATCCCGGATATGCAGTTTGTTGAGCGCTATGCCTGGATGCCGGACCTGAACATCTACTACCATTTGGGCGTGGATGGGATCAGCCTGTGGCTGGTCCTGTTGACAACACTGTTGATGCCGATCGCGGTCGCCTTTAGCAACCAGCATATCAAGCAGAATCTTGGCGGTTACCTGGCACTGATGTTGCTGATGGAGACAGCTGTTCTGGGCGTCTTTCTGGCACTGGACTTGGTGCTGTTCTACGTATTCTGGGAGTTCAGCCTGATTCCGATGGCCTTCCTGATTGGCAAGTGGGGCAGTCAGAATCGGATATACGCCGCCATCAAGTTTTTCCTGTACACGCTGGCAGGATCGGCGCTGATGCTGGTGGCAATTCTCGCCCTCTATTTCAATGCCGGCACTTTTGACCTGCTCGCGTTGCAGGAAGCCGGTCTGCCTCCGGGACTGCAGCAGCTGGCGTTTCTGGCGTTTGCGCTTGCCTTTGCCATAAAGGTCCCGCTGTTTCCCTTTCACACATGGCTGCCCGACGCACACGTTGAGGCACCCACGGCCGGTTCGGTCATTCTGGCCGGTGTGCTCCTGAAGCTGGGTACTTACGGATTTCTGCGTTTCGCCTTGCCTCTGTTCCCGATGGCGGTCGCCGACTACGCTGCGCTCATATCGATTCTGGCGGTCATCGGTATTCTCTACGGCGCGCTCGTTGCTCTTGCGCAGCGGGACCTGAAGTCGCTGGTAGCATACTCCTCAGTGGCCCACATGGGTTTCGTTGTTTTGGGGATATTCGCCCTGAATGAGCAGGGCATCAGCGGGGCGGTTCTGCAGATGGTCAACCATGGTCTCAGCACTGGCGCACTGTTCCTGATGGTGGGGATGCTCTACGAGCGACGCCACACGCGGCTGCTGAAGGATTACGGCGGCCTTTGGGCCAGTGTGCCGATCTTTTCGTTTTTCTTCCTGGTTGTAGCGATGAGCAGTGCGGGCCTTCCGGGACTGAATGGCTTTATCGGCGAGTTCACTATCTTGCTGGGCACATACAAGAGCTCTCCGTTATTTGCCGTCCTCGGCACCGCCGGCGTCATCCTGGCTGCCTGGTATCTGCTGCATGCGTTCAGGCAGGTGGCACAGGGCGAGTTGACGAATCCTGCCAATTTCAAGGGAAAGCTGCCCGATTTGAACTGGGCTGAGATCGGTCAGTTGCTGCCAATTGTGCTGCTCTTCTTTGTAATCGGATTGGCGCCGAATTTCTTCCTGGACAAGATTAATCCCTCTGTGGCGGCGCTGGAGGTTGTCCAGACACCAGTAGTTGGTGACGGGCGGCTGGTGGACAGCAGCTACCTGCCGTCGCTAACTGCTGACAACCGTACCTGGACCTCTATCTACTAACTGCTATGGACATCGCACTTCTATTCGACAATGCCATCGTTCTACTGCCGGAGCTCGTACTGGCCGTGGGCGTCATGGCCCTGATGTTGGTAGACATCACGCGACGCGGGCAGAATGGCTCGCAATTTCTGGCCAGTCTGTCTGTTGTTATCCTCTTGTTGGGTATCGGCGCGTCCGTGATGATTTGGGGCAGGGCGCCGGTGGAATATCTGGACGGGGCCGTATCCGACGGTTTTGCGCTTAGCGTGCGGTTGGTCATCCTGATTGCCGGCGTATTGGGTGTACTGCTGAGCCGGAATAGCCTCCCGGCAGTTGAACGACAAGGGGGAGCCTTCTACTCCTTGTATCTGCTGGCAGTTATCGGCATGATGTTGATGGGTACGGCTACCAACTTGATCGTCCTATTCATTGCCCTTGAAATCTTTTCGCTGGCACTCTACATCCTGAGCGGCTTCTATCGGGACAATCCTCGAAGCATAGAAGCTGCCATGAAGTACTTTCTGCTGGGCGCGTTCGCCAGCACGTTTTTCGTTTACGGTTCTGCCCTGCTTTACGGCGCCGGCGGCAGCGCTCATTTCGCCCGGATTCATGAAACACTGGCAACGGGCGGCGGCAACCCCTCTCTTGTCTTGCCCGGAATCGCGCTCCTGCTGGTCGGGTTTGGCTTCAAGGTGAGCCTTGTCCCATTCCACATGTGGACGCCGGACGTGTATCAGGGCGCGCCGACCCCGGTAACGGCCTTCATGAGCGTGGGTACAAAGGCCGCGGCCTTCGCCGGATTCTTCCGGCTGATGATGACCGCCCTGCCCTCCTATCATGACCAGTGGGCCACGCCCTTGGCGATTCTTGCGGTTCTGACCATGACGGTAGGCAACCTGACTGCCTTGCGCCAGAGCAGCGTGAAACGGATGCTGGCCTACTCGGGCATCGCCCACGCCGGCAACATCCTCATCGCGCTGGTAGCAGGAACAGTTGCAGCTTCGTCTGCCGCTGCCTTTTATCTGTTCGCGTACGCGTTCATGAACATCGGCGCGTTTACAGTAGTAATTGGCTTCGACAAGCAGTTTGGGAATGAAAATGACTTGGAGCAGAGCAGACTGGCGGGCGTCGCCGACAGGTTCCCGGTTCTGGCGGCGGCAATGGCCATATTTATGCTCAGTTTGAGTGGGATGCCACCGCTGGCCGGATTTTTCGGTAAATTCCTTGTCTTCAAGGCGGCCGTGGAGGCCGGCTGGGCCTGGCTGGTGGTGATTGGGGTCCTGAACAGCGCCATCAGCGCGTATTACTATTTGCGGGTCGTCGTTGCGATGTATTTCCAGCAACCTGCAGAAATCGGAGGCGAGAAGGAGCCGGTCCTGGTTCCCGCTTCACGCTCTTCGGTCTTTGTCGTTGTGGTCTCGGTCATTGCGGTTGTCGTTATCGGCCTGCAACCAGGGCTTTGGGCAGACCTGCTGAGGGGTCTGGGCCAGTGACCTGCAGTCTGCCTCCCTGCGTCGACCCGCAGCCGCAGAATTCTACAGCTACGCGAAATCCATCTTGCGATGGCGCATGACAACGCTTTGCGCCAACCCCACAGCCACCATCATTGAAACCAGACTGCTTCCGCCGTAGCTCAAGAACGGTAGTGTCATGCCGGTGACGGGCAGGATAGCCAGATTCATCCCCACGTTTACGAACGTCTGAAAGAAGATCAGTGAGGCAACTCCAAAGGTAATGAGTCGTCCGAACTGGTCTTGGGCCAGGTCAGCAATACGGACCAGGCGCCAGATTACGAAGAATAACAGCAACAGAACCATGACTGTGCCCACAAAGCCCAATTCTTCAGCGATGACGCTGAAAATGAAATCTGTATGGCGGACACGCAAAAAGTGCAGACGGTTTTGCGTACCCTCGGCCCAACCCAATCCAATCCAGCCGCCGTTGCCGATGCTGATTAGTGCCTGTTGTACACTGAAGGCTGCGTCGACGTTGGAGCCCGGATCGAGGAAGACCTCAATCCGTCTCAACATGTAGTCCTGCAGGGTTCCCCTCAAGAGCGGCCAAGCAGCCGCCGCGGCCGCCAGGCCCAGGAAGATGTGCATCCACCGGACGCCGTTGATAAGAATCAACGTGCCGCAGATGAACGCCAGTGTTACGGTCATTCCCAGATCCGGTTGGATGTAAACCAGCACTAATGGCAAGAGCAAGAGAATGACGGCTCCTAACAAATAAGGGAGCCTGTGAATACGGTCCTGGAAGCGGCTGAGGTACCACGCGAAAAAAACAATCAGCAGGAATTTGCCGGCTTCGGTAGGCTGTACATCGATACCCAGGTTCAGCCAGCGTTGGGCCCCGTTTTTGACTTCGCCAACGAAGTAGACTGCCACCAACGAGACCATGAGCAGGAAGTAGCTTGGTTGGGCCAGCAGTTCCAGATGTCGGTAGTCAAAGAGCGCCGCAGTAACCAGCGCGATTGCGCCGAGCATCGTAAAAAAGAGTTGCCTTTGCCAATAGTCGGTCAGCGCTACGTTCGTGCTCGTGGCACTGTAGGTCATGGCAATTCCAATGCCGCACAGAAGTAAGACGGCAAAGAAGAGTGGTCGGTCGAAGTGTC
This sequence comes from Caldilineaceae bacterium, assembly GCA_026914085.1. Lineage (GTDB taxonomy): Bacteria > Chloroflexota > Anaerolineae > Caldilineales > Caldilineaceae > Bin5. The sequence continues at coordinate 13,848 of JAPPKG010000471.1, read as the reverse complement.
TGATCATCGGTTGTTCGGGTGGTCACCAGCTACAGACCAAGGAGACGCCGAAGACGCTCCGGCCAGCTGACTTCCTGGAAATGCATCAGCGGGACATTGTAACCCAGCAGGCGCTGGGCGATATTGTGGTAGGCGCGGCTGACGTATTTTTTTCGATCCAGGGCAACGGGCCATCCTTTGTTGGCGGAAACTATGATCTGATCATCGTCAGGCACGATTCCCAAGAGGTCGATGCTCAAAATACTCAGAATGTCGTCCCTGGTGATCATCTCTTTCCGCCGCACCAGACGCGGATTGTACCGATTGATGATGAGACGCGCTTGTGTGTTCAAGTCACGCTCCAGCAGGTAAATGACTTTATCGGCATCCCGTAGGGCACTGACTTCGGGCGTTGTCACTATAATCACTTCGGAAGCGGCGGCAATCGCGTTCTGGAAGCCCAATTCGATGCCGGCGGGGGAGTCCACCAGGACAAAATCGGCGATAGCACGCAGCTCCTCGCAGAGAGTCATCATCTGGTCGGGTGCGACTGCAGTTTTGTCCCGCGTCTGGGAACTCGGCAAGAGGTACAGTTCATCTACGCGCTTATCGGGCACGAGGGACTCATGCAGGGAGCAACGCCCCTCAATTACGTCAACCAGATTGTAAACAACCCGGCTCTCCAGTCCCATTACGATGTCCAAGTTTCTCAGGCCAATATCAGCGTCAACAACTATCACCCGCTGACCTGCCATCGCCAGAGCCGTACCCAGGTTGGCAGCGGTTGTCGTCTTTCCCACTCCTCCTTTGCCGGACGTCAAAGTCAGGACGAGCCCCCCGTCTGCATCATCGTCTCGATGGTCCGGGGTTGCATTGGCGGTGGGCGAGAGATCGCCCCTCACTGTTTCACCTGTTTGCATCCCAGGGATCCACAACTATCTGATTGTCGATGACTCTGGCCACTTCGGGCCTGCCGCTGTTTTCTCGTTTCCAGAACCAGTAGCCGGGATTGCTGGATGCACTTTTTGGCGTCATGGCAATGTGGCGGGCAATCCGCATCTGCACAGGTTCAAAATCAAGTGCGGCTACGATGGCACGGTTGTCTCCCATGGCGCCCGCATGCACAGTTCCTCGCAGGCGCCCCCAAACCAGTACGTCGCCGCCGCTGATCACCTGCGCCCCCGGGTTGACGTCGCCCAGAATGACGACTGAACCTGCGTGACGAATCGACTGGCCGGAGCGGAGGTTGCCCCGGTAGATGTACGGTGGGGGTGCGGCTTCTACGCTGGGTTCGTCCGCCCAGGGTGTGACAGCAGCCTGCTCACTTTCCCTTTCGGTACCGACCGCTCTTTGGGCCAGTGACTCGAACGGTGTCGCGTGAAAGTCGCGGCCAGGCGGAAGGCCACCGTCTTCACCAAGAGAGGCCGGGTAGAGCCCGCGCGCTTCTTGGGTGGGAAGACGCTCTCCGTTTCTGACTTGCTTGGGTTCCAATCTGACTACAGGCGGCGGCGTATCTCCTTCCCAAATGACGTCCAGCCCCAACTGTTTTGCTACCTGAAAGGAGCCGCGATTGCCCGTGTGCAGCGACACCAGAACGATATTCTGTTCCTCCAGAACTTCATTTACTGCCTGGAGGTCGTCTGCAGTGACCGTCCTGTCGCCAATTGCCAGCGACATACGCTCGTCTCGGAAGAAGCCATCAGCCTGCGAGATATGACGTGCGAGATAGTCGACGACTTCCGCCCACGCGCCCTTGTCGTCTGCCACATCGACGACGGTATAGCCTCCCCGGCCTTTGATGCGAACGTCCGGCCTGGAGGAAAACCTGCCCCTCGTTGAGGAAAAGCTGCGAGTACTCATTCGATCCTTATGGAGAATAGTAGAAAAGCGTTCGCGGGCAACAGTTCAGATCTAAAGGCGGAAAGTGAAAGCCGAAACTGCGGGTCGCGCGGCGCAACGAAACCCAGTATCGGCGGGTTCGCTAGGGACGCAGCTCGTGAAACCAGGCGTGAAGAGTCTCTTGCGCGACAGGGATGGCTACGGCCGATCCTTCTCCTCCTGAGTAAACAAACACTGTGACAACGATCTCAGGGTCATCATAGGGTGCATAGGCTGTATACCAGGCGTGGAAAGGAAGATTGCCTTCGTGGTCACGATCGGTACAGTCCTGGATCTCCGGATCATAAGCACAAAACTCTGCCGTGCCGGTCTTGCCGGCGACAGTAATGCCATCGACGCGACTATTGGGTGAGGTCCCATAGTTGCCATTGACCGCATGCCACATCCCCCTCTGTACGAAGGCAAGCAGGCCTGGGTCAACTGGCACGCGCTCCTCGATTACCGGTTCGTATTGCCACCGTACCTGGTTTTGCGTGTCTACCTGTTCCTGCACAAACTGGGGTTTGACCACATGGCCGCCGTTGGCAACCACGGCAGTGCTGACCAGAACCTGCATTGGTGTGCCCAAGACATCGCCCTGGCCGATGGCCGTATTGTAACTGTCACCGGTCGTCCAGGATTCAGCTTTCGTCAGTCTCTTCCACTGTTCGTCCGGAACGAATGCCCGGACCTCTCCTGGCAGGTCCACGCCTGTAACCTCTCCGTAACCGAAGAGCCGCATCCACTTAGCCATGCGTTCGCTGCCCAATCCAACCATAAAATCGGGGTAACCGCCGCCCAGATAGTAGAAGAATATGTCATTGGAAAGGCCGAGCCCCTCGACAATGGTCATAGTCCCGTGCAAGATATTGAGCTTATGGTTCCAGCTTACGAATTCCTGGGCCTGGGTTGGGTCGTCAGGGAAAAAGTAGTTTGGCAGGTAGATCGGCCCTCGGTCAACAAGTGTCGTATAGGGGGTGATGACATTCTCAGCGAGAGCTGCTGTGGCTGAGACCAGTTTGAAAGTTGAACCGGGAGGGTAAAGTCCGCCGATGGCGTAATTGTACAGCGGACGACGTGTGTCATCCTCCACTTCCAGGGCCTGATATTCCTCTCCCAGTCCCTCTGAGAAGATATTGTTGTCGTAACTAGGCAGGCTGACCAGGCCGAGCATCGCCCCATCGCGGGGGTCCATAGCCAGCGCTACTCCGTGGGGGGCGCCGGTCTCTTCAAGTTGGCGAGCGAGGGCGTTGTGCATCACTTCCTGCAAGCGGATATCCAGGCTCAGATTCAGATTCAGACCGGGTTCGGGTTCACGAATTATGTTGACGGTTCGACTTTCCCGACCCAGAATATCCACTTCGACAAGCCTTTTGCCCGGGAGGCCGCGCAGGGAGTCCTGGTACTCATACTCCAGTCCATTCAGACCGACCGGCTCGTTCGGATCCTCATAGCCTCTTTCCTTGTAGCTTTCAGCGGCCAGCTTGGGGATCGGCCCCAAGAAGCCCAGCACGTGGCCGGCCAGTTCTCGGTAGGGATATTCCCGTACCGGTTTTTGCAGAACGTGGACGCCGGGCAGTTGATAGGTCTGCTCAGCTACCCGAAAAGCTCGTTCGCGATCCACAAGTTCCAGTACAGAGATTGGCTTGTAAGAACTTCCTTGTGTTCCGTGGGCTACAGCTCGCTCCAAGAGCGCCAATAGCCCACCGATGGGGAGCGGCTCGGAGAGATCAGGAATCAGGGTAGGTTCTACCTTGACGACTTCGCGTCCCTCATCGTCCAGTTCTATGACTTCCACGTCAATGAGACGAAAAGAGAGGCTGATCCCGGCGGATTCGACGGTATTGCTAAAGTCTTCCCGGCCCAGGTGCAGAAACATCACTTCGGCGATGCGAATCGCCATTTCGGCGTCTAAATTTGCCTCCAGAACGGCAAGCAGCCTTTCCAGCGCGATGCGCTGTTCATCGATGTCCGTGTTGAGGTCGTCCGCGGGTAGGTCGGCAGGGATGACGGCAATGACAAAGCTGGGGCGATTACGCGCCAGGATTTCGCCATTCCGATCATAGATGACGCCGCGCGGCGCATGGGTGTCGATTTCCCGCAATCTGTTGACGGCCGCCTGTTCCTGGTACGATGCGCCGCTCACGATCTGCAGCGAATAGAGACGGAAACAGAATGCAAGAAAGGTCGCCGCCAGCGTCAGGCGGACAATAATGGAAGTTGATGTTGCTGTGTGAGCTGCGCGTTCGTCCATAAATGTTTACTGCAACCGGAAACAACTTTTCGTGTGCATTGGGATTGCTGAAATCCGGGACTTACGGATAGGCCGCTTGCTCGGGCAAACGATTCAAAACTGGTGTCGCCAGGAACATCACGGCGCAGTTGTACAGGGTGGCCGGGACAACCAGATTGATTACTAACGGACCGGGCGGGAACCTGTAGCCGACGCCGATCAGAATAGCCAGGTAGATCAGCGAGAAGACGAGAGTGCCAGACAACGCGACGAAGAAGGGTACGAAGGAATTGCGCCGGAAAATGGCGTTATGGCCGATTCCAGTCAGAAACGAGGTGGCCATCAAGGCCAAACTAGAGGCACCGATTGCCCCCCCGCTGAGGACATCCATCCAGAGCCCGCCGACAAAGCCCCAGAAAACTGCGCCGCGTGCGCCGGCAATTAGCGATCTGGCAATTACAAGTAGCAGGATAAGATCCGGGTAGACTCCCCGTACGGCCAACTTCGGGACGACCACGACCTGAACGACGGCTGCCGCGCCAAGAATGGGAACGATCAGCCAAGAAGTACCCAGGGTGGGAGAGGAGAATGAGGAAGTGAATGCCCTCCTTGCGCGGACCTGCCGAGCACCGTCCTGCTGTGCCCCGAGCGACCCGAAGAATGAGCCCCTGTTCCTCCCTTTTGCGGAGATTCCTCTTGGTCCCAGACGATGCCAATCACTCGTCACTCGTCTCTCCTGGCGGATCCGGTAAAGTATCCAGCAGCGGCACAAACTCAGATGGGTCGAAGTTGGTGACGACCATCACCTCCTCGAGCTGGCCGAAGTTTACCGTCGGCCTTACAACAGCCTCCTGAAATACATTTACGTCCCGCTGCCGCACCTCCACGACCTGTCCGATATGGATTCCCTTGGGGAATGTGCCGCCCATGCCTGAGGTAAGAACCACCTCACCTACACCGATTTCCGTACCCTGGGGAAGGAAGCCGATAACCGGATGGGAGCCGGGCCTTCCACTGATGACCCCGGTCAACCGGCTCGATTGCAAGATTGCGTTGACAGTGCTGGACGGATCGGTGATAAGGAGCACTTTGGACGTTGTAGAGGTTACTTCGCTGATCCGGCCTACAAGGCCCTGCTCGTTCACCACCGGCATTCCCACTCTGATGCCGTGCCGCGCCCCGAGATCGATCATTGCCACATTGAGGAAATTGGTGGCGTTTTTTCCAATTACGCGGGCGATGATTTGCCCGCCCTGCAATTCGAAGCTAGGCCTGGTTTCGGCAAATTGCAGGAGTTCCCGCAAGCGTTGATTTTCGCGCTCTACCTCCTGCAAACGCAGGTTTTCGACGCTCAGACTTTCGACGATGCGTTCTAATTCGGTTAGCCGCCGCTGGAGGGAGCGATAGTTACGCAGATTTGTCAGGGACGCGGAAAGGCGGTTGGTCAGAGTCGACAGTCCGGACTGGCCCGGCGCGGTTACCATGGTGACCAGCCCTTCCACTGTCCCCAGGCGGCCGGTCTGCTGCAATGCCAGGAGCAGTACGGCCATGAGAGTGAGGATGACTAATTTGAGCCCAAAATTGACACTACCCCAACCGCGTTGATCATTGTTACGCATAGGCCTTTTGATGCTAACTCAGATAGGGGCACACAAGACTTGCCTACACGAGCCGGGAACTACCTTATCGTACTCTTGCGCTGCATCGTTGTCAGCGTTTCGGCGTAATGCTCCGGTTTCTCCAGGATCATGCCCGTCCCCAGCACGACCGAGGATAGCGGGTTGTCGGCAACATAGACGTGCATGCGGTTTTCGTCCTGAATGCGTTGGGCCAACCCCTGCAAAAGAGCGCCGCCGCCTGCCAGTACGATTCCATGCTCCATCAGGTCTGCAACGAGCTCCGGGGGGGTATCATCCAATGTATCCTTGACCGCGTCGACGATGACCTCTACGGAGCCGGTCAGAGCCTCTCTGATTTCAACGGAACTGATCTCGATCGCTTCGGGCAGACCGGTAATCAGATTGCGGCCGCGTATGATCATGGTACGCTCATGTTCAAGCGGATACGCAGAGCCAATTTCAATCTTGACTCGCTCGGCCATACGTTCGCCAATCAAGAGATTGTACTTTTGGCGGCTGTAGTTGACGATGTCTTCGTTCATCTCGTCGCCGGCAACCCGGATTGAGCGTGAGACCACGATCCCGCCCATTGAGATTACAGCCACTTCGGTGGTTCCACCGCCGATGTCCACGATCATCGAGCCCACGGATTCTGTAACAGGCAGCCCGGCACCAATGGCGGCAGCCATTGGCTCTTCGACAAGGCCGGCCTCCCTCGCGCCGGCACTGACGGTTGCGTCTCGAACAGCACGTTTCTCCACTTCGGTCACGCCGGAAGGGATGCCGATAACAACGCGTGGGCGGGCGGTACCGAAGGCCCGGTTGCCGTGAACCTTGCCGATGAAGGCATGGATCATTTCTTCCGTCATCTTGAAATCGGAGATGACGCCGTCCTGCAATGGGCGTACGGCAACGATGTGTGAAGGCGTGCGGCCGACCATCTCCTTGGCCTCCTGCCCGATTGCTTTGACCGAATTGCGGCGTTTCGACGATTTGTCGATAGCAACCACCGACGGTTCGTCAATGATGACCCCTCGGCCTTTCACGTGAACCAAGGTATTTGCCGTTCCCAGGTCTATGCCGATATCGAGTGAAAAAAGCCCTAACAGCCAGTCTAGCGGGTTTGCCACTCCGTGGAAATCTCCATTTCTTGCAGGGACAGATCAGCGGCGGGCGGCCGGGCAGCCCGCTGCCTTTTTTGCAGTACCTTTAACGATACAAGTATACCATAGGCAAAATTGACACAAAATACAAGTGACTTAACCGTAGCATCATATTCATCGATCCATTTTGCGAAAGTCCGCCGCTCTCCGCTATGCTATTGTGGTGAACCAGGAAGTAGCCAAGGGCATGAAGCCGCAATCTTCACGGGGACAGTTGCCGAGGAAAGTATGCTGGGGCATGGCGAAGAGAGGAGTTGATCTCCTGGTTGAAACTCATAAATATTCGGAGTCTCAGGATGCTGGAGAGCGTTCCGAGGTCGACCAGACACAGCCTGATCAAGCCTCACTGTCGGATAACAATCGGAGGCTGCTTGAATTGGTTGGACAGATGCGGGCCAGGGAAGATCTTTTCCCTTCTCCGACTCAAGATGAAGGCCGAGCCGCAAAGGTAGTCGTCGCTGTCAGCGGGGGCGCGGATAGTATGGCCTTACTGCACCTGCTCACGTGCGTGCGCACTGAATGGAACCTTGATCTGGTCGTCGCCCATCTCGACCACAATATCCGACCCGAGTCTGCCGATGACGCGGCGTTTGTCGTTGAAACGGCCAGACGCTGGAACTTACCTTGCGAGACGACCAGATTGTCGTCGGGAGCGCTGAACCAGAAGGGCAATATGGAGGCGACTGCGCGCAGATTGCGCTATCAGTTTCTGGCCCAAGTGGCTGTCGACCAGCGAGTCAAAGGCTGCCCTGTGGATGTGGCTGTGGCGCATACGGCCAACGATCAGGCTGAAACCGTGCTGATGAATCTGATTCGAGGCAGCGGCGTGCACGGGTTGGCCGGGATGCCGGCGGTGAGGCCGTTGATTCTTCAAGACCAGCGGGTGCCCGGCGTTCGAGTGGTGCGACCAATGCTGAATATCGCCCGGTCAGAAATCTTGCAATATCTCGGGGAAAACGATATCCCGTGGCGTGAAGACGCGTCCAATCAGGACCCGACATTCTTGCGCAATCGGATTCGACACGAGGTACTGCCGCTACTTGAAGAACTCAATCCAAGGATTTTCGCTACTCTTTGCAGAACGGCCTCGGTGATGAGGGGTGAAGCCCAGCGGGTGGGGCACAACACGCAGAAGGCACTGGACGCGACAAGACGGAGAAGCGATATTGGGGAAGCGTCAGCCTTGCTTCCCTCTTCGTCGCCGAAGTCTGGGCAAGCTTCCTCTAATGTAGCCAACCGGCAGGTCTTCGACCTGCATACTTTCCGGGGTCTGGGTCCGGCCGACCAGCGAGAGGCGCTGCGAGCTTCTGCTCGAGAGCTGGGGCGCCCCCTAACCGACCTCGGCTTTGAAGCTGTTGAGCGCCTTCGACGTACTCTCTGTGATGAAAGCAGCTCCGGCGGCCCGTACAGTTGGTTCGCCGACGTAATGATGACCCGAATGCAAGACGCATTCAGCCTGCACCATCGAGACGTTACACCATTTGTGCCGGAGCATCCTTATCTGGATGGCAACTGGCGGGCGAGCAATCCTGCCAGAGAGTTGATTGAGGAAGGAGAGATCGTTGTAAACCGTTGGACCCTGCGCTGCAAAGAGATGAACTGTCGGGACCTGCGATACGAGTGGGCGGAGAATTTGACCGGTGCCCCAGGACAGCTACCGGCGCAGAGCGAAGGGAGACTCTCCAGATGGGAGGCGTACATCGACGCTGACGCTGTTCAGCAGCTCAGTCTCAGTACCCCCCGTGCGGGCCAGCGGTTTGAGCCCTTGGGGCTGGGCGGCCACGGCAAACCTCTGGCCGACTACTTCACTGATCGCAAGGTCCCGCGCTATCTTCGCTCGGGGTGGCCCGTTGTTTTGGACGGGGAGCGAGTCGTTTGGGTGGGAGGACATCAGATCGCTCACAACGTTCGAATCACGCCCGGCAGCAGCAGAGCCTTTCATCTGTTCTGGGAGCCCACCGGCCAATGAGCGTGCGTCCGGTAGTACTCTGGGTAGGTCGCCAAGAGGAGACAACGATGCGCTTCACCCGGCGCGATCCCGACCTTGCCACGGGCGTTTTGACGGATGCAAACGGCACTGTCCCGTTTTCTTTCGACCGAAAGTCCCGCCGTCTGAGCCTGCCCGACCGCGAAATCTTTCTTGATGAGTATGGTTGGGAAGTGGACGAGCAGGGACGGATCGTCTTTCAGTTCCGTCGGTCCGACCAAGCGTAGCGCCGTCTGCATGCCACGGGGAACTGGGTAGTTGTGAACGATTCCTTAGAGGGTTTCTTTGATTGTCTGCAGAGGAAACTGGCCGCGCCACTCCCGGGACGCCCGGCTCAGGCACTGATGGCGCCGCTGCCGCGACCTGGCTGGCACCCCGATGACAGACCAGATGAGCCGGCTCGCCAGAGCGGTGTGCTAGTCCTGCTCTATAGCATTCGGGGCCGATTGCATGTGCCCCTGATTTTGCGACCCACGTATGATGGGACGCACAGCGGCCAAGTCGCATTTCCCGGTGGAGGCAGCGAGGAAGGGGACGGGGATCTGACCGAGACGGCGTTGCGAGAGACCCACGAGGAATTAGGAGTCGCGCCCCAGAATGTAGAGGTTCTGGGCACGCTCACCGATCTTTACATTCGACCCAGTAACTATGAAGTCTATCCCACCGTAGGACGACTGAACGCCAAGCCAGTTTTTCGACCCGATCCCAGCGAAGTTGCCCAGTTGCTTGAAGTGCCACTGGCAACCCTTCTGGACCCAGCACACCGTCGGAGGGAGGCCTGGCAGCTTGCCGATCGTTCTGCGCTGGTGCCCTTTTTCGCCATTCAGGATCAGACCATCTGGGGGGCAACAGCGATGATTCTCAGCGAATTACTTGCTGTCGTAGGCAAGTGCCAGCCGGATGGCGGCATATTTGGTAGCCCCTGCAGCGAATGATACGATCCTCACTCATGCCAGGCTTGCTGGTCAGCCTGCGGAGTTGGCGCTGGATACCCCGCAACTGTTTTCGTCGATCGAATAGACCACACAACAGGAGACGTGGCACATGGCAAAACGCTCACCAGGAGTCGCGGTGGTGAATGAAGAGAGAGCCGATGCGTGCGAGCGGGGTCAGCTGTGTCAGGACATTGAGCGCGTACTGATCTCCGCGGAGGAGATTCAGGGCCGTGTACGCGAACTGGGCAGTCAGATCAATGAGCGTTATGCGGGAAAGGACCTTTTGTTGATTGCTGTTCTCAAGGGCAGTATCGTCTTCATTGCCGACCTCATGCGAGCAATTTCAATCCCGCACGAAGTGGACTTTCTGGCTACCAGCAGCTATGGCGCCTCTTCTACTAGCTCCGGTGTGGTTCGCATTCTGAAGGATCTGAATGAACCGATCGAAGGCCGCCACGCCCTGGTGGTCGAGGACATCATTGACAGCGGACAAACCCTCGCCTATCTTACCCGGCTCTTCAGCGCCCGAAATCCTGCCAGCCTGGAGGTTGTTACTCTGTTGGACAAACCGACAAGGCGGGAAGTAGACATCGACGTCTTGTGGACCGGTTTCTCCGTCCCCAATGAGTTTGTCATCGGTTACGGGCTGGATTTCAACCAGAAATACCGCAACCTCCCCTACATCGGCGTTCTCAAGCCTGAAGTATACGAGCCCGGTACGGAGTAACTGCTCTGAGGAGAACCAGGTATGTTGCTGGCACCCGGCAATGAGGTCGGCTGAAATAGGTAGCACCGGGAAGAGAATGACAGCCGTTCGGCACTATACGCGCGACTTTGCCTGCGAACTTTGACTGTGAGAGCGAATGGGCAGCCGGTCGTCAAGACACGGGTCCTCGCCAAAGGGAGTACAGTTGCGTTTTCAAGAGTCAGCCAATTCGGACTTTTTCGAGTCGCTGCAAGGGAAGAGAATCTTTTCTCACCTCCTGATAGCGTGTCTCTTGCTTTTGGCTCTTCTGGTCGTATTGCAGCCGGAGGAAGTCGCCGCGCAGTCACCAGGCGACACCTATGTGGTCAAACAGGGCGATACCTTGGCGTCGATCGCTGCTGAACTGGATGTCCCGCTGGAGGTGTTGGCGGCCACAAACCAGCTTACCGACCCGAATGCACTGAACGTCGGCCAGATACTTCTGCTCCCGCCGGGCGCCGCCCGCCGGACTGTCATTGCAAGGCCTGGCGACACAATACGGTCTATTGCAGAAAGGGAGGGTTTGCCGGATCTTCGGTTGGCGATTCTCAACAACTCGACGCCAGCCGCGCGTCTGTTTCCTGGTCAACCAATTCGGCTAATGCGAGATTCTGCTCCCACACCGATTCCCTTTGGATCAGTCCAGATAGTGAATGTCCCTTCAACTATCGTCCAAGGCCAAGCCGGCTGGCTGGAAGCAGTAGTAGACAGGCCTCTCGCCCTTGAGGCGTCTTGGAACGGTGCACCGTTGGGAATCCGTCCCCTTGCGATCAAAGGGAAAGAGGAGGCGGAAGGAGAAGCTACTGTATGGGGCGGGTACGTTCCGATTGCAGCCTCATTGGAGCCTGGGGTTTACTCTCTTAGCCTAAGTTATCAGGCCACGAGCGGCGTCACCGTCTCGCAATCCTTCCCGGTGTTTGTACAGGGACAGGTCTTTGCGGTTCAAAATATCAGGTTGCCAGCGGACAAAGACGAGTTGATCGAACAGGAGACTTCGCAGGCGGAATTGGACTACCTTATGCCCGTCTGGTCGCGCACGGTTACTCCGATTCAGTGGCGCAGCCCGTTCCTCTTGCCTTTGCAGTCAGCCTTTCCCACTACGAGCCCGTACGGAGTCCGCCGCAACTACAACTCTGGCCAGTACTTTTCCTACCATACGGGACAGGATTTTGCTGCGCCTGGAGGCAGTCCCGTACTTGCACCGGCGGACGGCGTTGTCACTCTTGCCGAGCCCTTGACGGTGCGGGGCATCAGCGTCATTCTCGACCATGGGGCGGGACTGTTTACGGGGTACTGGCATTTGCAAGAGGCGTTAGTCGGCCCAGGGGAGACAGTACAGGCCGGGGATCCGATCGGGCTGGTCGGCACCACGGGGCGCAGTACGGGGGAGCATCTGCACTGGGAGCTGCGCATTTACGGCGTTGCCGTAGACCCGATGCCGTTCCTGAAGCGCCCTCTTCTGGCAGTCCCGTCCACGGTTGATCTTGAAGCCAACGAGGACACGGAGAAGAAGCAGTGAGCCGGCCTTTGTAACAGTTGAAACGGGCCAAGTTGCTTTCTGTTCCGAGTCGGAGGAAACAGTTTGCTAAGAGTTGGGACAATTGATCGTACAACTACCAGAACACGCGAAAAAGCGCCGGCTTCGTGGCCGGCGCTTTCGATAACTTGGCGGGAACAACTTATTCTTCTTCTTCCTCTTCGTCTCGGCCTCGTCCGATGACCTCCGGCTCGACATCGGTATCCAGCAACTCTTCTTCCTCCTCCAACTCCTCCTCGCTGACTGCAGCGCGGGAGAGAATCAAACTGCAGATCGGCTCATCCGCATCGGAAACGTAAAGTACGCCTGGGATATTTGGCAGGTCTGCGACAGTAATCGGAGGGCTTTCAGGAGTTTCCAAACGAGAGACATCGACCTCAATATGAGCGGGTATATCGGCGGGCAGCGCTTCGATCTCCACACTATCCATCGACTGTACCATCACAAGGTCGGCGCTAACGACTTGGGCGCCGAAAGTAACCAGAGGCACGCTAACCTGCTGCGTCTCGGTCATGTTGACGGTGTAGAAGTCGGCGTGCAGGAGGTTGTGACGCACGGGGTGGCGCTGGATTTCCCTTACGAGCACGTTGTAGTCCTCGCCTGCTAACTCGAGCTTCACGAGCTGAGAATTGCCTCCGTCGCGCAAGACTCTCTCGAATTCGGCGCCCTCCACCTGGGCGTTTCGCGGTGGGTCGCCGCCCCCGTAAATCACGACAGGGACGATCCCCTCGGGGCGAAGCCGACGCACTTTGCGGCCAGTAAGGCTGCGAGGGTTGGCGTTCAAAGTAAGTTCTGACATCTTTCTTCGACTCTCTTCTTCTCTAGATTGCGCAGGTAATTCAATTCGCGAAGTTATGTCCTGTGGAGTGCGCTGGCGAAGCCATATTCGCCTACAGATGGCCGTGCGCCTATTTCAGTTCTCTGTGCTGTGCGGGCCTTTCAATTGCCGGCGGCGATGACGTGCGAAGATACTGGAAAAGAGCACCACTACCAAGCCAAATCCTGCTCCCATTGCCAATGCGGACAGGGGCGACAGTGTTGTCTTCACGTTGCCCTCCACCTTGCCTGCAACCAGCAGCCAAGTACACAGTTCCTCTGCCTTCAACCGGCCAGCCGCCAGAAATCCAATATTCCCGCTCTTAACGGTGATCTGCTCGCTGCTGGCGAATCCAATCGCAGCTTCACGCATGTCCAGCGACTTCGTGCTCACAAATCCAGCCGCGGATTCGGACATGTTCAGTGCCTGAGCACGGACTGACTTAGCCGCGGAGTCTGCCATGGAGACGTGGCCTCCCTGAACGCCGTCAACGCTGGAGTTCTTCAAGTCCACCCGTTTGCCCTCCAGATCTGCACTTAAATTGGCCGCCGCGTCTTCCAAAGGGTTAGCGTCCGACTTCTCTTCAGCCATGTTTGTCTCCTTTGCATGCCACCGTTCGGCGGTATACGCACAGAGTCTTCATTATATTCGGCGCTACCATGCCTGTCAAAAAAGTGGCTGTGCCGGGTGCATCCCAGATTTGGGGTGGGAACGGTCTGGCGGGGAATCGGCGCCAGCGGTGGCTGGAACTTTTCGCCGTCTTTGGGCGAGACGTGGTACAGGCGCTGGGCCCGGCCGTACGGTGGAGTCCGTTAGTTGGGGAGGGTGCGAGGTCAGGCACTAGGCCGGCACCAACGGGGATCTGATGGGACTGGCGGGAAGTGGTCTGGCTAGACACCCTCGATTAGGCACCTGTCACCAATATCGACACCCGGTCGATGAGGCAGTAGGGGGG
>JAPPKG010000667.1:0-18481 GCA_026914085.1 Caldilineaceae bacterium | reverse complement strand
CGGAGCCGCACGGCCTCAGCGCCGATCCCGACAGCCGCTTCATCTACTGCGACGCTTCTTCGGGTGCGGTCGTGGCCATCTCCGAGTCATAGCGCAATGCCGTTTTCTTGCCTCCCCGCCTCCCTCTACCCCGAAATTAGCCGCGGCGATCGCACACTGGCCGACTGGTTCCGCCTGGCCGCCGACATCGGTTTGGACGGCGCCGACATCAGTGTGGCCCACCTGGACTCTCTGCAAAGCCCGTATCTGAACGGACTGCGGCGGCAGGCGCAGGACGCAGGCGTAGTCATTGCAGGTATGGTGACCTATACCGACTTTACCCACCCGGATCCCGCCGTGAGGTTGCAACACCGCCAGGAGCTCCGCAGCTACATCGACGCCGCAGCACAGTTGGGTGTAAGCTTCCTGCGCGTCACCGCCGGACAGAACCACCCCGGCGTCAACCGCCAGGACGGTGTTTCCTGGGCAGCAGAGGGCCTGTCGGAATGGGTCGACGAAGCAAAAGCCGCCGGCGTCACGCTCGTCTATGAGAACCATGCCATCGGCTATGTCTGGACCTATTTCGATTTCTCCCAGACAGCCTCTGTCTTTCTCGAAATCTGCGACAGGACCGCTGACAGCGGGTTGCAGCTCCTTTTTGACACCGCCAATCTGCTGGCGGTCAACGACGACCCGCTGACCGTGCTGGATGCCGTCCTGCCGCGCGTCGCCGCAGTCCACGTCAGCGACATCAGGCAGGCAGGTTCGTTCGAGCCGGTTCTCATAGGGACCGGCGTTACGCCACTGAATGCCCTCTTCGAACGCTTCCGCAATGCAGGTTTCGACGGCTGGATCTCTGTCGAAGAGGCCAGCAAGACCGGCGAAGAAGGTTTCCGCCGGGCAATCCCAACAGTCAGAGAACTTTGGCTGACCTGAAGCCTACAGTCTGAAAAAACGCCTATGTCCCAAAACCGACCCAGAGTACTCTTGGCCTTCAACGACGACATTCGTCACAACCATGTCGATCCGCAGGACCTGACCCGGCTGGAAGCGTTTGCCGACTGGGACTGGTTCTCCTGCGAAGGCGGCGGCATCTACGACACGAACACCGACCCCCAAGCCGCGCTGGATTTCTCGAAAACGCTGCCGGGCCATGACGCCCTTGTCGTCTGTCTGGGCGCGCCGACGGTGACGGCCGACATGCTTGACGCCGCACCCGCGCTCAAATTCATCGGCGAAATGGAGGGCGATCGTTTCGCCAGCCGCATCGACCTCGACGCAGCCTGGGCGCGCGGCATCCGCACCGTCGACACCACAAACCACTCCTCCTACCCGGTCTCTGAATGGGCGCTGGCCCTGATTCTCGTCAGCCTCAAAAACGGCGCCGCACACTTTCGCCGCATGATCGCCGGCCACACCAGGTTCGACCCCACCCTGATGCAGGGTATGCAGGGTCTTCTCTGGGGCCGCCGCGTCGGCCTGATAGGCTGCGGACACATGGGCCGGCGCCTCATGAAATTCCTGCGCGCCTTCGAGACCGAAATCTGGGTCCACGATCCCTACCTGCCGCGGGAGCTGCCCGAGGCACTGGGCTTTCTGCAGACGAGCCTGGAACACGTCCTCTCCTGCGATGTCGTCGTCTGCCTGGTACCCCACACGCCCGCCACCGAAGGGATGCTTGGCGAAGCAGAGTTGGCCCGCCTGCGCCCAGGCACCGTCTTCGTCAGCGTCTCCCGCGGCAAAGTGACCGACCCGGACGCACTCATCGAAAGGCTGAAACAGGGCGATATCGTCGCCGGCCTCGACGTCTTCAACCCCGAACCGGTGCCGCCCGACAGCGAAATCCTCCAGCTGCCCAACGTTTTCCTCAGCCCCCACATCGGCGCCTTCGGAGGCCCGGCAGGGCAGCACGGATTCTTCTCGCTCATGGTAGATGAACTGCATCGGTTCTTCCACGGCCATGAGACCCAGTTCGACCTGACCCCGCGCGTGCAAGCGAACCGCACCGGGGCGGATCCATAGCCTTGAACTTTGAATCCAGCGTGCAGTGCAATGAGTTTGATTCACCATACCTATAGTGCTTCAAGTATGAATGTATTTCATGACAGCCAAACCAGCTAAGTAGACGTTGTCGGGAACACCTATGGCTATCAAATCTCTGGACCAACATATCGAGATTACCCCTGGAATAGTAGGTGGCAAACCCCGTATCGCCGGACACCGGATAACAGTGGAAAACATCGTTATCTGGCACGAGCGCATGGGCATGTGCGCCGACGAAATTGCTGCCCAAGACGATCTGTCGCTGTCTGAAGTGTACGCTGCCCTTGCATTCTATTTCGATCATCGCACTGAAATTGACCAATCGATGGAGGACAGCGAGACATTTGTCGAAGAACTGCGCCGGCGAACACCTTCGAAGCTGCTGGAAAAATTTCAACTCCAGGCGCAGAACGGAGAAGACTGAATTCTATCCCGATGAACACGTATCCGAGGCCGTTGTGAAATGGCTCCGCCAGAGAAAAGTTGACGTATTGACTACTCTGGAACCGGGTGCCCGAAGCACTTTCTGAACAGCAGAGGAAGGCAATGAATTTGGAACTCGCAGGTCAGGTCGCCGTCGTGGTCGG
Organism: Caldilineaceae bacterium; assembly: GCA_026914085.1. Taxonomy (GTDB): domain Bacteria; phylum Chloroflexota; class Anaerolineae; order Caldilineales; family Caldilineaceae; genus Bin5. Next base: position 15,872 of record JAPPKG010000667.1, on the reverse strand, counting down.
CGGCGCAAACGGAATGGGCCGCATGATCGCCAAAACCTTCGCAGCCGAAGGCGCCGCCGTGGCACTGCTCGATCGCGACCCGGTCGTGACTGATGTGGCCCAGGAAGCAGCCTCCCACGGCGTCGAAACACTTTCCGCGCAGGTCGACGTCACAGACTTTGCCGCCTTGAAAGCGGCCGCGACCCGCGTCGAGAATGAGCTCGGTCCCGTACGCCACGTTGTCTTCACTGTCGGCATCGATTCGGGCAAAGGCGGCTTCCCCTTCTGGAACCTCGAGCCCTCCGACTGGCCCCGTGTCCATGAAGTCAACGTCCTCGGCGCCGTCAACACCGCCCACGCCTTCTACAAGCCGATGATCGCCCGGCGACAGGGCACCTTCCTCTTCTTCTCCTCGGTTGCCGGCCAGATCGGCTCACAGACCGATCCCCCCTACAGCGTCTCCAAGGCCGCCGTGCTCAGCTTCATGCAAATTGCCGCTAAGGATTTTGCCCCCTACAATATACGTGCCAACGCAATCTGTCCCGGCATGGTCGACACGCCGCTCCAAAGGCGCATCCACATGTTCTCGACCGTCGACATGCCTGAGAACGAAAGACCAACCTATGAAGAATGGTGTACCGAGAAGATCGGCCGCCTGGCCGTCCTGGGCCGTCTGGTTTCCCAGGAGGAAATCGCCTCCACCGTCGTCTTCCTGGCCTCTGAACACGCCCGCAATATCACCGGCCAGGCCATAAACGTTGACAGTGGCTGGGTCATGCACTGGTAAGAATCCGGTTTAACCATGGGGTGACGCTATGAGTGAAACGAACGATACCAATCCGAGCCTACCTGATCTGGACGCCGAACATTGGCTCCAGGCCTATGAGCAGATGGTCAAGATTCGCACCTTCGAGGAAACGGCCAACGATCTCTACACCAGCGCCCGCATGCCGGGCATCACCCACCTCTACATCGGCGAGGAAGCGATCGCCGTCGGCGTCTGCGAAGCCCTGCGCCAGGACGACTACATCACCAGCACCCACCGCGGCCACGGTCACTGCCTGGCCAAGGGCGCCGCGCTGGACAAAATGTTCGCCGAACTCTTGGGCAAGGAAGCCGGCTACTGCCGCGGCAAAGGCGGCTCCATGCACATCGCCGATCAGGAAACCGGCAACCTGGGCGCCAATGGCATCGTCGGCGGCAGCGCAGGCATCGCCACCGGCGCCGGCATGTCCATTAAACTGCGCGGAACCGATCAGGTTTCAGTCTGTTTCTTTGGCGACGGTGCATTGGGACAGGGACTGCTGTACGAATCGATGAATATGGCCCAGCTCTGGAAGCTGCCCGTAATCTACGTCTGCGAAAACAATCAGTATGGCGAGTATACGCACAACTCCAAGGCTGCCGCCGGCTCCATGGTCGGCCGCGCCACAGGCTTCGGTGTCCATGCGCAGGCCATCGATGGCCAGGACATCCGCGCCGTACATGCCACCGCACGCCTCGTCATCGATCGTGCACGCAAAGGCGGCGGTCCGGCCTTCCTCGTCTGCAACACCTATCGATTCCGCGGGCATCATGTCGGCGATATCGACCGCCCATACCGCACTCGCGAAGAGGAAGCCGAATGGGCCAAGCGCGACCCCTTGACGCTTCTCGAGGACTGGCTGTTGAAAAGTAAGCAGGCGGAAGAGCATGTCCTGGAGCGAATCCGCCAGGAAGTAAAGACAGCCGTTGACGACGCGGTTGCTTTCGCCGAAGAGGCCTCTTTCCCCAGTGAAAGCGAGGTGGACAATCATGTCTACGCTTGAGAACGGTACCCATCGCAGCCCGGCCATCCACGCGCCGGGAGAACGTCAGATTACATTCGGTCAGGCCATTCGTGAAGCTATCGCCGAAGAGATGGCTCGCGATGAAAGCGTCTTTGTCATTGGCGAGGACGTTGCAGCCGCCGGCTCCGTTTTCAAAGTGCTGGTCGGTCTGCTGGATGAGTTCGGCCCTGAACGTGTAATCGATTCCCCCATTTCGGAGGCGGGTATTGCCGGAATCGGTGTCGGCGCAGCCATCACCGGTATGCGGCCCATCGTCGACATCATGTTTGGCGACTTCACTACCCTGGTGATGGACCAACTGGTTAACCAGGCAGCCAAGACCCACTACATGTCCGGCGGCAAACTGACAGTGCCCATGGTCCTGCGCACGACCTTGGGGGCCAGCCGCCGCTCCGCCGCCCAGCACAGCCAGTCCCTGCACGCCCTCTTCAGCCACATCCCCGGTCTGAAGGTAGCCCTGCCCGCAACGCCTTACGATGCCAAAGGGTTGATGAAGAGCGCCATCCGCGACGACAATCCCGTCGTTATCTTTGAAGACAAAATGCTATATCAGGAGCAGGGTCCCGTACCCGAAGCAGAGTATACGCTTCCTTTGGGCCAGGCTGACGTCAAGCGTACCGGTGAAGACATAACCATCGTCGCCACCAGCTCAATGGTCTACGTAGCCCTTGAAGCGGTCGACAAACTGGATTCAATCGGCATCAGTGCCGAGCTCATCGATCCCCGCACGACGACCCCGCTTGACACCGATACGCTCGTCCAGTCCGCCCGCAAAACCAGTCGCGCACTGGTGGTCGACGAGGGATACCAGCAATATGGCGTCACAGGTGAAATTGCATCAGTAATCGCCGACGGCGCATTCTATTATCTGGATGCTCCGGTAAAGCGCATTGGCGCCATGAACGTACCGGTTCCCTTTTCCCCGGCGATGGAAGACCTGACCATCCCGGACGCTGACTACGTCGTCGAGACGGCCAAAACCCTATGCGGCTAAGACAGCCCACCATCCCGGTCAAATGAACTGAGGACGCCCAAAAAAGGGGGATCGCATGCCCAAAGAAGTGATAATGCCGGCTCTGGGGATGGCCCAGGACGTGGGTGTCTTGCTGCGTTGGCTCAAAAAAGAAGGCGAGATTGTAACGGCCGGCGAGCCGCTCATGGAGGTGGCTACCGACAAGGTCGACGTGCAGGTCGAAGCACCCGCCTCCGGCCTTCTGGCCGCCGTGACCGCACAGGAAGGTGATGAGGTGCCCGTAGGTGAGGTGATCGGGCTGATCGCGGCCGAAGGCGAAGAAATCCCCTCTGCGCCCGCGGCGGCTGCACCCAAGGAAACACCCGCAGTGGAAGCAAGCCCGGCTGCCCCTCTTCCCTCCAGCCCCGTCGCCGCTCGCATTGCCGCCGAACACGGCGTCAACTTGGCAGATGTCCAGGCGGCAGGAGACCGCATCTCCAAGGAAGACGTCGAGGCTCACATCCGTTCCACCAGTTCCGGCACACGCGTCCTCGCCTCGCCCAAGGCGCGGCGGCTCGCGCGCGAACGGGGCGTCGATCTGGCCTCACTGGACGGAAGCGGGCCCGAGGGCGCCGTGCTTGCCGCCGATGTCCCCATGGAAGCGCAGCCCGTGCCCGTCGCGCCTGCAGTCGCCGAACCTGCGCCGCCAGCAATCGAACCCGAAACGCAGCCCGTTTCCCGTATGTGGCAAATTATGGCCGAACGGCTGACAAGCAGCTGGACCAGCGTGCCCCACTTCTATCTGGTACGCGAGGTAAACGCCGACCAGTTAATTCACTGGCGTACGATTCTCTCCTCCGGTGCCGCCGACGGGCCCGCGATCACTTACACCGACCTGCTTACAAAGCTGGCCGCGCTCTCACTGGCCCGCTTCCCCCGCCTCAACGCCTACTGGGATGACGGCAATATCGTCTCCGTTCCCGAGATCAACGTCGGCCTGGCCGTCGCCGTCGAAGACGGGCTGCTCGTGCCCGTGGTTCACAGCGCAGACCGCCTGCGCGTCGAAGAGATCGCCGACCGCAGGGCCGACCTGGTCGCCCGCGCCGGCAGCGGCGGCCTGCAACCCACCGACTTCGCAGGCGGTACCTTTACCATCAGCAACCTGGGCATGTTCGGCGTAGACGCCTTCAACGCCATCGTCAACCCGCCCCAGGCCGCCATTCTGGCCGTGGGCCGCATCGCCGACCGCGTCGTTGCCGTGGATGGGCAGCCCGCCGTCCGCCCAATGATGACCTTGACCCTCTCTTGCGACCACCGCGCTGTCGACGGCGTCCGCGCCGCCCAGTTCTTTGAAGCCCTGGTAGACATGATCGAAGAGCCGCTGCGCGCGCTATAGATTCGCCAGCGATACATAGACTAAGATTCAGAGCGAGGAAACTGAATGCCGCGCATTAACCGAGCAATCGAGCTGCTGGAAGCCGGACAACCCATCTACTACACTGGTGTACGCGGTGGATTGACCTACGAGAATGGTACCGCCCACAGGGACACCTGGGCAGACTACCTCATGGTGGAGTTCGAGCATGGCGCCTTCAATCCCTTCGGACTTGGCGAATTCATGCGCGGACTGGCCTCTGCGGGCGAAACGCGTAGCGGGCATAGAACCCCCACCGTCATCTGCACTCTGCCTACCGACGGAACCGACGAAAACGTGATGCGAGCCAACGCCTGGATGGTCAAGCAAGTCCTCGCCCGCGGCGTCCACGGCATCCTTCTTTGCCACGCCGAAACGCCCGGCGCCGTCCGTGTCTTCGTCGAGTCCTCTCGCTATCCCGTCCACGCTATCGGTCTCTCCGACGGCCCCAACGGGCTGACCCAAGGGAGGAGGGGTGCCGGAGGACAGTCCATGGCTGCTGAGATCTGGGGTGTGACACCTCAGGAATATGTCCAAAAGGCAGACGTCTGGCCGCTGAATCCCGAAGGCGAGATTATGCTCGGCCTCAAGATCGAAAACAAACGCGCCCTGGCCAACGCCGAAGCCAGCGCCGCTGTGCCCGGCATCGCCTTCGCCGAGTGGGGACCGGGCGACATGGGCATGAGCCTCGGCCATCCCGACGCCCACGACCCGCCCTATCCCCAGGAGATGAGCGCCGCCCGTGCCCGCGTGAAGGCGGCCTGCGATGCGGCCGGTGTCTTCTTCCTCAACGGCGTGCGTCCCCACGACGTTGTCGAACGCATCGATGAAGGCGTGATGGTCGGCTCGGCAACCGAGGAGGCGGCCCGCATCGGCAGGGAGTATTCCAAGCGCCAGATGCCGTGGTAGAATCAATATTGGTCTCCATTTCCTGAAGCATGGACCGTTTCCCGACATCGCTGGCAATGAATCCGAGGACAAGGACGTAGAATCACAATGCACGAACAGCAAAGACAGCGGACGACCCGGATGCTTGACGAAGCCGGTGTCGAACTGGCGCTCTTCTCTGATATCGACAGTGTTCGCTGGCTGACAGGCCTGAATCTGACCCCCCCAGCCTTGCTCCTCTTCGAGCGCGGCAACTTCACACTGCTGGCCGATGAAGGATATGGCGAGGCCTCCACTTTCGGCGACGAAACCGGTTGCGCGTTCGTGCCGGTTGTCGGCTATACGATTCAACAGCCGATCGACGCCCCTGCACGGCTGGCGGAAGCATTGCGGGAGCTTGTCGCCGGCGTCAACGGGTCTTCCGGCCGGGTTGGTGCCGAGGAAAAGAGCTTGACTCTGGGCCTGTGGCAAGCGCTCCGCGAGGCTTTGCCAGGAAGCGAACCTCTGTCGCTCGAAGGCTGGCTTATGCCGCTGCGTGCGGTTAAAACCGAGGAGGAATTGGCCCGCATTCGCGAGGGCTTTCGCCTGACAACCATCGGTCACGAAGCCGGTCGCAAAGCCGTGCGTCTGGGCCAGCGCGAGATCGACGTCTGGACCGAAGTACAGACGGCAGTGGAGCGAGAGGCAGGCAAATGGATGCAGATGGGCAATGACTGCATCGTCGGCCACCGACCGGCAAACATGAGCGCCGCACCTCTGGACTTTGAAATAATTGCCAACGATTCCTTCATTCTCGACCTGAGCGTCGTAGTTGACGGCTACTGGACCGACAGCTGTGCCACCTACTATGTCGAACAGCCAACGGCCCAGCAAGTTGAAATGCACAAATTCGTCGAGGAAGCTCTCGCCTATGCAGTCTCTCTCATTCGCCCCGGCGAGGTAGCGAAGGAAGTGGACCACAAAGTTCGCAGCTTTATGGCTGCCGGCGGTTACGAAGTCTATCCTCACCACACCGGCCACGGAATCGGCCTGACCGGCCATGAAGCGCCCCGCATCGTCCCCTACAACCAGGAGCAATTCCAGGAAGGCAATGTCATCATGCTCGAACCGGGTATCTATATCCCGGGCGTAACCGCCATTCGCCTGGAAGATGCCTTCCTTGTCACCGCCGACGGCACAGAACAGCTCAGCCATCACGACAAGAGTCTGCCGTAGTGGCTATCGCGGCCTCGACATGGTCAACTGACATTAGCTCCTGTCCTCTCGCCCCCTACATGGACTCTGTAACCGCTGGGCAACCCTTTAGTCCCGTGAAGAGCAGAAAATACATGTTGCCTCTTGGAATCGCGTAAATGCGAGCAAGGAGTCGCATTGCCCGCGATCACGCCAGCCTGAGGTCTGAAATGGATGACAGGAAGCTTGACTCTCTCGTCAGGCCTTCCGAACTGCTGCTTGAAACTCCGGCACATTGCATGATTTCCCTTGATCACCCTCCCTGCAGTTGCCAGTCGGTTCTGGCCAAATGTGACGCCACGCTCAGATTCCACAAGCAAACCAGGGAATCGGATGGCAGAGTTGACATTGGTGCGCACTAAAGGTGAGATCAGCTGCTTGCCCGAGTGCGTTCAGCGCATTTCATCCCAATGTGACTTGAATTCTTAGGAAAGTCCGCGAGTAGATATGATAAGTGTTAATTCATAACAGCTGGTGTGTAGAAGACATTGAATGACTGAAACCATATCCTCGGGGCAAATCGCTAAGGAAACCGAAACGGGACAAGACCAACGCCTCCGGCTGGTCTGGGCAACCGGGGCGATTCTCGTTGCTCTGACACTGGCTGTTGTGTTGCTGCGCCTGCAACGCTTGAGCGAACTGCCGCCTAGACTCTATAACGATGAAGGGGCGCACGGCGTTGACGCTCTTCACGTACTTCAAGGCGAACACGCCGTCTATTTTACCGAAAACAATGGGCGTGAAGGGCTGATCGTCTACGCTGTGGCCCTTACAACTTCCTTACTTGGAACTACTGTCCTGGCCGTTCGTCTGCCCACTGCTCTGGCCAGCGCGGGTACAGTCTTTGTCGTATTCTGGTTGGGGTGGCTGCTCTATGGACGCGATGATGATAGCCAACGAGACACACCTTGGCGTGGTCTCCTTGTCGGCGGCGCCGGGGCTGGACTTCTGGCAGTCTCATTTGGCCTAACGGTCATCGGCCGCACGGCATACAGAGCGAATTTTCTGCCTCTCCTGCTTTCCCTCTGCATTGCCCTGCTCTGGTGGGGATGGAGGCAACGCGTCTGGTGGCGGGTCGCGCTGGCGGGACTATGCGCCGGGTTACTGCCTTACACATACATAGCAGCGCGGTTTGCTCCCTTACTCTTCCTGTTCTTTGGCCTGAGTCTGCTGTTTCCTTGGCGTAGGCGAAAGTCCGCAACAGAGGACGGCGAGCTGGGAACTGTCGCCTACCACTCGACTCGGCTCCTTTCTCGCATCAGGCACGAACTGCCGTGGGTCGGTCTTTTCGTGGGCGTGGCCGCACTGGTGGCCGCACCGATTCTCGTCTATTTTGCTCTGCATCCCGAAGACTTCCTCTATCGCAGCGGTCAAATCTCAGTCTTTCGGCGCGGCACAAGCCAGGGAGATCCGCTGGGGGCCCTTCTCGACAACGTGTGGGGCCATCTTCTGATCTTTGGCTTTAGCGGCGATCCGAACCCGCGCCAGAATCTGCCTGGCCAACCGCTCTTGAACGCTTTGGAAGCATTCTTCTTCTGGCTCGGTGCCGGAATCTCACTGTGGCACTGGCGACGGCCCCAGAATCGCCTGATGCTCTCTTGGCTGGTGGTCATGCTTCTGCCAGCAATGCTATCTAGAGATCATAACTTCCCAAATTCGTTGCGCTTGATCGGCGCGGTGCCGGCCATCTACCTGCTTATCGGCGTCGGCGTCTGGGGGACGGTCCGGTTCCGGCCTCTTTCTCGTCTTATTCGAGCGACGGTCACACTGCTCAGGCTGAATCGATTGAAAAACCCCGCTAGTCCAACTGCTGGGAATTCCTACATCTGGGTCAATGATGCAGCGAGTGCCCCGGTCGCTCTTGGCCTTGTGGTCGGTGGCCTGATTCTGGTTCAGGGTGTACTCACCTACCGTACATATTTCGTCAAATGGGCCGACGTCGCCACGGGAATCGAGCAGTTGTATTCGACGCAGTGGCAAGAGCTGTCCCAGGTGGTGAACGCGCGCACGGCCCCCGCTGAATCGGCCTATCTGATTCCCAGTTACACGTGGCATCACAGTTTCGAGTATCTGGATCAGAATGCGGCGCCAGCCCATGTGGTTTATTTGGGCAGGCCCAACCTTTCTGAGGAAATCGTGTCTACGCTGTCGGCAATGGAAAACGTTTCAGCTGTAAATCTGGTGGACTGGCACGACGACAGCGGGGCGAACTGGTCCCACTACGAGACTGAACGCTTAACTGTTCTACTTGGCAAATATGGACGTTACCTGGGAAGCGATGAGTACCCTGCCTTTCGGATGCACACTTACGCCGATGTTGACCTGGCTCGTCCCTGGGCGTTCTTCGACGATCTGGAACCGCTGTCAGTCCATTACGATCGCGGCATAGGACTCCATGGGTTTGCACTGGCCCAAGGCGAGGAGCAATTGGCCTCCCAACAGCAACAATTCTATCTGAAACAAAGTCATTCCCTCTGGCTGGCTCTGCGATGGAGTACAGCGCCCGGGTTGGAAATCGACTATTCGATTTCCCTTCGCCTACACGATGCTGAAGGAAAGAGGGTCTACCAAGGGGACCATGTTCTGTTCAGGTCAACAGATCATGCGCCGACCGGCGGCTGGACGGCTGAGGAAGAGGTCGATACCTTGCATCTGGTTGAACTGCCTGTCGAGCTCTTGCCCGGTGACTATGAACTGCGACTGGTCGTCTATGACTTCGAATCATTGCAGCCCACTGTCGAGCTTGGCGTCTGGGAACCGGAGAAAACAATCGCCCGACTCCATTTGGGCGAAGCCAATTGAGCAACTCTTTCACTCCTGCGACTACACGTATCCTCTGAGGCGTGTGGCAGAACCGCTTTTCCAAAGCCAAGTGAATGAGTTATATTTCGTAGACTGTCTCCAACCGGTGTGCAGTCATCAGAAAACCACAGTTGGTCAGCTTGAATCGGTCTCACGTCCCCCTGTCAGACCCAACATATACTCATTTTGATTGAGTTCACGAAACCAGGCTGCTGGTCGCTTTCTCAAGGAGGAGGAGCGTGAAATCGTTGTTTTCGATATATCTTAGAGTTTTGGCCGTAGTAACCTATGTGCAATTCATCGCGTCCCAATTCTATGACCCAACAGGCGAAGGCGTAGCCGATACAGTTTACCGGATCCTTGATCCCCTCCTCGTCTTGGGCATGATTATCGTGGTTTTCTACGCCTACCAACGCAAACAATCTGTGAATGCGTCTTCTGAAGAAGCCATTTCCAGGGAATACCTTGAGGCAAACGCAGTATTCTATTCTGGAGTCGCACTGTTTTTCGGCCTTCTCTACAACTATGTTGGTTTCCAGTTTTCCGACCCTGCGAACTCTCAGGGCTGGCTTTGGTCTCTGTTGGACCTGACCCTGCCGCTCCTTTTCTACGCATCCAGTGTGCAGCTTCTTAAGAGCGAAGAGTAGCCGTCTCAACCAATTTAAGTCGTGCCTCAGCTTCTGCATCCCAGGGCGATTCGACAGCCTCAACAACCCCATAAAGGACCCTTCATGGACAAGATCCCTCTCGCTATCGTTGGTTGCGGCGGAATGGGCCATCGCCATCTGTACGGCCTCGCCGAGCTGCACAATGCCGGGCTTTCGCCCTTCGAGCTGGTCGGCGCCTGCGACCCCGTTCGGGCCAACGCAGAATCGCTGGCTGACGATGCCGAAGAACGTCTGGGAGTACGCCCGCAGGTCGTCGAATCCTTGGAGGAGCTCGAAGCCCTGGGCGTAGCGGCCGTCGATATTACGACAACCCCCCGCTACCACCATACAGTAGCCGAAGAAGCGTTGGAACGCGGCTGGCACGCCATGATAGAGAAACCGGTCGGTCTGACAGTACGCGCCGGCAATCGCATTCGCCAGGCCGCCGAAAAGAGCGGGACTATCGTCAGCGTGGCCGAGAACTACCGCCGCGATCCCATGAATCGCCTTGGAAAAGCGCTCCTGGATGCCGGCGTCATCGGGTCGCCCCGCCTCATGATTCACAACACCATGGGCGGCGGCAGCCAAATGACCATCTCCGTCTGGCGGCACCAGAAAAACGAAAGCGGCGTCCTGCTCGACGTGGGCGTCCACTTCGCTGACATCCTTGAATTCTACCTGGGGCCCGTTAGCACCGTCTACGCCCAGTCCCGCCTGCACGAACCGATACGGTACAACCCGGCCGCCGGCCCGGAAGGCCGGTCCACCAGCAATCCCTCTGGCGTATACGGTAAGTGGCAAAAAGAGATGCCCGCACAGTTTGAAGCCACCGCCGAAGACGCCTCATACGCCACAATACTCTTCGAGAACGGCGCCGTCTGCCAGTTCATAGAGGACCACGCCGCCCATGGTCAGGGCCTGTGGACGCGACAGATCCACGGTTCGGCCGGTTCGCTCGAGCTGCCTCCCGACAGATCTGGGCAGCTCATCACGCTGCACAAAGACGGCGAATCGATCTGTGACGCGAGCCTCCTGGATCTCGTGCCAGACTTCCACTTGGAACCCATTACAGCTGCACTCTTCGGCGGCGACCGCCTCTGGGGCTACGACTTCCCCTTTCCCGTGACCGACCGCAAACTGCTCGCCGTCGAATATGGCGAACTGGGCCTCGCAATCGAAGACGGCGGGGACATTGAAGTCGACCCAACCCAGGGGACGCGCTCGGTTGCACTATCCTACGCGATGCTGGAATCAAGTGAGGCAGGCAGGGCCTTATCGATGGAGGAGGTGCTGTCAGAGAAGGTCGACGCCTACCAGTTGGAGATCGACGAAGAGCTTGGATTGGTCTAGGGAACCGTCCTCGTCGCCAACGGCAGCCGGCTGCGGAAAGAAAAAAGCGTTTCCCGGCGGAAACGCAGATTGAGTCTTGGGCCAAGCAAGGCTACGAACTCTCGTCGTCCGGAATCGCTCTGCGAACCTCGTAGGTTGCGAAAGACTCCCTTCCGTCCTCCCTTCTCGGCAAAGTAGGAAACCTGTCAACGACTAGAACTTGATAGCCCCTTCGGTCAAACCCCGCATGAACCATTTCTGCATCAGCGCGTAGATGATAATCACCGGCAATGCGCTGAAAAGGAGCATCGTCGCGTCGGCAGCCTCACCAGCAAACTGATTGCGGAACCGTGGTGAAAGCGCCGACTCGTAGCTGGTAGCGAGCACCTTCTTGATGCCCACCGAAATAGTCATCTGCGCATCGCGGTCGATCATTGTATACGTGAGGATGTAATCGCTCCAGACGCCGACAAAGGCTAGCGTGCCGATGATGACCATCGCGCTGGTTGCCAGAGGCAGGGCGATTCGCCAGAATGTCTGCCACCAACTCGCGCCGTCAATGAATGCGGACTCTTCTACCTCATGTGGAATCGCAAGAAAGGCCTGGCGCATTATAAAGATAGCGGCTGGTAAACCGGCCGCGAAGAGCAGGATCAGGCCGAGAATGCTGTTGCGCAGCTTAAGAAAAGTCATCAATTCGTAAAGGGCCATCAGCCCTCCGGCCCTTGGCACGAACATCGAAACAATAATTGCAACAAATATGAAATCCCGCCCCCAAAAGCGCATCCGGGCGAATGCGTAACCAGCCAGTGCAGAGCAAAGCACCTGGATGAGCGTCACACCGGCAGCAAGGATAAAGCTGTTTCTCATGTAAATGGGCAACTGTTGGATCGCTTCAAACATGTACATATAGTTCACGAGACTGAAGCTGCTGGGAATCAGAGCCGCTGAATTCGTTGAAAACTCCAGCCGGTCCTTGAAAGATGTTGAGATGATCCACAGCAGCGGCAACAAAACAATGAAAGTAACGACTGCCAGAAGAACGTGCGAGAAGAAGTCCGTTTGCCGCAGCCACACGCGCAACCGGAACATCTGGCTGTCAGTCTCTCTCTGTGCTTGCTGTCCAATACTGCTTGCATCCGCTTCCGTCGCCATCAGTCAGTCCTTTTGCTTAAGTTCAAACTCTGTGGTGAGCGTCGCCTTCACGCGTAACATCTGCCCGTCCATGGCCCTCTAGTCCTGTCGCGACCAGCGAAAGATTACTCCCGCGATCAGTGCACTGATCACACCTATGACCAGGCTGATTGCCGCGGCATACCCCAGCCGCAGATCACCGAGTTCGAAGGCCTGTTGGTAAAGATACAGGCCAAGCGTACGCGTTGAATTGGCCGGCCCACCGTTGTTGAGAATTAACATCGGCTCGACCACTCCGAATAGCGGAAGATTCAGCACGACGATTAGTGCGAATGTCGGCTTCAACAGCGGGGCCGTCAGATACAGGAACTGCTGCCAACCGTTTGCGCCGTCCAGCGACGCCGCCTCATACATTTCGCTGCCGATATTGTAGATGCCGATCAGGAACAGGAGAGTCGGAAAACCGAAGATCATCCAAATGTGGGCCGCACCAATCGAGGGTAAAGCTAACGTCCGATCCCCCAGCCAGTTAGGGGGATTCTCGATTCCCCAGCCCCGCAAAACAGTGTTGATAAAGCCGAACTGAAATCCGTACATCTCGCCGAACATCAGGAAGATTACGGCCACGGGCAGCACGGCCGGTAGATAAACTACCCAGCGGTAGAATGCCGCCCCTCTCTTGACCTTGGAAATCAGCACCGCCAGGATCAGAGCGATCAGGATCATGGCTGGGGCGACGAATGCCAGATACTTCAGCGAAATCGCGGCCGCATCCATCGCCCGCCGGTCTCCTACCATCTTGACAAAATTGCTTATGCCATTGAACTCCCAGCGCGTATCCGGGTAGACAAAACGGTAGTCCGTAAACGCCATGGCAAGGCCGCGAAAGATTGGCCAAACGTTGAAGGTCAGGTACAAAGCCATTGCCGGCGCGATGAACAGGTAGCCAATGATGTTGTTCCTCCGAAAGGAGACCTGCCGACCGCTTGTCTGTCGATACCTGCGAATGGCGGCGAAAAGGCCGCCGCCACCTGAGTCGGATTGTGCCGTCATCGAAGACTCCTGGAAATACGGACGGGGAATCGGTCAGCGCCAGACACCTCTTCTGACTGCCGCTGACCGATCAGTGGCCACAGCTAGGCCATCATCATCCGATCGTAAACACCGGACTCCTTCAACTCGTCGAGGTCGATCTGGATTCCTTCCATCGCGACTTCGATGACCTCTTCAGGCGTGACGCTCTGGGTCGAGTCGCGCAAACGCTGCATCTCCGGCGCGAGATTGCCGTTCTGAATGTTGAAGAACAGGTTGGATGGGAACCACACCGAGTTGCGCACCAACTCAATGCCTTCAAGTTGCCACTGCTGAACCGGGTCATCCTTGACAAACTCGTCGTAGGTGTACTGGTAGCAAGGCTTGGCGGCAACTTGTGTGATCTGTTGTCCCGTCGCCTTGTTCTCCGGCCCAAACCACCAGAGGGTAAAGTCGACCGCACCTTGCGGGTTGGCGGCCTTGTTCAACAGAGCCGTGGAGTTAATCCAGAACGGTGTTCCTGCCTTTGTACCGGCCACTTCGGGATCCTCTCTGAAGAAGTTGATTCCGGTCGTAGCCGTTTCCTGTCCGAAGGTCTGCTGGGCCATGGTCCCATGGACGTCGAACGAAGTCAGCAAAGCCGTACCGCCCTTCAACCAGTTGCCGAAATTCTCACCCGTAGCTGGTGCCATCAGGCCGTCTTCAACCATCTCGCGAATCCACGTCATTGACGCCAGGCTCGCCTCGCCGGAGATATCAATCAAGCCATCGTCGGTAATCGGAGTCTCAGTTGCCCCCCAGATCATGGCGTACAGATCGCAGAGCGGCGAGCAGGCGGCATCAAATGGAGTCAGGTCCGGGCTGGTTTCGGCGATCTTTTCGGCTGCTTCTCGAACCGCATCCCAGGTCATCGGCTGACTGTCGAATCCCGCCTTCTCCATCGGTTCCCAGAACCAGCCCAATGCGACACTACCGACATTGCCGGGAATGCCGTACTGGCTCCCTTCGATCTTGTGAACCTCGAAAATCGACGGGATAATCCCCGGCACGACCTCGTCTGCGCCTGGAATCGAAGACGCTTCGATAAACTCGTCCATGGGCTGAATCAAGCCCCGGCTGTGCCACCTGGGAGCGTCCCACGGAAAGACCACGACCGAGTATGCGTCCCAGATGAGGTCGCCGGCCGCCTGAGCAGCCTGAATCTTCGTATCCGGAGCGCCGGCCGGTTCCTCTATGGCTACCTGTGACTCAAATTCGTTGTTCCAGCGCTCAACCGCATCATCCGCCGCATACGCACTGCGGATATCTGTGCGGATGAGCATTGTAATTCCTTGGGCTTCGGCCATGGCCTCCTCGGCCTCTCCGGCGTCCGCACCGCTGTCGGGGGCCGGCCCGGCACAGGCCGCTACCACAGAGGCTAGGGTGACCCCGCCGGCCGCGCGCAGAAACTTCCTTCGACTCAGTTGGCCGTTTACCAGGCCGCCTGATTCGTTTCGATTAAGACTCAGTTTCTTCATTTCTTACTCCTTTAGGAAAGTGGATGGAATGGATACAACTCACACAAGAATGTGACTAGTGGTGCGCTATTCGTTGCACTGAAGCTAGGAATTGGCCTGCTGGGGGGGACAGAGTAGGGAATATGGTGATCAGTCAATCACCGGGAATGGTTTAACCTAGATGACCGTTACTGTCAAATCCTCTCAACTCTGTTTTCCACATATCCGGGCCGAAACTGGCCCGGATCGACTTTTCATAAAGTTGGTCACCAGGAAAAACAAAGATCGAACGCCTTCGATTCCATCTCCCTTTGAACGATGAGCACCTGCCCTTTCGTCCTGACTAGACATGGTTTCTGTCTGTCAAACGCCCATCGCATCACTCCCGAAGTAACGCAATTGAGCCACATTCACCAGCCCCTTCAACCGCCCTACAGCGCCGGTATCACCTCATTCTTCAACAGCTCCATCGACCGCAGCCAGCGCGGCTTGTCATCCCAGTCATGCCCAATGGCGAGCAGCGTTCCAAAGCCCCCCGTAAGCTCCTGAATCTCCTGTAAACGGCGAATGCACTCATCCACGTCACCGACAATCGCCAGCCGCCGCACCGCGTACTCTGCCGTAACTTCCTCGTCCGGCATCTCCGGATCCTCTTTCCACCCATTCAGACGCCCGGGACCGATTAAATCGATCAGATAAGCGAATGAGCGTCCGAAGGCACTGTTGAGAGCAAATTCGAACGCATCCTCTTTCGTCTCGCCAACGAAGATGTTGCGCGCTATCCGCCAGATACTCCGATCAGGCGTCTCGCGGCCGGCTTCACGCGCCCCGGCGCAGAATGTCTCCCAGTGTTCAGCCAGTGTCGCCATGGGAACCAGGTTCGTGCTCACGGGGAAAAACCCCCGCTGCCCCGCCATGCGCGCCGCCATCGAAGTGCCCTTCAGGACCGCCATCGCCACCGGTGGATGCGGCTTCTGGTAGGGCCGCAGGATCTCCCCCAATCCGATGTCCGGACGGGTCTCGTCGATATGTATATGCCAGTAGTCCCCTTTGAAGTCGAAGGGCGCGTCGGTCGTCCACAACTTCAGCACCATGTTGATGCTCTCGACCGTCATCAGGCCGAGTACCCCCGGATCC
>JAPPKG010000134.1:0-18560 GCA_026914085.1 Caldilineaceae bacterium | reverse complement strand
TTCGTACAGCTTCTTGGAGAGAAGGTTGCTTTCTTGCGTGTTGAGAAAGACGCGAATAATTCCCAGTTGACTGGCGTAGCAGAGGCACGCCACCAGCAACTGGCGACCGATGCCTCGACCTTGAACAGCTGGATGGACGGCCAGCCTCACGACCTGGGCCAAACCGAATCCTCGAGGCGATCCATCTGACATCAGTCGAAGCGCTGAATAACCCACAGTCGTTCGGGCTAACTCGGCGATCTCGAAGCGACAGTCGCGATGCAAGTGCTGAAGTTCGGTTACTCCCATGTGCCAGAGAGGTTCGAAGGCAGCGGCATCGATTTCTGCCAACTTATGCAGATCGGTTAGCTGCGCCGGGCGCAACGCAGCAGTCTGACATACGGTCCCAACTGAATGAGACTTGCGTTCATAGAACAGGACGGCGTCGAGACCCTCGAAGCCGGATTCCTGTAGGCTGGCACGGAGCCAAACTTGCTCGGTGAGTGCGCAAAACAGATACCCGTACGGCTGCGATGGGAGCTGCCGGCGCACGTGTTCGAATAGCGCGCGAAACTGCAGTCGTGCCGCCGCGCCAGCAACTGAGAATGCCGCGGCCCGCAGAGGTACTCTGGTTGGCGCCGAGGCAGGCAAGGCTTCTGAACGACTGAGACTATCAAAGGTGACGAAACCCTCTAATCTATCAGAATGCCGGTCGACCAGGACTGCATTCGCTCCCTTGAGCAGATCGGGCTCCTCGGAGTCGGCGAGGTCATCGTAGTAGTAGCAGCGCAGACTGCTGGCGTGCAATCGCTGCAACTCAGGCAGATCTTCCAAGCGTCCTGCCCGAATCGACGTAGGAATCATCAGTGTGTTTCGAGCTTCTTGCGACCCGCGTAGACTTTTTCGTAGTAGTCTTTGAAATCTCCGCCACGAATAGGTTGCCACCACCATCGATTGTCCCTATACCAGCGGGCCGTCGACCTGATTGCCTCTTCAGGCGCGTAGTCGGGCTCCCAACCCAATTCCATAATCCTGCTTACGTCGAGACTGTATCGGCGGTCATGTCCCTGGCGATCTTCGACGTGCCGTATCAGGCTGCGGGGCTTGTCAAGTTCGTCCAAGAGGATTTCAACCATAGCCAGGTTGGTCATCTCTGCACCTGTACCGATGTTATATGTTTCGCCGATGGAGCCTTCACGAAGGATGAGATGGACTGCGGCGCAGTGATCGGCAACAAATTGATAGTCTCGCATCTGCATTCCATCGCCGTAAACGGGCAAGGGCATGGATTCGAGGGCGTTGGTGACGAATAGCGGGACAACCTTCTCGGGGTATTGGTAGGGCCCGATGTTGTTGGCGCCTCGACTGATTGTCACTGGCAAGTCATAGGTGATGCGGTAGGCGTTGACGAAGAGGTCTGCACTGGCTTTGCTGGCGGAATAGGGGCTGCGGGGAGCCACAGAATCGTTTTCGACCGACCTGCGCTTTCCTTCGATATGGCCGTACACTTCGTCGGTACTAATCTGGTGGAATCGCAGATTTCCAAATTTGCGGGCCGCCTCCAGAAGCACGTACGTGCCGTAAACGTCTGTCTTCACGAAGGCGTCGGGATCCAGAATCGATCTATCTACATGGGTCTCGGCAGCGAAATTTACTATGGTGTCGATCTTGCGGGCGGCGACTGTTTCCTCCACCTTCGCAGCGTCACAGATGTCACCTTTCACGAAGAAAAAACGAGGCCCAAAGCCCTCCCTGACGGGGTCAAGGTTTTCAATGCGGCCTGCGTAGGTGAGCTTGTCGTAGACGGTTACCTCTATTTCCGAACTGTTTTCCAGTATGTAGCGCACAAAGTTACAACCGATAAAACCAGCGCCGCCCGTTACCAAAACGTTCTGCATGCCAATACTCCCTTGCCGGTTTCCTATCGCTTTAATCGCCGCCTGGCGTCACCTTCCCAAGTGCGCCGGAGCCGCCTGACTCTGCCCGGCTGGCGGCTCGCGGGCAGCGGGAACTCGACGCCCAAGGTCAGTGTCGGCAGCTGTTGGAGCGGTGGAAGCAACCGTCGGTCGAGACCGGGCGGCCCTTTGCCGCGCCAGGCCCACTGCCAGTGCGTTTTCTCTTCACCCCCGGCGGTAGCGGCAAGAAAGTCGATGTCGTTCCAGAGCGCGCGCCTGGTCTCGCCCATTACGGCTATCAGTTTATCCCAATAGGCCCGCATTTTGGGCTGCTCGAAATCGAGGAAATGGGAGGTGAAACTGGAGCTGTCGGCGGAAGTGTTGAGCGGGGGTCTTGCCGTCTGGTAGGCGGGGAAAAACTCACGGGCCCAGTACTGTTCTGCCCGCTGGAAGGAAGGCAACAGCAGGTCGGCAAAGAAGGTGACATTTACCGTACTTACACGTTCCTGCACATGAACGAGGAGTGGAGCATGTTCCGGCCACAGATCGAAAAATGCGGGAATGTCGAACTCCTGCCACTCGCCGTATGCGCGAGACATACGGCGGAGCTTGTCTGCCACCTGAGCAATAGTGGTAACGGCAGTCTGCACTTCTCGGGCTCCAACATGATTCTGTACCAGATAAGCCGGCGAGACCGAGCGCGTGTTGAAGATTTCCGTGTAAGGGGAAGGCAGCGCGCATGTGTCGATCTGCCGCATCTTGGCTGCCAAGGCAGGCACGCTGCGGACTTCGGCTACGCTAACGGGCATGGCACCGTTTTGCCTGTTGAGGGCGATCGAAGTGTTGGTCATCGGGAAGGCAGGTCTCTGAACTCATCGCGCAAGAGCTGCAAAAGGTAATGGCCGTACCGGTTTGTCTGCAACGCTTCGGCCAATGCCCGGAATTGTTCGCGATCGATATAACCCCCCCGCAGCGCAATTTCCTCCGGGCACGAGATCATCATCCCCTGTCTTTCCTGCAGGGCCTGTACGAAATTCGCTGCCTGTAAGAGAGATTCGTGAGTGCCTGCGTCGAGCCAGGCAAATCCTCGTCCCAGGATTTCTACTTGCAGTTCTCCCCGCTCCAAATAGAAGTTGTTGATGTCGGTGATTTCAAGCTCCCCTCTGGCCGAGGGTTCGAGGCCGCCCGCCACGTGGAGGACGCGGTTGTCGTAGAAGTAGACGCCAGGTACAGCAAAATTGGAACGGGGTGTCTGCGGCTTTTCCTCGATGCTCAGAGCCTTTCCGGACTGGTCAAACTCGACAACACCGTATCGGCTGGGGTCGGCCACTGGATAGGCAAAAACCAGGGCTCCCTCTTGGAGGCTGGCCGCCTTCCGTAGGATGGTCGGCAATCCGTGGCCGTAAAATATGTTGTCGCCCAGCGCCAGACAGACGTTGGACTCGCCGACGAATTCTCTGCCGACGACAAATGCATCGGCTATGCCGCGGGGACGGGACTGCTCCACGTATGTAAACCGAATTCCCCACTGGCTGCCGTCTCGGAGCAGTTCCTGGTACAGCGGCAGGGCAGCCGGCGTGCTTACCACGAGAATGTCTCGAATCCCCGCCAGCATCAGCATTGACAGGGGATAGTAGATCATTGGCTTGTCGTAGACAGGCAGGATCTGTTTACTCAGGCTGGTGGTCAAGGGATATAGCCGAGTGCCATGTCCGCCTGCGAGGAGGATGCCCTTCATGGGATGTATCCTGTCCCAGTTTGGCGGCGCCGGGTGTAAAATGTCAGTTGCGAAAAAATGCACATTTTTCTGCCATTGTCGGCAAGGCTACTGTCCGTAGCCGGTGACTGCCATCGAGTCCTCAGCATCGAGAAGCACGGCGCCTACGATATTGGATTGGACCTTTTCCAATACCTCTTTGGCCCGCTGCGCCTGCTCCCTCTTCGTGCGCCCGGCCGTGACGGCAAGCAAAGTCCCGTCGACCTGGCTGGCCCAGAGGGCGGCGTCGGTCACGGCCAAAACCGGCGGGGCATCGACGAGGACGTATTCTGCTTCCCTTGAAAGAGTCTGGAGGAGTTCCGCCAGCCTCTTGGGGCTGAGGAGGGCAACGGGGTTGGGAGGAAGAGGTCCGGCCGCGAGTACCCGGAGGTGAGTTACCTGGGTGTCGGCCAGGTCTGGTTCGCCTCCGTTTTGAAACCAGTTCGTCAACCCGGCGTCTCCGTTGACGCCGAAAATCTCATGTTGAAGCGGCCGGCGCAGGTCACCGTCGACTACGATAACGCTGTCGCCAGCGTCGGCCATGACGACAGCGAGATTGGCGAGCGCGTCGCTCTTGTTGGTTTCGGTGTCAGGACTGGTAACAAGAAGTGTTCTCAGATCCTTGCCAAGTCCTGAGAACTCGATATTCGTGCGAAGGCTTTGGTAGGCTTCGGCGGCGGC
The DNA here is from genome assembly GCA_026914085.1 of Caldilineaceae bacterium. Taxonomy (GTDB): domain Bacteria; phylum Chloroflexota; class Anaerolineae; order Caldilineales; family Caldilineaceae; genus Bin5. The sequence continues at coordinate 14,249 of JAPPKG010000134.1, read as the reverse complement.
GCTTCTGGGTGCATTCAACGTAACCAGGTCTAAGGACATCTACCCTTCCTTTAGGGAATCAAATGGACAAAGGCCTTTACATAGGTGGTGACCCCTGTCCGCTACGTACTGGAAGCCGGCGTGGGAGAGCCTTCTCATCCTTCTGACTTGGAAGCTGAGCCGGAGGAGGTTACTGGAATCGCGCCAAGAACGGTCAGATCGAGCGTCCGTTCCACTGAATCAGGGGTACGGAGGAAACCGCTTTCAATCCAGACTATCAAGAGAATCAGGCCAACACCCAGAAGGAAGCCGAGAACCGCACCTGCCATCGTATTGATGAGGGGCTGGGGCTGGTAGCGGGCGCCTTCGATCACCCTACTGACAATCTTGACCTCGATTCGGTCGCGTTTGTCCTGTTGCGCGTAATAGGCGGTTCGTTCGTCGACAAAATAGTCGGCCAATGTCAACGCCATGACTTCCGATACTATCTTGTCTCTGGAACGGGCTTCAATCTCTATCGTGAAGGTAGACGGTTCGGAGGCAATGTTCGTCAGTCCCAGAAAGTCGCTAGGATGCATGTCCAATTGTGCACGTGCAATTACCACTTCGGCCACTTCATACGTTCGCAGATTGCTAACGAAGTTTCGCATCAGTTCCTTGGCGGTATTTCCCAATCCCCAGTCCGGTCGGGCCGGAACCGTACTAACATGGACCGTCGCCCGGTACATTTCCTCCTGGAGGAAACTGACTCCGTAAGAAAGCGTTCCCGCCAGCAGGACTGCCACCATGACAATCCAGCCAAAACGACGAACCACTCCGCTGTATTCCTGTATCACGAAAACCCCCAGTCTGCGGTTCGGGCTGCGCAATCTACTGTAGCAGACAGCGCCACTGTCGACGTATCCAGGGCCTCTGTCTACCTTCGCTGCTTGGGAACGGCGACAAGACAGGGCAGACCCATTTCCTCCAACTGATTTCGGCGGCGCACGGTGTCGTCCAGGTACTCCTGCAGAAAGGCAAGGCCGATGCCGGTGACAAGCGCCAGCAGGATTCGCAACGGCCATTCGACGCGCTGGCGGGCGCTGGGGCCTACCTCAACTACCGTGGGGGGATCCATCACCTGAACGCCTGCGCCCTGTGTTCCCAACTGAGCAAAGTAGGCGGCGGCGTTTTCTTCCAGTTCGGCCACGGCAGCCTCTCCGATCGCATGCAGATCGGCGGCGTCATGCCAGTTGAATGTGAGCCGAATGATACGGTGCTGCTGTCCCGTGTTGGCGCTTGCTCTGAGCAGGCCGGCCGGGATGACGATCTCTTGCACGGCCAAGCGGGCATTGATGGCCCTGGCGAACAGGTCGGATGCGAGAACCTCGGTAAAGTCGTCAACGAGGTATTCGCTTGTCATCCACGCATAGTAGCGAGGGTCGTATTCGACTTCATCGACTCCTTCGAGCGGCAGCACGCCCACCAGAATGCGCATTGATGCGCTGTAGGTGGGCGGTGGCGCCTCCCAGGGGCGCAACTGCACTGCGCTGAAAAGGGCAACCAAGACGGGCAGGAGTATGGGGGCGGCCCAGCGTCTCCTTAGAATCGCCCAGTATTCCCGCAGTTCCATGTGCGGCCGCCTAGTCTTCGTCGGTCATCAGATTGGCGACCGTCACGCCGTCATCGCCTTCGCCCAACTCGCCCGGACGGTACTTGCTGACGAGGGGATGACCCTTCAAGGCAGCGCGCACGGCATCCCTCATGGCTCCGGTTCCCTTGCCATGGATGATGCGCACCCAGGGAAGATTCTCGAGATAGGCGTCATCAAGGTAACCCTCCAACCTCTGCAGGCCGGCATCCACCCTTTCCCCGCGCAGATCGATCTCAGTAAGCGAGGTTGAATCGGCGTCGCCTGTTTTGGCCTTTTTCTGTACTCTCACAGCGGGTTGGGGCGTCGCCGGGGGCTCTGTTTGGGCTTTGCTGCGCAACACAAGACGCCTGACGGGCAGTCTGAGACGGAAGTTGCCAACCTGCACGTCGGCCTCGTGCGGCACTCCGCCGCGGTTTTCGATGGCGATGACTTCGCCAGTGGCCTGCAGGTTGGGAACGAAGACGCGGTCTCCTTTTTCAACGGGGCCGCGAATACGCGAGTCCTGCGCGCCGGGGGTAGCGACCTCCTGTTCGACGCGTCCTTCGGAATCCAGTTGGCGGCGACCGACGGCTTGGCTGGCCTGCTGCAGGAACTGGTTGTGTGCATCCTGACGGCCGGCGCCGCCCTTTGCCATGCGCCTGCGAAAACCGTCGATCTCGCGGCGGATCTCTGCCAGCTCATTCTGCATCGTTGTGCGCGTTTCTGCGACTACTTGCCGGCGCGCCTCCTCGATTCTGGCCAGCTGGTAGCGTAGGTCCTCCTCGGCGACATGGGCACTTCTTTCCCTTTCCTTGGCATGATCCAGCACGCGCCTGGCCTCCTGGCGCGCGTGCCGTACGTCCTCAAGCATGGCCTCGACTTCGAGGGATTCCGGGCGGGACATCTTCTCGGCGTCATCGACGATGACAGGATTCAGACCGAGGCGGCGTGCGATGGTCAAGGCGTTGGAGCGCCCCGGGAGGCCGATGCTGAGCTCGAACGTCGGGCTCAGGTTTTCGACATCGAATTCAACGGAGGCATTGCGTACACCTGCGGTATTGTGCGCGTAGAGTTTCAGATCGCTATAGTGTGTCGTTGCCAGTGTAGTAATGCCCCGGTCGCGCAGGTTTTCAAGCAGAGCAGCGGCGAGTGCGGAACCTTCGTCCGGATCGGTGCCGGCGCCAAGCTCATCGAGCAAGACGAGGCTCTGTGGGTCTGCCTCTTCCAAAATGCTGATGATGTTGGTCATGTGACTTGAGAAGGTGCTCAGATTCTGTTCGATGGACTGTTCGTCGCCGATGTCCGCATAAACGCCTTCGAAAACGGAGAGGGTACTGCCCTCTTCGGCGGGAATCATCAGGCCTGACTGGGCCATCAGAGTAAGGAGGCCTACGGTCTTCAGGGTTACGGTCTTACCGCCGGTGTTGGGGCCGGTAACGACGAGAATGTAGCATTCGTTGTCGTAATAGACGTCAATGGGCACGACAGAATCCGGGTCCAGGAGGGGATGGCGAGCCTGGCGAAAGTTCAAAACCGAGCCAGGGTGCTGGATCGTCCGCTCTTCCTTTGTGTCCTCGTCGATCCCGGCGAATATTTCGACGCGATTCTGCTGAAAGGGGACGATTTCGGGCGCGGTGGCCTCTATCTCGAGGGCGTACTTGGCCTTGGCAAAAGTGAAGTCGAGCTGGGACAGGATCTGAACGTTGCGGTTTATGTAGGGCCCTTCGTCGGCAACGAGATCCGAGAGCTCGGCCAGAATGCGCCGAACTTCCTTCTCCTCATCCAACTCCAGTTCACGGACTGCGTTGTTCTGCTCGACCACCGTCAACGGCTCAATGAAAAAGGTGGCGCCGCTTGCCGACTGGTCGTGAACGATGCCCTGCACCTGCGCCTTGTATTCGGAGCGGACGGGTATGACGTAGCGACCTTGGCGCTGCGTGACGATGGATTCCTGCAAAAAGGGGATGATCTCGGTATTTTGGACGAGCCGGTCGAGGGTACTGAGGAGCCTATCCTGGGCGATGCGTAGCTGGGCGCGAATGCGGTCCAGGTCAGAGGACGCGCTATCGACGACCTCGGCGCGGTCATTGATGCAACGGCTGATCTCGCCGATGACGTGTTCGCATGGCTCGATGGAAAAGGCGATGTCGGCAAGACGGGGAAACTGGCGGTTGAGGCGAGTCAGTGTGTTGCGCAGTGTCCGGGCACGCATCAGAGTCGTACGAACTTCGACAAGCTCAGTTGGAATCAGGATACTGCCCCGCTCGGACTTGGCGACGAGAGCGCGCAGGTCGTAGACGCCGCCAAAGAAGATGTCGGTTTTCTGGTCCAGGAGTCGACAGGCCTCACTGGTCTGCTTCATCCAGTCGCTAATAGTGCGAAGGTCATCGCTGGGAAGGAGAGAGGTGGCTAGCTCGACCCCCCCATCAAATGCGCAGAAGGTACCCAACTTATTCAGAATCTTGTCGTATTCGAGAACGCGAATCGTATGTGGATTCATGGAAAACCTTGGCAAGACACTAGTGCGAACTTGGGCCGATCATATCACAGCGCGCGCAGGGAAACCAAAGGAATAGCCTTTCTCTCAAGTCCGCGAGAGAGGGCCGCGGCAGAGCGCGGCAGGCGGACGAAACCGGTTAAGATTTCGTTGGTCTCTATTCTTCATGCCCCTACATGTGATATCCCAACCGACGTAGAAGATTCTCCTTGCGGCGCCACTTTTGAAGGACTTTTACCCAGAGTTCCAGATAGACGCGGGTGCCGACCATCTCCTCGATTTCGGGTCGAGCAGCTTGACCGATTTTCTTGATCATAGAACCCTTGCCGCCGAGAACGATTCCCTTCTGGCTGTGGCGTTCTACGTACAGTGTGGCAGCTATGTGTGTCATTTCCGAACTGCGCTCATTCCATTCGGTCACTGTGACGGCCAAACTGTGCGGGATCTCCTGGCGCAGAAACTGCAACGCTTTTTCGCGGACGATTTCGGCGGCGATAAACCGCATCGAGAGGTCGGTTACCTGGTCGCTGGGATAGTAGAGAGGTCCTGGGTGAAGCAACTCGGCGAGCGAGGCGGCGAGTTCTTCCACGCCCTCTCCGGTCGTCGCGCTCATCGTTCGCACGGGCAGGGACTTCTGGGCGCCGTTTCCCTTGGTGAGCCACCTGAGTAGGGCAAGGTACTCGTTGGTCCTATCCTCGACTTTAGTTCCTTTCAAGCTGTCAATCTTATTCGCACCGAGCAGGAGGAAGGGCAACCCGCCAGCGGCCTCATGCAACTCGCGCAGGCGCTCGACAATATACAGATCTTCGTCGGTTGGCGGCGTGCCAATGTCGACCAGCCACAAGATAACGTCGGAATCACTGGCGATGGCCTGCTCGGCCACGTTGACCATGTGCTTGCCGAGTTTGTTTCGCGGCTGGTGGATGCCGGGCGTGTCGAGAAATATGAACTGGGCATCTTCATCGGTGCGGATGCCGAGGATCTGATCGCGTGTGGTCTGGGGTTTGTCGCTGGTGATGGCAATCTTCTGCCCAAGCAAACAGTTTAGAAGAGTGGACTTGCCGACATTTGGCCGTCCAATCACAGCAATGAATCCGCTGCGAATTGACTCGGGAAATCCGTCGTCTCCAATTTCAAGTGCTGCTTCGGGTAGCATGTGAGTTTTCTCAAAAAGCGATCCCGGCCTGGCCGGACAAATGACTGGCACTTCAAGCACGGCGCATTATAGCACAAACGTCAGATACTCGATCCGGGTTCCAAAGGACACTCGACCAGTAAACATGGGGGCCCGCCGTCCAAACTAAGGACGCATCAAGCCTTCCGCGACCTGGACGTAAAGGCGGCGGCACTGGACCTCATGTAGAAGGGATACCGTAGTATGGGCGGACGAAGAGGAGTGGTGGAGAGTGGATCGGACAGGACTCGAACCTGTAACCCAGGAGTTATGAGCTCCTTGCTCTGCCATTGAGCTACCGATCCAACCTTGGCATAGGAGGGCTGAGAGCGGGTAGCGGGGATCGAACCCGCATCGTCGGCTTGGAAGGCCGGCGCTCTACCATTGAGCTATACCCGCAAGTCGGGGAGAGAGGATTTGAACCTCCGACCCCAGCGTCCCAAACGCTGTGCGCTGCCAGACTGCGCTACTCCCCGGTTCTGCACTGAGTGATTATAGCCTCAACAGCCCGAAAGAACAATTCACAACGTAGTCCTGTTCGACTGAGGTCTAGCCGTTACCGCCATTTCGGCAACTGGCTGCGAGCTCGTCTCTTCTCGGCCGAAGTTCCAGCCAGTCGAGGACGGCGATGGCGCTTGTGTATTCGGCGGCGGCAGCGCACCAGTTTTCCTCGCGGGCGAAACCTTCGCCCAGGTAAACGTGCGCTCTCTGAAGGAGAAACTGGACATCGCGGTATCCGGGGTCGATGCGGTAGAGATCCTCGAGAAGGCGAATGACGTGGGCCCAGTTGGCCCCCCAGTAGGTTTTGACATCGACATAGTGGGCAATCATGTAGCGCTCCTCCTGAACCTGTAAGTTATTCGGGTCCAGCTCGAGGGCGCTGTCAAACAGCTGCACGGCCTCTTCCAGATTACCTTCTACGATCGCCGCCCTCGCCAGCTCGACGTGAGCGACGAACAGATTCTTTTGCAGTTCTTCTCTCCTGTACTCCGGCTGCATGGACTGCACAAGGGAGAAACGCTGGATCGCTTCCTGCCAGCGGCCTTCTTCATATAGGGCCTGCGCCCTGGCCCACTCGAGATCTGTGGCGGTTGGCTCCACAACTGCCTCTGGAACCGTCTCGGAAGAGTCGATTGCGTCCACTGCCGAAATGGCGGAGCGGGCGGCATCGTTTTGCGGATCGAACTCAAGGATGCCTGTGTAGACGGCGCGTGCCTCTTCGTGCATGCCGGCATCCAGCATGTCGGACGCGCGTTGCAGCAGGATGGCAATCTGTTGGCGGGTCTGGGCCTCGCCGCGCCTGAGGCCGTCACGGTAGCCCAGGACGACCATGACGAGAATGATTACAAGCGAAAGACCCGTTGAAATCGTTACCGTGTACCAGAATGATGCCGGCAGTTCACGAAGTGAGAATGGGGCACCGGCAGGCTGCTGCTGTGTTTCCATGGGTGTTTATAGGTTCAGCTTGCAGCTTGCTTCAGACGGGCGGCCATGCTGGTGTCTTCCCAGGGCAAGGATATGTCGTCGCGTCCAAAGTGTCCGTAGGCTGCGGTCTGCCGATAGATGGGGCGCCGAAGTTCTAGGTCGCGTATGATGGCGCCTGGTCTGAGGTCGAAGTGTTTCCCTATCAGTTCTTCGATTTTCCCGTCGCTGATCGTGCCGGTGCCGAAGGTTTCCACGTTGACGCTGAGGGGTCGGGCAACGCCGATGGCGTAAGCAAGCTGGATTTCGCAGCGGTCGGCGAGACCTGCGGCAACGATATTTTTGGCTACCCAACGGGCTGCATAGGCGCCGCTTCGGTCGACTTTGGTGCAGTCCTTGCCGCTGAAGGCGCCGCCGCCGTGCCGGCCCATGCCGCCGTAGGTGTCAACGATGATTTTGCGGCCGGTCAGGCCGGCATCGCCCATCGGCCCGCCTACTACGAAGCGGCCTGTCGGGTTTACGTAGATGCGAATGTCCTCGTCGACCATTTCTGCGGGAAGAGTCGGTGAGATGCAGTGTTCTATAATCTGTTGCCTGATCTCTTTCTGACAGATGTCGGGACGGTGCTGGGTGCTTATCAGGACGGTGTGGATGCGTTTCGGCTTTCCCATGCTGTATTCCACCGTAACCTGCGACTTGCCATCGGGACCCAACCAGGGTAGTTCGCCGCTCTTGCGAAGCACGGCCAGCTGTCGGCTCAGTTTATGGGCCAGAAAAATAGGCAGGGGCATCAGGGCGTCGGTCTCATTGCAGGCGAAGCCGAACATCATGCCCTGGTCGCCTGCGCCGACCGACTCGATCTCATCCTCCTCGCTGTCCATTGTGTCATTCTTGAATTCCTGGGCTCGGTCGACGCCAAGGGCGATGTCGGGCGACTGGGATGCGATTGCGACCTGGACACCACAGGTATCGGCGTCGAAACCTTTGGCGCTGCTATCGAAACCGATTTCCTTGACCACTCTTCGAACAAGCTCATCATAGTTCACTGATGCCGTGGTCGTTATTTCGCCGAGGAGAATTACAAAGCCTGTTTTGACGGCCGCCTCGCAAGCAATGCGCGCGTTGGGATCCTGATCAAATATAGCGTCGACCACGGCGTCGCTGATCTGATCGCACATTTTGTCCGGGTGCCCCTCGGTTACCGATTCACTGGTAAAGAGGAGGGAGGGAGCGGTCATGAAGGTGCTACTCATTTGCTGTTCTCCTGACTGCGGTTCGCATGCCTGCCTGCGGCAGTCTTATTCGGCTGTGCCAAGAGTCCACTCGTTCAGATAGGCCTCTTGTTCGGCGGTTAGGGTATCGATTTCAACGCCCATGGCTCTTAGCTTGAGGGCCGCGATCTCGCGGTCGAGCTCTTCCGGCATATCGTAGACATTTCCGGTCATCTCGTCGCTGTGTTTAAGCAGGTACTCGGCGGCGAGGGCCTGGTTGGCAAAGCTCATGTCCATGACGGCGCTGGGATGGCCTTCGGCCGCGGCGAGATTGACGAGGCGGCCCTCACCGGCGACATAGATGCGGCGGCCGTCTTCAAGCGTGTATTCGTCCAGAAAATCGCGCACGCGAGTGATTTTGGTGGACATCGCTTCGAGCGCCTTCATGTTTATCTCGACGTCGAAGTGGCCGCTATTGGCGAGAATAGCGCCGTCCCGCATCTGTTCCATGTGATGGCGGTCGATCACGTTTATGTCACCGGTGGCGGAACAGAATATGTGTCCAGCTTTGGCCGCCTGGGACATGGGCAGGACCTGGAAACCGTCCATGACAGCTTCCAAGGCGCGCAAGGGGTCGACCTCGGTGACGATGACGTTGGCGCCCATGCCTTTTGCGCGCATGGCGATGCCTTTGCTGCACCAACCATAGCCGCCGACGACGAATGTTTTGCCGGCCATGAGAACGTTGGTGGCGCGGATAATGCCGTCCAAGGTGCTCTGGCCGGTGCCGTAGCGGTTGTCGAAAAAGTGCTTGGTCATGGCGTCGTTGACGGCGATGACGGGAAAGGCCAGTTTGCCCTGGGCGGCCATCGCCCTGAGGCGGATAACGCCCGTTGTGGTCTCCTCGGTTCCCCCCATTACGCCGTCAAGCAGGCTGCTGCGCTGCGTATGGAGCATGGCGACGAGGTCCATGCCGTCGTCCATAGTCAGGTGGGGACTGGTATCGAGCACGGCGTTAAGGTGGGCGTTGTACAGGGCGTTAGTCTCGCCTTTGATGGCGAATACTGGCATTTCGTAGTAGGAGACGAGGGCGGCGGCGATGTCGTCCTGTGTGCTGAGAGGATTGCTTGCGCAGAGTGCGATTTCAGCGCCGGCGGCGATAAGGATGCGCATCAGATTGGCTGTTTCACTGGTGACGTGCATGGCTGCGGCCATACGTACGCCTTCAAAGGGGCGTTCGCGGCGGTAGCGTTCTTCCAGCAAGTCTAGCACGGGCATCTCCTTGGCTGCCCATTGCATGCGAAAACGGCCGCGCTCGGCCAGACTGATATCGGCTATGTCGTAGTTCTTGCCATGAACTGCTGTGGACATCTGAGGGGTAACTCCTAGTGCGAGTGAATGACCATCAGGGACATATGACCTGTCTCTGCAACTGTATAGATTCTGCCTCGATTCCCCAAAGTTATCAATCAGATTCTCTTGGCGTAACCTTCGAAGAAACGGCAATGTACCTTAAATCCTAGCTTCTCATAGATGGATTTGGCAACCAAATTCTGTTCATCTACGTTCAGCACAATCACGCTGAATCCGTCTTTCTGGAGGGCGCGTGTGATGCTTATTGTGACTGCTTTCCCGAAGCCCAGGCCTCGGCGACCGGGTCTTGTGTAGATGTTGCCGATGGCAGCTACGCCCTGTGAGATGATCCTGTTTATCGACACCGAGCCATTGGACTCACCTGGATTCGAGCCCTTTAGGGTCGGGCTTGCCTGACGATACACAATGTGGGTGCCGCCGGCTGAGGCGAGAATCCCGTCTTCGTCTTCGATGCCGAAGAAGAAGCCATCGTCGAGCTGATTGGGGTCGAAAGCGTCCGGTGCGTAGTCGCCACCATGTCGGTAGAGGGCGGTCAGCCGGTTGGCGTCGGACGGGGAGAGGCGACGGGCCGGCCAGGCGGGCAATGGGATATGCTTGCCCTGTGGGAGCGCCATGCGCACCATTTTCTGGGGAGAGACGTGTCGATAGTACCGTTGGACGACTGGCAGGTGCGATGGAAGGATGCTCAGGAACAGTTCGGGCGGCAGTTCAGCGGTAGACAGAGCGGCAGCGACACCTTCAGGCTCGCCTGCGGTCAGTAGAATCGGTGGCTCGAGCCCGAAGTATAGAAACGCCAGTCCGCTGGCATTCCCGGAGACGAACCAGCGGCAGTGGCGGGCCAGGTCAGGGCGGAGGTCGGCGATAGCGTAGGCGGCCCAGACCGGGTCCTGGGACAGGACTTCGAGAACTGCCCCGCTGGCAGTGTGCCCGTTACGCATCTCAGGCCGGTTCTCCCCAGAGCAGTTCCTCACCGAAAGTCTGCTCGTACCGGAGGGCAAACTCCTGCGGGGTGAACTGGTGATTGGTTGTCCCGAACTGCTCCAGCACGTAGGTGGCGCACAGTGAACCAACGCGGCCGCACACGTCAACGGGCAGCCCGGCGCTGTAGGCGGCAAAATAGGCGCCGCGGTAGGCGTCACCTGCCCCGGTGGGCTCGGCTACCTTGAGAGGCGGCGCTATGGGTATGTGAAACTCCTGGCCTTCATGATAGATCAGACTACCGGCGCGGCCTTCGGTGACGACCAGCGTGCCAACCTCCTGGAGAATCGTCTGTCTCGACCAGCCGGTCTTGTTTTCGATGACTGCCATTTCGTAGTCGTTGACCATCAGCCAGGTGGCGCCCGGAATGCTCTCGCGCAGGTCTTCGCCGCTCAGCCGGGCGGTCTGCTGACTGGGGTCATAGGCAAAGGGGACGCCCAGATCGCGGCACTCTGAGGCGAAGTTCAGCATGGCCTGGGGATCATTGGGGCTGATAACCACGACGTCAGCATCGGTCAGACCGTGGTCGGCAAGGGAGACGTCGCGGCAGTCGCTCATTGCGCCGGCGTAGAAGTTTGCGATCTGGTTCTGCTCTTCGTCGGTACTTACAAAGAAACTGGCGGTGAATTTGTTGGGGATTTCAACGACATGGTCGGTGTTGATTCCGTGCTGGTCCAACCAGGCCTTGTAGTCGCCGAAGTCCTGACCGACGGTTCCAAATAGAATCGGATCGCCGCCGAGGAGCTTGAGAGAATAGGCGATATTGGCGGCAGTGCCTCCCCGCTGGCGAACCATGTCTTCAACCAAAAAGCTGACGCTCAGGCGAGTCAGTTTTTCGGTGATTATCTGATCGGTGAATCTTCCGGGGAAGGACATCAGGTAGTCATAGGCGATGGAGCCGGAAACTACGATTCTCATAGGGCACCCAAGTAAAGACTGGTCATGGTGTTTTGTGGCTGCCACCATTTTCCAAACTTAGCAGAATGGAGGCGTTGAGCTTGGATTCGGATATACCGGATGGAGTCGGCTCGACGCGATAGGCTGCTGCGCCGGCGCGGGCGGCGACAACGCGGGGTGGTTCGCAGCCAACGAAATGAAGGGCTGCGTTGTCATCGATCCCGTAGCCTCCCACCATTTTGCCGTCTGAGATCTGGCGATGGTAGCTGGGCCGCCTTTCGGCCTCGCCGTCGTAATGTGGAGCGCAACTGCCGGCAAGAAAGCCGAGGCATTGGAGAGCCGTCAGGCTACCCGGAATCGAATCGGTCAGCCCTTGATCGAACCAGCAGATGGCGCCGGCGCTGACTCCGCAGAGAAGCGTGCCCTGCTGCCAGCCCTGGCGCAGAATCTTGTCGACGTCCCACTCCCGCCACAAGGCCAGCATCGACTTCGTGTTGCCGCCGCCGACGTAGATTATGTCCTGGTCCAGGAGAAACGTGGCGACGTCGGCGGTATGGGGCCTGAAGAGGGAGAGGTCTGAAGGCAGGGCTTTGAGCTCCAGAAAGTGGCGGTAGAAGTTGGCGATGTAGAAGGCATCTTCTCCGCTTCCCTGGGACAGAAAGCAGATGCGAGGACGACCGGACGGAACCTGGTCCAGCAGGTACCGGCTCAGGCTCACGTCCTCTTCATTGGTTGTCATGCTGTGGCCGCCCAGCGCGATGACTTGGGGCAGGACTCTGCTGTCAGTTGGCATTCGCCTATTCGTATCGCGAGAACATGGGTAGCTGGGCCTTGGAAACTTGAAATGCCAATGGGTTATCGGTGCGTTGAAGGGCGGTCAGGCTTGGGCCGAGGTTATCCACTGGACCGAGCTCTCAGGCGTTTCGTGGCTGAGGAGGTCATCGATGAGCGCGGAAGGGTCGTCTCTTACGACGAGCAGGCGGCTGTACCGATCGGCGATAAAGCCCTGATCTATCTGGTGGGCGAGCATCTGCCGTAAGGGATCGAAGAAGCCGTTAACGTTGAGCAGCCCCATCGGCTTGTTGTGAATGCCCAGCTAGATCCAGGAGATGGTCTCGAACAACTCCTCCAAAGTGCCGATCCCGCCAGGTAATGTGATGAATGCGTCGGCGAGCTCAGCCATGCGGGCTTTGCGCTGGTGCATGGTCTCGACGACCTCGATGTGACCGATTGTTTCGCCGGCTATCTCTTTGGCTGCGAGTGGCCCCGGAATGATTCCGTAGACGGCAGCGCCGCCATCGTGAGCCGCTCGGCTTACAGCACCCATCAGTCCCAGGTTGCCGCCGCCATAGACAAGCCCGTATCCTCGCCGGGCAATTTCGGTTCCCAGGGCAGCGGCCTGGTTGGCATAGCGTTCGTCGACCCCGTCGCTGGAGCCGCAAAAGACGCAAATGCGTTCGATGCGGCGCAGTTCACTCATGGTTATCCTCTTTCGGACCTTTCCGCAAGAATGGCGGCACGCCCTTTCTCGACGGCGTGGCGCAAGCTCTGGTCGAACGGGGGATAGCAGATGCCTTCCTCGGTGACGATGCCGGTCAAGTAGCGGTGTGGTGTAATATCGAAAGCCGGGTTGTAAACGGGCACGTCGGCGGGGGCAATTGCGCGTGCGCCGATTTCGGCCACCTCTTCGGCCCCCCGTTCTTCGATCGGAATGTGGTCGCCGTCCGGAAGGTCCAGGTCGACCGTGCTGGTGGGCGCGACGCAGTAGACGGGAATGCCGTTTTCCCTGGCGACCACAGCAACTTTGTAAGTGCCGATCTTGTTTGCGACATCGCCGTTGGCGGCGACGCGATCGGCGCCGAATACAACTACGTCGACCTGGCCGGTTCGCATCAGGTGCCCGGCGGCGTTGTCGGCAATGAGATGCATGGGGACCTCGGCCCGCATCAGCTCCCAGGCGGTCAGGCGGGCACCCTGCAGGCGGGGTCGGGTCTCGTCCACCCAAACATGGATGTCTTTGCCCTGTTCCTGGCAGGCGTAGATTACGCCTAGAGCAGTGCCGAAGTCCACGGTAGCCAGTGAACCGGTGTTGCAGTGGTGGAGAAGGTTGGCGCCGTCGGGTACGACAGCGGCGCCGTTGAAGCCCATGCGCCGGTTGATTCTGACGTCTTCGTCGGCCAGCGCCTCGGCTTCTGCGAGTAACGCTTGCTTCAGCTCGTAGGTTGAACTCTGGCCGGACGCTGCTTCGCCGGCAATCTCCTCGGCCAACGTGAAGAGACGTCGAGTCGCCCAGGCAAGATTCACTGCGGTTGGCCTGGCGGCGTCGAGGGTATCCTTGGCTTGGCGGAGATCGTCGAGCAGTGCGGCGTTATCGTCGGCGTCGCTTAGATGGGCGGCCAGGGCCATGCCGTAGGCGGCCGTTGCGCCGATGGCCGGAGCGCCTCTCACATACATCTCCTTGATGCTGCAAGCGACGTCGGCGACGGTAGCAAACTCGGCGATTACCTCCTCGCCGGGCAGCAGCCGCTGGTCAATCATCTTAACTTTTCCGTCCTGCCAGTAGACGGTGCGCATATTTGGCACTCCCTTCGCCAAAATGAAACCCCTCCGAGTCGATCCAGAGGGGTACACGTACGCAGGGCAATCTCATCTTTCGAGCCGCAGCCGACTCGTCGGAATTGGCACCTTCAGAGTAAACCCAGCGGAACTGAACGGAGATTGCGACAGGGGTACAGGGCCTGAAATGCGTTTGCGAGGCCGTGTGGGCTTGTACGCAATCTACCGGTCAGCAACCGAGAACCGGGACTCCGGCAGGTTGCCGGGGGATCATCGGGCCGGTCCCTCCCCCCGCTCTGGATAAGAGAAGCAGATTTCTAAGGTTCCTCGGTGGAAAGATTAGCACAGGGTGGTCCGCTGTGTCAAAAGGCGACAAAGTCACGGGTCATCCTGACATTGGGACAAACATAAGTGTACCTCTGGAGGCATCCAAGCCACAGTCAGTTTACTTTCCAATTGCTTGCAAATGAAGTGATGATTCTCACTCCTCACTCCTCACTCCTCACTCCTCTCCCCTCTCTCCTCGCTTTTGGGCGGTCGGGCCTAGTC
>JAPPKG010000543.1:0-18892 GCA_026914085.1 Caldilineaceae bacterium | reverse complement strand
TCCACATCTGGTTGCCTGATGCCATGGAAGGGCCGACACCGGTCAGCGCCATGATTCACGCGGCCACGATGGTGTCAGCCGGTGTCTTCCTGCTGGTTCGGATGTTCCCGATCTACAATTTTTCTCCCGAAGTCTCCGCCGGCACGCTGCAGTTCGTCGCCTTTATCGGCGCCTTTACCGCCCTGTTCGCGGCCACAATTGCCGTGGCCCAGTGGGATATCAAACGCGTGCTGGCCTACTCCACGATCTCTCAGTTGGGTTATATGGTTGCCGCCATCGGCATGGGTGCCTACGTGGCCGCGCTCTTCCACCTGTTGACCCACGCCTTCTTCAAGGCTCTCCTGTTCCTCGGTTCCGGCAGCGTGATTCACGGCGTGGAACACGGCTACCATCACGCACACGAGCACGACGACCATGGTCATAGCCACGCTGAACATATCGTCCGCCGCGCCGATGGCGTCCTTGACACTGAAGACGCCCAGGACATGCGCAACATGGGTGGCTTGCTGTCGAGAATGCCCCGTACAGGATGGACATTCATTATTGGTGGGCTGGCCCTCTCAGGCTTCCCCCTGGTCACCGCAGGCTTCTGGTCCAAGGATGAGATCCTGGCTTTTGCCTGGGACGGCAACCATCAGTGGGTATTCTGGACGCTGGCCCTGGCTGCCTTCCTCACCGCCTTCTACACCATGCGCCAGATCGGTCTGACCTTCCTCGGCCGGGCGCGCACGGAGGGAGCTTCGCACGCCCCGGAGAGCGTCGCCAGCATGACGACCCCACTGATTCTGATCAGCGTCTTCGCCATCGCCGGCGGCTGGTTCGGCATTCCCGATGCATTCCCGGTACTTGGCGCCATCGTTCCCAACTGGATCGGGCACTTCCTCGAACCATACATGAAGTACATGCACCTGTACCCGCATCATCCGGATTTCAATTTTGTACCGTTGGCAGTCTCGATCGTGGTCGCGCTCGGCGGCCTCGGAGCCGGCTACCTGGTCTACGGACAGGGCCTGAAGGAAGGCCAGACGGATCCCGTCGCCCGGTTCCTCGGTCCGATCTGGTGGATGTGGCACCGCAAGTACTGGATAGACGAACTGTACAATGGCACGATCGTGCTCTTCACAATGTGGTTGAGCCGCTTCCTGGCCCTGTTCGACCGCGATTGGATTATCGACTGGTTCGTCAACGGGGTTGGCCGGATAGCCATCCGGATCGGTGATCTCTCTGCTGCCTTCGACAGATTCGTCGTTGACGGTTTCGTGGACGGCGTCGGCTGGATCTCCGATCAGGCCGGCCACATTGCCCGCCTGTTGCAGGACGGCCGCGTGCAGACATATCTGCTTTTCGGTATGTTGATCCTGGCCGTATGGCTATTCCTGAACGTGCTTCCCATGATACTTACCCTGGTGTAAGGAGCGGCGCCGCTTCGAGTACATCTTTTCGAACGGCAGCGTATCCGACTGGCCTGCTTGGCCTTAACCTAAACTCTGCTTGGAGACGGCTTCATGGATTCACTTGATTCAATTGTCTTGACAATACTGCTCTTTTGGCCGCTGGTGGCAGCGCTCCTGGTCATATTGCTTGGTAGCAGCGACAGCCTCATCAAGAAAGGCTCGATCTGGGCCAGTCTGCTCCCCCTTGGCCTGAGCATCTATCTCCTGTTTGAGTACGACTCCAACACGGGAGGTATGCAGTTTGAGCAGGTCGCCAAGTGGATTCCGCAGCTCAACGCCGGCTACCACCTGGGCGTCGATGGGCTGAGCGTCCCGCTGATCTTCCTCACTGCCCTGCTTAGCACACTGAGTCTTTACTACAGCGCCGGCGTTATCAACGAACGTGTCAAGGAATACTTCTTTCTGATGCACCTGCTGGAATTCAGCATGATCGGCGTGTTTCTGGCCCTGGACTACGTCCTCTTCTACGTCTTTTGGGAGATCAGCCTGGTTCCGATGTACTTTCTCATCGGCATCTGGGGCGGCGAGAATCGCGGGTACGCCGCCACCAAGTTCTTCATCTATACCTTGGTGGGCTCAGTGGCGATGCTGCTGGCGATTCTGGGCGTCTATTTCGCAACTGGCACTTTCGACATCGTTGAAGCCGCTGCGGCCCAGCCCTTCGCCGGCAACCTGACACTCGCCAGCTTGGCGTTCTGGGGCTTCTTCTTTGGATTCGCGTTCAAAGTACCCAGCTTCCCCTTCCACACCTGGCTGCCTGATGCCCATACCGAGGCGCCGACTGCCGGATCGGTCATTCTGGCCGGTGTCCTGCTGAAGTTGGGCGCCTACGGTATGCTGCGCATCATGCTGCCCAGCTTCCCGGAAGCGTCAGTCTACTGGGCGACCTGGATTGTGGGGCTGGGAGCAATTGCCATCGTTTACGGCGCCTTCGTGTGTGTGGCCCAGACCGACCTGAAGCGCTTGATCGCATACAGCTCCGTCAGTCACATGGGCTACGTGATGCTGGGGATCGGAGCCGCCGCCGCAGTGATGACCCCCGAGGCCTTGGCCGGCGCGGTCAACCGCTTCGGCCTCAGCGCACAAGCCATTCAGGACAGCGCCGCGATGGCGCTAAACGGTGCCGCACTCCAGATGTTCAACCACGGCATCATCACCGGAGCCCTGTTCTTCCTCGTCGGCATCATCTACGAACGCGCGCATTCACGTGACCTGTCGAAGTTCGGCGGGCTGGCGACCAAGACGCCGCACTTCTACGGCCTGATGCTGACGGCCGCCTTCGCCAGTCTGGGGCTTCCCGGTCTGGCCGGTTTCTGGGCAGAGCTGTTCACCTTCCGCGGGGCCTTTGCCATCATGCCCTACTGGGCCGCCTTCGGCACGATCGGCATCGTAATCACCGCCGTCTACATTCTCTATCGCATTATCCAGAATGTCTTCCTTGGCGAGTACGACCCGAGCAAACTCTCGCACTGGACTACGGTGCAAGGCGAACACGCCGACGGCCCAACCGACATGGTTGGGTTTGAGAAAGTGACAATGTGGCCGCTGATCGCGGCGATGTTCCTGATCGGAATCTACCCAACGCCTCTGGTGAAATACTTTAATCAGTCAGCCCGGGAGCTCCTGGCCTTTGTACAGAATCTCGTCTGAACACTGCAGTGACCGGGCGTTTTCTGACAGCGGCGGCTTGACTCTGCGGCTGCAGACTGGCGACAACCGGAACTGTCACATGGAGAGCAATTTGTGGGCGACTTAGGATATATCGCACCCGAAATCATACTTCTCATCGGCGGCCTGTTCATCTTCTGCCTGGATCTGGCCTACGATCCCGGCGTGGGCAGAAAATCGGGGCTGAGCTACATGGCGTTGTCGGCACTGTTTCTGACCGCTGCCCTGGTTGCCGTCGTATTCCAACTTGATATCTCGGATCCGGAAGCAGGACCGAAGATCGCATACTCGATGATGACGATCGACAACTTCGGCAGCTTCATCAAGGTCACCATCTTTTCCGGCATGATCCTGACCACCATCGCCGGTGGCCGTTATATGAACCGCCGTTCCGGCAATCAGGGCGAGTTCTGGACCTTCTTCCTGATGGTCAGCCTGGCCATGAGCATTGCAGTCAGTGCAAACAACCTGGTGCTCGTATATCTCGCCATCGAATTCCTTTCGATAACCAGCTACATGCTGGCCGGTTTCCTGCGCGAGAACAGGCGCAGCAACGAAGCCGGACTCAAGTACTTCCTCTACGGGTCGATCGCCTCTGCCGTTATGCTGTACGGCATCAGCCTGCTCTACGGAGCAACAGGGTCCCTCTACATTCACGACATCGCCGCCGAATTCTCCCGGCTGATGGGCGAATCCACGGAAGTAAGCGGCCTGGCCTTTGCCGCCCTGCCGGCGATGCTCCTGATTCTGGCCGGTTTGGGATTTAAGGCAAGTTTGGCGCCCTTCTACCAGTGGGCTCCCGACACCTACGACGGCTCACCCACGCCGGTCGCCACCTATCTCTCCACCGCCTCAAAGGCCGCGGCCTTCGCAGTGCTGGCCCGCTTCTTCATCGTAACCATGGCCTCATTCGAAGTCAACTGGGTGCCGGTGCTGGCTGCTTTCAGCATCATCACAATGACGATGGGCAATCTCGCCGCGCTGCGACAGAACAGCGTCAAACGCATGATTGCATACAGTTCCGTAGCCCAGGCCGGCTACATCCTGATGGGGTTGGTTGCCGTAACTTCCTCATCGCCAAGCGCGATGGACGGTCTCAACGGCGTCCTGCTCTATCTCTTCGCCTATCTGTTTACCAACGTCGGCGCATTTCTCGTGGTCATGGCGTTGGAGGAAACCGTCGACAGCACCCATATCAGCGCCTACCGCGGTCTCATCAAGCGAGCGCCCTGGCTGGCTGTAATGTTTACCATCTTCCTGCTAAGCCTGACAGGCATCCCGCTCACGGGCGGTTTCTTCGGCAAGTTCTACGTCTTCGGCGCCGCCATCCAGCGTCAGTACTTCTGGCTGGCCGGAATTGGCATGATCAATGCCGGCATCGCTGCCTTCTACTACCTGCGCGTAGTTAGGGAGATGTTCTTTACCAGCGAAGGCGAAGGCGAGACTCTCGATGTCCCAATGGCTTTACAGACCAGTCTCCTGATCTGTACTCTCGCCACCCTCTGGATCGGTGTCTATCCCAGCGCAGTGCTTGACTGGGTGAGCAACGCCTCCGTCCAGCTGCTATCCGTTGTTCCCTAGACGCTCAGGGAGTGGGAGCATCCTCCCTGAGTAGCCCCTCGGCTTTCAGTTCATCCCACAAATCCGCCGGGATTGGCCTCTGAAGCAGGCCGTAGTTCCCCTGTACGTGGGCGGCTTCGACCGCGCCAGGAATGATTGCAGACACGATCGGGTTGGCCAGCAAGAACTGCAACGCGGCGCAGGGCAGCGGCGTCTGGTGCCGCTGGCAAATCTGCTCGATCCGTTCCGTCCTCTCCATCATCTCCTGTGAAGCAGGTGCGTAAAAGTACATGGCGCCCGGAACCGCGCCGGTTGCCAGAATCCCCGAAGCGAACACCGCTCCGATTACAACACTGATTCCCCTCTGCTCGCAAAGGGGGAACTCCTCCTCCAACATCTCCTGCGTCAGCAAGTTGTAGCCGTAGGCGACCAGAAAGAAATCAAGCTCGACAAGGTCGAGAAAACGGGGAATCATCCCCAACTCGTTTATGCCCGCACCCACCCCTTTTACCAGACCGTGGCTGCGCAGCTCGTCAAGAGCACGCCATCCGCTCGTAAACAGTTGATTGAGATACGCGTTTACGCGGGCCTCGGTTTCGTAAAAGTAAAAATCCAGGTCGTGAATCACCAGCAGGTCCACATTGGGTAGGCTGAGCCGTTGCAGGCTGTCCTCGTAAGAGCGCATGATGCCATCATAACTGTAGTCAACCGTGAATTCGAAAGGTAAGGCCCCCCTAAAGGGCCCTGGCTCAAACGTTGCCGGATCCCGTGCCGGCCGAAACACACGCCCTACTTTGGTGGAGAGTACGTACTCGTCCCGTGGCTTCTGTCGCAGGAAGTGGCCGACGCGGTGTTCGCTCTTGCCATTGCCGTAGAAGGGCGACGTATCATAGAACCGCACGCCGACATCCCAGGCCGCCTGCAATAAACCCTGTGCCGCACCTTCTTCAAGCACTTCGAACAAGTCACCCAGAGGCGCCGTTCCCAGCCCAAACTCGGTTACTGATGTCCCTGTACTACCAACTCCCCTCTGCGGAATGTTGTTCATCGATCGCTCTCCTCGCGAAAGGTCGGCCCCGAATCAAAGCCTCAGTCAAAAACAAGACCCACCTGTCTCCGGCAACTTTCTATATTCTGCTTTGGTTTGAAACCAGCACTACCTGTATGTTACTATGAAACTATCTCCTGATACCATTCCGCCCCGAGGGATGGGAATCTGATCAGCTCTCGTCCAAAAGGTACTGAACTGTTGCCGCCGAGGCCGCTCAGCCACGGAGATATCAAACTATGACTAACTCGGAAAATACACCTCGCAGCCGTTCAAAAGACACGAGCAAGACAGCCGTTCTGGTCGCAACAATCCGCGCCGTGCACCTGCGCTGGCACGACCCGCCGCACATCTTTGAAGATACTTTCGCCATGCATATGCTGACACCCTTCTGGCATGCGGTAGCGAAATACAGGCCGCTCAGATGGCTTGTCGGCGATGTGATCCTGGGCGTTTACCGCCCCGTCTATCCTGCAGTCGTTCTGCGTTCCCGCTATACGGAAGACCAGCTGGTTGAGGCAATTGAATCAGGCACTGAACAGTATGTCATTCTCGGTGCCGGCCACGATACTTTCGCCCTGCGGCGTAAGGATCTGGCCGACAAAGTGCGCGTCTTTGAAGTGGACCACCCGGCAACGCAGGAGGTAAAGCGACAGCGCATTCTGAAGGCAAACGGGAGCATTCCTGACAATCTCACCTTCGTTCCGGTGGACTTTGAGGTCGACCGGTTGGATGAGGAAATGGAAAAAGCGGGCTTCAACTCTCAGCAGCCGGCGTTCTACTCCTGGCTCGGCGTAACCTATTACCTGACGCCGGAGGCAATTCGGGATACCCTCGACCGTGTTGCGCAGAAGTCTGCACCGGGGAGCCGTATCGTCTTCGACTTTAAAATCGCCAAACACATGATGACCCAGGAATGGCGAACGCTCTGCGAAAAGATGGAAGGATTCGTGGCGCGCCGGGGTGAGCCCATGCTGACCGACTTTACGCCGCAGTCGTTGAGCGACATGATGGCCCGGCATGGCTACACAGAGGTAGAGATGATGCCCCCCGAGGAGCAGAAGCGGCGTTACCTGGGTGATCGCACCGACTTAGAGCCGACGGAGTTCTTCTACTTTGCCCAGTTTTCACTCGAGCCGCCGTCTGAAGGGAAATCGGAGTAACAGCTATGGCACCCCCGCCCACGCAATACGCCGACGAATGGCTGCTTGACAATACACACATGCGGCAATTCATCAGTGCGGTAAACACAACGCGTGCCCGCGAATCGGACCCGCGCAAGATCGTCGCTGCCGTCCGTCCCGAATTCGTGGAACTGTTGGCCGACCATACATGGCTGCCGCAAAAATTTCAGCAGCCATCCGCTGAGAGCGGCATGGGAGGTGGCATCGGCATGTGGCTGCTCTATCGGGCCGGCGATGGCGGCTTGGCCTTTTCAGCCCTGGTTGTACCACCGGGCGCCCAGACTCCCGTCCATGACCATCTGGCCTGGGGCCTTGTGGGTCTCTATAAGGGCGAGCAGGAAGAAGAGGTCTTTTCCCGTCAGGACGACGGCCGCTCTGAATCCCACGCGAAATTGACCCTTTCGGTGCGCCAAATGCTGCGCCCGGGCGACTTCTACGAGCTGTTGCCGGAAAACGACATCCATCGCGTGCGCACAACCAGCCCGGACACGTCTGTGTCACTCCATCTCTTGGGCAACGACAACGGCTGCATCTGGCGCCATCGCTTTGACCCGGAAACGGACTCCGCCCAACCTTTCCGCTCAGGATGGCTCAATGTGGAGTGCCGTGACAACGAAATCGGCTGACAGCAAGTCGCTCCGAAAAGCCACCTTTTGTCGCACTTCCCAAATGAGAGAAGTAAAACGCGCCTCTTGCACCCGCGCCGTGCGCGATTCGCAACGGCGTCAAACGCAGGTTTCCTACGCTATTGAGCTTTCACACGCCAACTCGCACAGGGGATAAACAATGGCCAACCGAGTCAATCGGGCAATCGAACTGCTGGACCAGGGCCAGCCCATCTACTACAGTGGCGGGCACACCGGCCACGTGCTTACCAGCGAACAAGGCCGCACTGACGCCGCCATCTGGTCCGATTACATAAACGTTGGCATGGAGCACGGCGCCTTCAATTTGGGGGGCCTGGAAAGCTACATGCAAGGGATGGTTGAAGGAGGGCCCACCGCCAGCGGGCACCGTACACCCACAGTGATCGTCGAGGCGCCGGTTGAAGGCGCCTCGGCCGACATTGTGCGCTACAACGCCTGGCAGTTCCGCCAGATTCTGGCCCGCGGCGTTCATGGCATTCTGCTCTGCCAAGCGGAGACACCCGAAGCGGTCGCCGCCTTCGTCGAAGGCTGCCGCTATCCTATCAATCGTATTGGCGTGGGCGACGGGCTACAGCCCGGGCGCCGCGGCGTAGGCTCCGAGCCGACCGCCGCCGCGATTTGGGGGCTCGACTATGCAGACTATCTCGACAAAGCTGACCCTTGGCCCCTCAACCCGGAGGGCGAACTGTTGCTGGGTCTCAAAATCGAGTCGGCCGCCGCCTTGCCTCGCATCGAAGAAATCCTCGCCGTCCCCGGAATCGGTTTCGCGGAAATGGGGCCGGGCGACCTGAGCATCTCCCTGGGCTATCGCCGGCGCCCTCCCACTTTCCCACCGGAAATGCAGGAGGCAAGCGATCGCGTGCAGGCGGCGTGCGCGGCCAACGGCGTCGCCTTCCTCCAGCCCGCAAACCCTGAGAATGTCCTCCAAAGGATCGATGCCGGCGTGCGCGTGATCGGCGGCCATAACCCGGAGACGGCCCGAATCGGCCGCGCCCACACCAAGCGGCAGATGCCGGTCTGAAACACGCCATTGAAACTCGGAAGACGGCAATATGCATATCAATCCAATTAAGTGAAGGACCTGGAACGGAGTAACTATGAATAAGATATTCGCGGTGACCTTACGCCCCTTGGCTATCTTCCTGCTGCTGGCGCTTGCATTGGGCGCCTGTGTCCCTGGCGCTCCCGCAGGGATGGAAGGCGAGGCCGGGTCCCAGCCGCAGGACTCTGCCGCCGGTTCGCCCGCCCCCACCGGCATGAAAAACGTTGTCTACGACACTCTGCCGGATATGGGCGGCGCGCAGATAGTCGCGGTTACGGGCAACGACTACATTCCGCTTAACTTCATCGACCCTGCCAGCGGTGAAGCCGTCGGCTGGGAATATGACGCAGTCAACGAGATCTGCCGCCGCCTCAACTGCGTTGTCGACTGGCAGGTCACCTCTTGGGAGGCGATGATACAAGCGGTGGCCGAAGGCCAGTTTGACGTCGGCATGGACGGCATCACCATCACGGCTGAACGCGCCGAAGTCGTGGACTTCTCCGACGCCTACATGACCAGCCAGCAGTTCATGCTGGTACGCGCCGACGAGGAGCGATTCGACACGGCGGAAGCGTTCGCAGCCGACGGTTCACTTCTGGTCGGGGCGCAGGCTGGCACGACCGGCTTCTACACCGCCGTGTACGACATTTTGGATGGCGACGAAGCGAACCCGCGCATCCAGCTGTTGGACAACTTTGGCGCATCTGTGCAGGCGTTGATCGCCGGCGACGTCGACATGGTGCTGGTCGATGCCGCCTCAGGCCGCGGCTATATCGGCGCCAACCCGGAAAAGCTCAAGATCGTAGGCGGGGCACTGGCGACCGAGGAGTTCGGCTTCATCTTCACGCCCGGCAGCACCTGGACCGCGCCCTTTAACGCCGCCTTAGCCACCATGAAGACCGACGGCTATCTTGACTATCTCAATACCCGCTGGTTCTTCCTCACCGATCCCAATGCCGCCGACATCTACGACAGCCTGCCCGACATGGGCGGTGCGGAAATAGTTGCTGTTACCGGCAACGACTTCATCCCGCTCAACTTTATCGACCCGGGCAGCGGCGAGGCCGTCGGCTGGGAATATGACGCGGTCAACGAGATCTGCCGCCGCCTCAACTGTGTTGTCGACTGGCAGGTCACCTCGTGGGAAGCGATGATTCAGGCCGTTGCCGAAGGACAGTTCGACGTAGGCATGGATGGCATCACGATCACGGCTGAACGCGCTGAAGTCGTCGACTTCTCAGACGCCTATATGACCAGCCAGCAGTTCATGCTGGTTCGCGCCGATGAGGACCGCTTCGATACGCCGCAAGCATTCGCGGCCGACGCGTCACTTCTGATCGGGGCGCAGGCCGGCACGACCGGCTTCTACACTGCCGTGTACGATATTCTGGACGGCGACGAGGCCAACCCCCGCATTCAACTGCTCGATAGCTTTGGAGCATCTGTCCAGGCCCTGATCGCCGGCGACGTGGACATGGTGCTGGTCGATGCTGCATCCGGCCGCGGCTACATTGGCGCCAACCCGGAAGCGCTCAAGATCGTGGGCGAGGCACTGGCGACCGAAGAGTTCGGCTTAATCTTCACGCCCGGCAGCACCTGGACCGCACCCTTTAACGCAGCCATTCAGACCATGAAGGCCGACGGCTATAACGAGTACCTGAACGTAAAGTGGTTTTTTCTGTACGATCCGAACTGATGCAGTTTCGAGCGCAGGGAGACCTGTTGACGATGTCCCCCGCTCTCTGCGCTCGAACTCCTACACCTCCCTGTACACGTGGCAGCAGCTGACTCTCCTCAAGGCCGTCCACGGCGCTCTCCGGCCGACTACTTCGCGCGCCTTCCCTACTGGCTCCTCGTAGCGCTGCTCCTGGGAGTGCTGCTCCTCTGGAGCCTGTTGGCCGACGCTGACTACAATCTGATCTTTAACGCCGTTTCCAAAGGCGTGGGCGTGACCCTGTACGTCTGCCTGATCTCTTTTGGTCTGGCCCTAATGGTCGGTCTGGCCTTTGGCTTGGCCCGCGTCTCCCGCAATCGCCCGATCTATGAAGCTGCTTCCTTCTACGTAGAGATCATCCGCGGCGTGCCCATGTTGGTGATTCTCTTCTACATCGCCTTTGTGGGGGCCCCGGGCCTTGTGGATCTGTTCAACTGGACGGGAGCAACTTTACAGGGACTCGGTCTCGGCCTCTTCGGAACGCCGCTAGCCGAGTTCAGCATTCGCCAGCTCTCCTTTACCAGCCGCGCAATCCTTGCGCTCGTAATCGGCTACAGCGCCTTCATCGCTGAGATCTTTCGAGCAGGTATCGAGAGCGTGGAGAGGGGACAGATGGAGGCGGCTCTCAGCCTTGGCATGAGTAGGGGCCAGGCCATGCGCTATGTGATCCTGCCCCAGGCCGTTCGGCGCGTAATGCCGCCTCTGGGCAACGACTTTATCGCCATGCTCAAAGACTCGGCGCTTGTGTCAGTTCTTGGTGTACAGGACATCACCCAGTTGGGTAGGCTCTATGCCACCAGCACGTTCCGTTTTTTCGAAACGTACAACGTCGTCGCCTTTCTCTATCTCGTGATGACTATAGGACTGTCTCTGTTTGTGCGTTACTGGGAGAGGCGCAACCCGCTCAATGAACGATAAAGGCGGACGGCACTCGCCGCCCGCCTTCAGTTGTGCTCTTGGGAGTAACTGCTTGCAGTAGGGTAAACAGGGATCCTCTCGACGACCGGATCTGCAAGATCCGCTAGCGAGAGAAAAGTCTACCCATCTCGATCAACCCGATGTTCGGAGATATCTATTTCGCCCTCATAGACGAGCGCGTCGTCGCCTTCCTCTCCCGTGCTGATACGGATGATGTTTTCCACCGGACAGATGAAAATGGCGCCGTCACCCTGCGTGCCGGTTGCCGCCGTCCTCTGTATGGTCTCCACCACCCGGTCAACCTCGTCCTCACCTACAACGAGATTCATCTGAATACGCGGCAAAGTGTCGACTACGTAGGTGCTGTGCCGTCCCGCAAGTTTGATTCCGCTCTGACGGCCGTGCCCCTGGACTTCGACAGTATCGATAGCGGGGACACCAATCTCAATCAGAGCCAGCCTGACGCTGTCCAGCTTCTCATTTCGGATGTACGCTTCGATCTTTTTGAACACAGCTTTGCTCCTGTGTGTCAGAAGAAGCTCCGCTGACCTGGGGGAAGGTAGAGAGCCCCTTTCACTCCTCTATTCTGTACTTCCTCTCCAGATAGAAGGCAAAGAAATCGCTTAGATCAGGGGGCGGCGAGAGCATTCCTCGGATGTCGATATCTCCTTCATAGACCAGCACGTCGGCGCCTTGCTCCCCCGTGCTGACCCGGACGATGTTTTCCACCGGACAGATATAAATGGCGCCGTCGCCCTGCGTCCCCGTAGCCGCAGTCTCTCTGATCGTCTCTACGATACGGGAAACGTCGTCCTCACTTACGACTACCGTCAGTCGGAGTCGCGGTAAAGTGTCGACGGTGTAGCTGCTGTGTCGTCCGGCCAACCTGATGCCGGTCTGTCTACCATGTCCCTGCACCTCAACCGTATCGATTGCAGGAACGCCGATCTCCACCAGTGCTGACCTGACTTCAGTCAGCTTTTCAAGTCGAATATAGGCTTCAACCTTCTTGAGCATTGCTCCTCTCCTCTCCATCGAAAGAGGAGTCTTCCGCAGTCTGAGTTGGGCCGTGCGGCTAACCGCACGACCTCATGGCAAGAAGGAATCTAGGCGTCCTCCCGTTTACTACCTTCGCTGACCTCACTCTGCTCGCCGTTTTCGCTGCCTTCGATTTCCCTTACTGCTTCAGATTCTTCCACTTCTTCAGATTCTTCAAAGTACGAACCTTCGCCACCATGCCTCGCTAGTCACGCATAGGCGCGTTCACCATGCTCGCTGATGTCCAGTCCAATCTCCTCTTCCTGCTCGGTAACGGCCAGGCCCCAAACCGCATCCAGGATCTTGGTCAGAATGAACGTAATGATGTACGAGTAGATGATAGTCACAATTACGGTCATCAGCTGGATGCCGAACTGCGTGGGGTTGCCGTAGAAGAGGCCGTCCGTTCCGCCGACGGCCGCCGTCGCAAACAGACCGGTTGCCAGCGCACCCCAGGTACCCGCCATACCGTGACAAGCCCATACGTCCAGACTCTCGTCAAGGCCTCGCTTTTCGCGGAGGTCGATGCTGTAGTAACTGACGGGCGCCGCAATCGCGCCGATCAGGAGCGCCGCCATTGGTGTAACGAAGCCGGCCGCGGGCGTGATCGCCACCAGGCCTACAACGGCTCCCGTCACGATCCCAAGCACGCTGGGCTTGTTGTCACGCCAGGACAGGAACATCCAAACCACCGCCGCAGCGGCAGCCGCCGTATTCGTGTTCACCAGCGCCTGTACCGCCAGCCCGTCGGCCGCAAGCGCGCTGCCTCCGTTGAAGCCAAACCAGCCGACCCACAGCAGACCCGCCCCCAGGACGGTGAACGCAATGTTATGCGGCTCAATCGCCACCTGCCCAAACCCTTTGCGCTTGCGAATCGCCATTGCAAACGCCAGCGCCGAGAAACCGGCTGTAATGTGGACAACCGTTCCGCCGGCAAAGTCAAGCGCGCCCCAACGCGCAAAGATGCCGCCGCCCCAGGCCCAGTGGCAGACCGGATCGTAGACCAGCGTTGCCCACAGGACCGCGAATACCAGGTACACTTTGAAGCGGATACGTTCCACGAACGTCCCGGATATCAGTGCAGGTGTGATTATGGCAAATGTCATCTGGAACGCTGCAAACAGCAGGTGGGGAATGGACAGCCCTTCCAGCGCCTCTACACCGACGTTCGACAGTCCAATGTAGTCGAGACCGCCAACCAACCCGGCGACACTGGTGCCGAAGGCCAGGGTATATCCAATAATGACCCACTGAATGCTGATGAGGCCGATCGTTATGAAACTGAGGTTGAGAGTGGAGAGGATGTTCTTTCGGCGAACCATTCCGCCATAGAAAAAACCGAGCGCCGGCGTCATCATCAGCACCAGGGCGGTGGCGACGATGATCCAGGCAGTATCTCCAGAGTTGATTCCATCCATTTACCCATTTCCTCCTGTTGCAGGCAATCCCTGCTGTCCGTAAACCTGTTGTGGGGTTGAATTGACTAAGAGGGCCCCGGGCGGGAACCCCCTTGGCTACCAACCAATCATCGCCGAAGCACGGCCGGAAATCCTATGGTTATTCTGCACAATAGTAGGCCGACCTCAGTTGTAAACGTTGCCCAACTGACTCCTTACTCGACCGGGCCTTTTCAACGAATTTCAGAGCTGTCCTTGAGACTGGGATCGCTGCTTTTGTGAAGTTGGAAATTTAGGGGGCCTTTGACTACAATAACAGAATTCTATATCAAGCGCAAGAGGTCCAACAGGACCCGTGTGCGGCGTTTGACTTCAACGCGCAGCAAGAGAATTTACTGACCCGTTGTGGCATCAAAGGAGGCACAGACCCATGAGTACCAAGAACGGTCAGCAGAGAGATGGTCAGGTGGAGCGAGGAACTTTCGCTGTCAAGGCCGGTCTGGCACAGATGCTTAAGGGCGGCGTAATAATGGACGTTGTGACGGCAGACCAGGCCCGCATTGCGGAGGAAGCCGGCGCCTGCGCTGTAATGGCCCTTGAACGCGTCCCCGCCGACATTCGCCAGGATGGCGGCGTGGCGCGCATGAGCGACCCGCGACTGATCAAAGAGATCATGGAGGCTGTCACCATCCCGGTGATGGCTAAGGTACGTATCGGCCATTTTGTAGAAGCGCAGATTCTGGAGGCCCTTGGCGTAGATTACATCGACGAAAGCGAAGTCCTGACACCTGCCGACGAGAGTCATCATATCAACAAGCACAGCTTCACTATCCCGTTTGTATGCGGCTGCCGCAACCTCGGCGAGGCCCTGCGCCGCATCGCCGAAGGCGCCGCCATGATTCGCACCAAGGGAGAGGCAGGAACGGGAGATGTTGTTGAAGCCGTACGTCACGCCCGCAACGTAAACGGCGCCATCCGTCGCATCAACAGGATGGATGCAGACGAACTCTTTACCTATGCCAAGGACATCCAGGCGCCCTACGAACTTGTGAAGGAGACGGCCGAGATGAACAGGCTGCCGGTTGTGAACTTTGCGGCTGGTGGCGTGGCCACGCCCGCCGATGCCGCGCTGATGATGCAACTGGGTGTGGACGGCGTCTTCGTCGGGTCCGGTATTTTCAAGAGCGACGACCCTGCCAAGCGCGCACATGCCATCGTTCAGGCGGTCACCCACTTCAACGATCCGCACATTCTCGCCGAAGTGAGCGAAAATCTCGGCGCGCCGATGGTCGGCATCAACGTAACCGATCTTTCAGAAGACGAAAAGCTGGCCGAGCGGGGATGGTAGCGGGCGGGACGCCCAAAGTCACCAATCCCATGAGTAGCGGTGGCAGGAGTTACCAACACTTTTGCCACCGCATTCGGTGCCTTCCTCTGCTGAGAGGAACGTGAGTCCCAATATGCAGGTTCCTCCTTCACTTTTCTCTTAGCGCCAGGTCCTTCTGGGGAACTTCAACACTCTCAATCACGATCGCTTCAAGGACGTCCCAAATGAACCTCCTGAGAAGCTTGACATGAGCGAAGCTCGTTTTGGAGTACTCGCGCTCCAAGGCGCCTTCCGTGAACATATCGCCATGCTGCAACGCCTCAACGTCGAGGCCGCGGAAGTCCGGCTGGCGAAAGAACTGGACCATTTGGACGGATTGATTATTCCTGGGGGAGAGAGCACCAGTATGGGCCTGGTCGCCGAGCGCTGGGGCTTGGTTGAGCCCCTGCGCCGATGGGTTCACGGTGGGCGGCCCACTTGGGGTACCTGCGCCGGGATGATTCTGCTGGCGGAGCAAGCAACCGGCCAGAAACTGGGCGGCCAGGCCCTGATCGGCGGTCTGGACGTAACCGTCAATCGCAACTACTTCGGCCGCCAGGTCGACAGCTTCGAGGCCGACCTCGACGTGCCCGCGTTGGGAGATACCCCGTTTCACGCAGTCTTCATCCGCGCACCCGCCATTACCGCTGTCGCCGAAAATGTCGAGACTCTGGCCACCGTTGCCTCCCTTCGAGACGAAGCCGAGCCGGTAATCGCGGCCGTTCGCAAAGGACCGATTCTGGCAACGGCCTTTCACCCCGAGCTAACCGACGACCTGCGCTGGCACCGTTATTTCGTTCAGATCGTTAACGAATTCCGTTCGTGTTCCCCCTAGCAGGGAGAACAATGCCACGGAGGGGGAAGACTGACAGCCGGCATATCCCAGGAGGCGTATCGGTGCCTATCCTATGCCCCCCTTCAGTCGCCGGCAAATGTGTACAGCAAAACAAAGCCCGTGCGAATCTGTAATGTCTCGCACGGGCTTTTTGAATCGGGACCTGATGCTCTGTCCCGGGTGTTACTGCACCTACTGGCCTTTCGGCTCTGAAGGTGGTTCATCCTCTTCAGGCCGCCCATCCTCCTCGGACTGAATCTCTTCGTCTGGCTCTTCTGACTCTTCTGACGCTTCCTGTTCAACCGCTGATTCAGGTTCTACCGGCGGCTCCGGCTCTGCTTGTGGATCGAACACTTCCGGCGGGACGATCTCGGCTGACACTTCAGTTTCTTCGACAGGCTCAGCTGTCCAGCCGGCGTCAAGATCCATCTCCGGCATGGCCCCAACACGGCTCATCCCTGCGCCCTCTCCGGTAACTCGCGCCAGTTGACCGTACAGGTGACTCTGAAAGTAGTAAATGATCAGCTGCGACAGCGGCACAGTCACGACAGCGCCGATTACACACAGAATCAGTCCCACAATACTGCCGACCGTTGTAATGATCATGCTGGCTATCACCGTGAGAATCGCGACGATCGCCACATTGCCTATATTGTCGCGGGTCCAGTCCCAGATCTCGGAAACCTGAAGTCCTTCGCTGATCGTTTCGTTTCTGGCGAAGGCAATCGTGAATCCGGGCTGGAACACGAGGAAAGCCATGCCAACCAGAAACTGCAAACAGAGGGAACACAAGATGAATATCATTCCAACGTCTTCGTCCACGTACTGAAAGTTTTCCGTGACGACCACTCCGATGATGAACATAGGAACGGATACCAAAAGGATTGGCAGGGCCCACACTACATACACGCAGGCCAACTTCACCCCGCGTACCAAATCGTCGCCCCACCGATCCCACTCAGGCAGAACAGGATGCGCGTCGTCTCGTACGTTTTGCAGTAGACGCACCAGGTATCCGAACAGGATAAAGTAGCCAAGAACGCCAATCAACGCCACGAGGAGCAATGAACTGATCAGAAGCAACCCCGTGCCGATGGCCGTCTTCTCGACCCAGCGTTCGTCCTCCGAAAAGTAAGTCAGTGCTCTTCCAATATCCATATGTGCTCTCCTTTGTCGAAGACACAGCGATGCAAGGCAACTCAGTGTCCGGCAATTCGGTTGTATTCTTCTCTACGCCGGCTCGCCGCTAAAGTTTCATTGCCGCGCCCGAGCGCAATGCCAATCTCCTCTCGAACCCACGAGACTGCCTCATCGACCAGTCGGGATTCAAGACAGGACGCGGCCCGAGCGTCGTTGTGCCGGCGCAGCAGTTCTCCCAGCCCCCAGGCCGCATGTCCTCGCGCAAGCGCCGATTCGTCGGCCGCAGCTGCTTCCAATCCTGCAAAGGCCGCCGGGTCGCCCCAGTTTCCGAGGGCAACGCACACATTACGCAGCATCCCTGCCCGCTTTGCCCGCTTAAGCGGCGACCGCCGCCAACGCTCGGCGAATGCCCCAGGCTCAAGCCAGTAGGGCAGGCGTCGATCGAAACCCTCCAACAGCGGCGGCGCGACGCGCGCCTGTTGAGCCTCCAGCCCTTTCAGCAGAGCCGTCCTCTCTGCTAGCCGTTGATTCCAGGGACATACCTCCTGGCAGATGTCGCACCCGAAAATCCGGTTGCCGAACAGCCGCCGCAACCGTCGCGGAATCGGCTGGCGCGATTCAATCGTCCAGTAGGATATACAGCGCTGGGGATCCAGGTGAAACGGGCCTGCAAAAGCATCGGTGGGGCAGGCATCAAGGCATCGTGTACAGTGACCGCAAGTGACCGGCGAAGACGCACGCGAATCTGCCTCGGATTCGAGAGCGCTGCTCTCACGATTCACAGGCGGCGCGCTGCTGTTCTCTTGCAGCTGCCACGCCCCGTAATCGCCCCCGGCCGGTAGGCCCGCAAGCGTCTCCTCCACACTCAATTCTGCCGGGCGAACCGCCTCAACAGGCGGATCACAGGCCAGCGCCTCCGGCACCAGCAACGTCGCCAGAAAGACCCAGCTGCCTCGCTGTGGGTGAATCGTACAGCAATTTTTTCCGGTAAAGCCTATGCCGGCCTGTTGCGCCCAGTCCCTTTCCAGTACTGGACCCGTATCAACCAGCCCTTTTCCCAAAGTCGAGCGGCCTGTCCGGACTCGCAACCAGCCGTCTAGCTCATACAGCAGCGGACGAATAATCTCGTGATAGTCCTCCCCCCAGGCATAGCGGGCGATGATGCCGCGCGCCGGGTCATCCAGGACCTCCTGCGCCAGATCGAAGCGATGATAATCAACGCCCAGCACGATAAGCGATCGAAAGGGCGGGCCCTCCTCGGCCAGCAGAGCCGGACTGCGCCTTTTCTGTAGATTTCGAGCCAGGTACGCCATTTCCCCGGCCCTGCCCAAGCTCAGCCAGCGGACAAAAAACTCTGCATGCGCCGCCTCGTCCACCTTGACGATTCGACAAAAGTCGAAACCTAAGCGTCCTGCTTCGGACTTCAGCAATGCGGACAAGCTGTGGTCAGGCCTCATGGGCGCCTCTTTGGAACACAGTCAATGAATGTCGTCTCCGTTCACGCCAATCCAGCGGCGCGCCAACCCAACTCTTGGCTCGGCATCTCCCCCCCAGCCGGCCTCAGTCTGACACCGTCCCGATGCATGAGATCCGCTCCCGGCACAACCGTTAGAGAAGGGGAATCCGCCTGCACTATTGACGTAGGCAGAGTAACCGTTCAGCAAGTCAGGCCCATTATAAGGGCAGCCAATTCTGTTTTCAAGAGGTCGACGCCACGGGTGCACCCCAAAATGGGGGCGAACCCTCGTATACCTCTGGAGGCACACAAGCCAAGGTCAGTTCCCATCCCAGTTTCCACCAGAATTAGCGCCTCCTCTGACCACTGACCACTAACCACTGACCACTGCAGTTCTGGGCGGTCGGGCCTATTCGGCCCTCCCT
>JAPPKG010000449.1:0-2004 GCA_026914085.1 Caldilineaceae bacterium | reverse complement strand
TCTGGGACGCCTGCTCTCGGCGCTGCAGGACCACGAGGCGTACGCCGCAACAGCAATCTTCGCACTATCCACGGGCGAGCAAGTCGGAGCAGCCGTGTCCGGCGGTGCGGTGCAGGCGGAATCCGCCCATGAGGGCCTGATCACGGCACCTGCTGTGGTGAGCACGATCGAGTGGCTGCTCGGCTTGCGTCCGATGACGCAGGCTGACAGCGCAGCGCCTCCCGCTGCCGAGCTATTCGAACGATCTAGATAGCCGCATTGTCCGCATTCGCGACTTGCTCTTCTGTCCGCTCGAAATCTTCGCACGCCAACCCGTGCCCGACCCCGCTACCGCCGTTCACGCTGACGATCGCAATGTTGTGAGTCCAGCCTATGAACTAGCTTGCTTGCTGAGCAGTTCGATCTCACGCTCGAGGCTTTGGGCCTCCTTCCCGCAGCCAATCCACGTGAGAGCCATCAGCACGGCGGACGCGACCAATGGTCCAGGGGATGCATAGACCCGCAATAGCCACGGCCAGTCGATTCCGAGCCACCCAGCGGCCGCGACCGTTCCACCGCCCCACCAGAATCCCAAGGCACCGGGAAAAAGCAGGCACATTACCCAGCGTATGTGCAACGCTTCGTCGCGCTGCCTTTCGAGTTCCGCACGCAGAAAGGCGACGCACGCTTCTGACCGGGCAGCGGCGTTGAAGCGTGGAGACTGCCTACCGCGTACGACCCTCACTCCCAAGTACAGGAATATGAAGATCCCCGAGACGCAACTCATCTTTACGAGAGGTTGCGGGAATTCAACCAAATACACACTGAGCACTGTGACCAGAAATCCGAGCATCACCATCCACATCCAGAATTCCCGGAAGCTCTGTCGTTCAAGCCTACGGGCCCGTGTGCATACTTCTTCCAGAGTGATCTGCATTCCCGCTTCCTCTTGGGCCTTCCACGCTTCTGCATGCCGTCTCTCGGTTTTTCTCTCATCCATGATCTGGTCCTCCCGGGAACTGCTTTCTGAGAACCCTCTTGATCCGGTGAATCTTCGTCGCGACGTTCTCCGGCGACAATCCAGTTACCTCTGCTATCGAGGCTGCGGACTCCCCCTCGAGGTGGAGAACTATGATCTGCCGATCCAACGGCTTCAGCCTCCGGACCAGGTCAAGCAACCTCGATAGAGCGTCTCTTGATATCGCCTGTGCAACCCCGTCGATGTATCCAGGCTCGGCCTCTAGGGTCTCTAGGTCGACCAAGCGGCCGCGAGACCGACGTCTCTTCAGCACATGAGTCGCGGCGACGTTGTGGGCGACTCGATAGACCCAAGTCCGGAGGCTGCAGCGTTTGTCGAACGAAGCCAAACTCCGCCAAACGGCGATGTGGATTTCCTGAAGGAGATCGCGTTGACGATCTACATCAGCTTCGTAGACACGGGCTAATCGGGCTAAGGCAGCACCGTTGGCATCAATCGCAACCTGGTACAACTCATCGTGGACAGCCACAGGCGGTTGACGTAGTCTCCCTAAATGAAATAGTCATCGGAACCATCGGGATTCTTACATGGCGGGGGGGGGCGGAGAAATCGAAGGGTTGGGAGCGGAGATGGGGTAGGAGGCGACCAACGGGAGCCCCTAGGCCGGTCAGGCTGCGGTGGTTCGGGCGCGTCAAGCCTGGTCGAACTCCAACCAGTAGAGATACCCTAACGCCGAATGTAGACAGCAGAGCTTGTAGAAGGCTTGTGCGTACAGGAAGAGCTCGCGCCAGGCCAACGGAGCACCCTTTGGGAGTTCGCATGCCGCTTCGGCAAACCGGCATTCCGCCATCGCGTTTTCGAAGCAGCAGACCGCCGGTCCGGTCGAGCACCACACCCCGCACCGGCCACGTTCGTGGCGCTGTCTCCAACGCGGATTGGACGAGCTGGGTCGTCCGCCAGATACTCCGGCCGTGGCGAATCCGAGCGCACTTCAACGGTGCGAGACACTAAGAAATACGGCAGGCCCAAGCCACCATGAGCAAGCC
>JAPPKG010000631.1:0-2007 GCA_026914085.1 Caldilineaceae bacterium | reverse complement strand
TGTTGCAGGCGCTTCTGGTTCCTCTCCAGCTCGCGCTGACACGGGTGGTGATCGACCGCGCCGCGTTTGACTTGGGTCTGCTCCAAAACCTGGATTCCGCAGCGGCCCAGCTTCCTCTGCTGGTCTGGATTGGGTTGACTGCGGCAGCACTGGCTTTGGGCCAGCTCATCCAGCCTTTCTCTTCGACATTTCAGGGCCTGGCCGCTGACCGGCTCACCGGCTATGTGACAGAGCAGATCATTCGCGCCGCCAACCGTCTGCAAGGCCTGGCTCGCTTCGAAGATCCTGACTTTGCTGATGACCTCCAACGGGCCCGCAAACGTTCCACGCGCGGCGCGCTGGATCTGACCATTTACGTCGGGCGTGCGGCGATAGAACTCTTCACTGCCGGCGCCCTGGCACTGGTGCTGTTTGCACTGCATCCTCTCGTCCCGTTCCTTCTCGTCCTGGCCGCACTGCCGCAGATGAAGCGGCAATGGGAGTACAGCGAACGTACTATCAGCCATCTTTACATCCAGACCCCCGAATCGCGCCGCCTCGAATACAGCCGCGAGCTTCTTCTGACCCCGGACGCCGCCAAAGACGTGCATCTGTACGGGATGGGGCCGTTCTTCCGCCGCCGATACGATTCCATATTCGCCAGCACGACCGAGTCACTCAACCAGATGCGCAGGCCTCTGGCCGTCAAAGTTGCACTCGCGTCTATCCTGGCCACAGTTGCCTCATCTGCGGTCTACGTCTATGTCGCCTGGATGATACTGCAGGGCGAACGCACAGTCGGCGACCTGGCGCTTTACGGAGGCGCCGCCACCGTTCTGCAGGTGAACCTGATCGCCTTGGGCACCGAAATCGGACTCCTGCCGCTTGTGTTGGGCTTTCTGCCCAGCCTGTTCCGGACTCTCGATGCGCCCCCCGATCTACCACAGCGCGGCGCGTCTATCAACAATACAGCCGCGTCGCCCGACGGGCCGCTGCCTGCTGAGACCGGAGAGACGGCCCACTCTTTCCGGTTACAGAGCATTGCCTTCGAAAACGTCTCCTTCACCTATCCGGGCAGCACCGACCAGGTGCTGCGCGACCTTTCTTTTGCCATGGCTCCTGATGAGTGTGTGGCCCTCGTTGGCCGCAACGGTGCTGGCAAGACTACGATTGTCAAACTGCTTCTGCGGTTGTACGACCCGACCTCCGGCCGCATCCTGTTGAATGGCGTCGACCTGCGGGATTACGATCTGAACGAGCTGCGCCGCCAGATGGGAGTCATCTTTCAGGACTTTGTACGCTACGAACTGACCGCCGGTGAGAACATCGGCATGGGCCAGGTCGAACTCCGGCAAGACGCAGATCGACTTTCCAGCGCCGCAGCGCGCGCCGGCGCCGCTGAACTGGTGGACCGGCTTCCGGACGGGCTGGACACACAACTGGGTCGTGAATTTGGTGGCCGCGAGCTCTCAGACGGGGAATGGCAGAAGCTGGCCCTCTCCAGAGCCTACCTGCGCGACGCCCAGCTTCTCGTCCTTGACGAACCTACAGCCTCGCTCGACGTGCAGACCGAGTACGAGATCTACACGCGCTTTCACGAGCTCACCCGCGATCGCATCACACTTCTGATCAGCCACCGCTTCTCCACCGTGCGCATGGCCGACCGCATTCTCTACCTGGCAGACGGGCGCATCCAGGCAGCCGGCTCCCACGCCGAACTGATCGACCGCAACGGCGAGTACGCCCGCCTCTATCGCCTCCAGGCCGCTCAATTCCTGGACCAGGGCCAAGCGGACACGACCCCATGAATCCGTTCACACGCGCCGGCGACGCTGTGAGAGACCTTCTTCAATCCACAGCCGGCGCTTTTCACGGCTTGTCTGCCAGCCTGCGCACTTGGAGGCGTGGTCTGGCGCTGGTAATGATGGCCGCGCCGCGCATCGTTGTCGTCTATCTTGCGCTCGTGTTCGTCATCAGCCTCGTGCCGGTACTGCAGGTATGGCTCCTGAGGCTGGTGGTTGACGGTCT
>JAPPKG010000621.1:0-2010 GCA_026914085.1 Caldilineaceae bacterium | reverse complement strand
TACGCGCCGAAGTTGGCGAGTTGGTTGGCCTGCACAGATTCGGGGCGATTCTTGCCCTCGTCCCAGGTCTCTTTGGCGACGTTCCACGACATGTCAGCCTGGTCCGTCAGCACTGCCGTACCGCGGTCGGACCACGCCGGCACGTGCAGCAACTCGATCCCGTCCACATAGGGAAGCTCCGGATCCCAGTAGTCCGGATTGGCCTCAAGTATCCACTTCTCCGCCGGCAGATGGTCGACAAAGCGGAACGCGCCCGTCCCCGGGGCGATGACCTCGCGCAAGTCGTAGTTGTGCTCCTCTAGTGACTTCTTCGAGTAGATCAGCGCATTGGTGGGCGTCAGCAGGTTGAGGAAGAACGGCCGCGGCGAGCTCAGGTTGAACCGCACGGTCATGTCATCCACCGCCTCGACCGAGTCCACAAAGGTGAAGTTGGCCTTCAACGGGCTGACAATGCCCTCCGGCGGGTCAAGGATGCGGTTGAATGTCGCCACCACATCTTGGGCAGAGAATGCTTCGCCGTCATGGTAGGTAACACCCTCACGCAGCGCAAAGGTGTAGGACAGGCCGCCTTCACCTACTTCCCAGCTCTCGGCCAGGTCGGGGATGATCGTGCGCAGTCCGTCAACCAGGTTGTTGCGTACCAGGTTGTTGTACATGTGAGAGAGGACATGCGTACCGCCGCCCTGGTGGGCGTCAAAGTGCGACATCGTCACACCGAAAGCAGTCCGCAGCGTGCCGCCGCGTACCGGATTGCCACCCGGACGCATCATGCCCGCGCCGGTCGCGACAGCCTCAGGCGTCGGCACCGCCGTCGGCGCAGCCGCGGGAGCGGCCATCTCAGCCGGCGCGCCAGCCGCGCACGCGGCCAGTGCCGATGCGGCGGCGCCTGCGGCCATCATCTTCAGAAAAGTACGGCGGCCAACACTGCGAGCTTCGTTGTCCGCCTCCGGGGGCGTGTTCAACTTACTTGTCATTGCTTTGGCTCCTGTTCTCGTGGTGATTTGACCGATGTTCCGAACCAAGCGTGTCCCCTGTCCGGATTTCTGCACTCTGATTGCGCCACCGTACAGGCTGCAGCAACTGTCAATGAGCCTGGCGGGTTCGGAAATGCAAGAATTCAGATTTCCAGCGGGATTCACTCCGGTTCAGAGATCGTGGTACATTATAGGGGAAGAGAAGATCAGCGTCAAAAAACCTCTGTACTTTTTTTGCGGAACCACTCCAGACTTTAGTCGAAAAACTGGTCCCGCATCTATCACGACCCTTGCTATCTCCGAAACACCTTCTCACTGCAAAACTCTTGACCACCTTGACACGGAGCACCAGACCCATGCTGGCAGACATCTCAACCATCACCACCGCCCGCACCGGCCGCGTCTCTTCCTGGGACACCACCGGCCGCAACCAGGATCGCTGGACCATTCCCGCAGGCGAGTCTCGTATCCTCGCCGACATCCGCGGCCCCGGCCTCCTCACCCATATCTGGATGACGCAGCGCAACCATTACCGCGACTGCCTCCTCAAAATCACCTGGGACAACGCCGACTACCCCAGCGTCCTCGCTCCCCTTGGCGATTTCTTCGGCTTGGGTAGCGCCATAGTCAACTCCTACCAGTCCCAGCTGTTCACCGCCTCCACGCGCTGGAACAATCAGTTCGAGGCCGGCTGCGCTCTCAACTGCTACGCCCCCATGCCCTTCCGCGAGCGCGCCCTCGTCGAGCTGATCAACGAGAGCGCCGAAGATCACATGCAGTACTTCTACTTCGACTACGAACAGCTCGACGAACTGCCCGCGGCGAACGGCTACTTCCACGCCGAGTTCCGCCGCACCAACCCCTTCGGCGGCTGGGGCCACGAAATCACCGTCAACACGCCGGAGTCCAATGTCGTCAACAAGGAGAGGCAGGCTTGGGAGGACAACTACCTGATCATGGAGACCCAGGGCCGCGGCCACTACATCGGCTGCACCCTGTCCGTCACCAACTTCCAGGGAACCTGGTGGGGCGAAGG
>JAPPKG010000410.1:0-2016 GCA_026914085.1 Caldilineaceae bacterium | reverse complement strand
GGTGTTGGGGGGGGC
The DNA here is from genome assembly GCA_026914085.1 of Caldilineaceae bacterium. GTDB lineage: Bacteria > Chloroflexota > Anaerolineae > Caldilineales > Caldilineaceae > Bin5. The sequence goes on along the minus strand of JAPPKG010000410.1, from coordinate 2,001 downwards.
GGGCCCCCCTCTCCCCCGGGGGGGGGGGGGCGCGGGGGGGCGGGGGGGGGGGGGGGGGCGCCCCCCCCCCCCCCCCCCCCCCCCCCCCCAACTTGGGGGGCCCAAATCCCCCCGACCGCCCAAAAGAACGAGGAAAGAGTGAAGAGTAGTGAGGAGAGAGAATTACCGTTTCCTCTGACTCAGAAGTGAGAGTGAGATGAGCGCGGCTACGCTGCTACTGGAGGCATGGGAAAGTTCGCACCGATATTGGGATGTACCAGCAGATTAGGCGTGGTTGACATGCGACCGTTTCTGGCGGAATATAGGCGGGCGAAAGGGGGGGGGGACTTTGGCGGGATTACAGCATCGGTTCTGACCGTCACTGTTTCAACCCTCCTTCCTGCATACTCAAACTACCTTCACGCAACAAAGACAGCTTGAAAAGACGGAGCCAATGCAAGAACATTCTAGAGCCATTCTGAATGCGGATCCCAGCCTGAGCCGGTTCGATCCGCTGCCGCGCATAATCTATCACGACGATTTCAACCGCGGGCTGCGGGGCTGGGTTGAGTTGATCGGGAACTACGAGGACAGTTTGGACAGCATGCTGCCCCAGTACGCGGATATGCGGCCGCCGATGCTGAGCAGTGGGACGCACTGGGATACTGGGACGCATGGGGCGATGCAGGGCACGTATTCGATGAAACTGGCCACGCGGGCCCGCGCGGGGGACATTAGTGTGTCGATCAAGCGGGTAACGTGGCGACACCGAGGGCCAGTGCGGCTGGAGGCGTACTTCACGTTCAAGCCGGAGGCGAGCGAACTGCAACTTTCGGTGGACGACGTGCGAGCGGTGGGTGTTCTGTTCGACCTTCAGGATGAGGCGTACCGGTGGATGCCGCACTGGCGCTATCTGAATGCGCTAGAGGGCGAGCCGGTGCGCAGTTGGCAGTTCAAGAGGGAGCGGGAACCTTTTCATGATATTGGCGGCAGGGCTGAGACGGTTTCCCACTTTCACCTGGCGCCGACAGGCTGGGAAAACGTGCCTGACTCAGGCCAGATATTGTGCTACAATGAGGTCGCCACTAAATTCAACTGGTATTATCTCCGCATGGACCTGGACCTTGCCAGCCGGCAGATTACGCATCTGCAATGCAACGATCGCGTCCATGATGTCACCGGCAGTGGGCCGATGATGATCCCTGCGATGCCCAACCTGGACTGTATGCTCAATGTCGCATTTTGGGTTGAAACCGACGTCGATAAGAGGGCATTTCTCTACGTGGACTCGGTCCTTCTTTCGGGGGAGTGGTAGCGATGCTGCGCGAGAGTTATACAGCCATTGTCGAGCGCAGTGAGACGCTTGAGGGCAACATCGCGACGGAGCCTTACGAATGCGGCTGGGCCGGTGAGGCTATCTTCTTCGTGCGGATCCTGGAACGCACAGGCAACCTCGAAGGTGTTACTCTTCAGGTCCAGATTTCACCGGACGGGATACGCTGGTGTGATGAAGGGACAGCCATTACGCTCAGCGAGGAGGAGGTTGCGTTTGGCAAGGTGGCGCATTTTGGCAACTGGCTGCGTCTGAACGGCAGGTTGCCGGACGGCGCCAGCATGAGGGCGATCATCTCGCTCAATCTCAAGGCGTAGCAGCCATTCAGCGGCTGCGGATATCGAATTCGATGAGGGGGTGGGGTAGAGAAAAGATCTTGGCGTTGACGGAGCATTCGTTTGCTGTGCAGAGTTCAGATTGTGTGCCCCTGGCGGGCGCGAAGTCGAAACTGTCAAGGAGAACAGTCAAAATGAAGGCATTCCGAAAATCCAAATTACTGATTTGTCTGATGATGCTCCTGGTGCTGGCGGTGAGCGCAGCGTGTGCGCCGCCTGCAAGCGCGCCAGCGGGGCCGGCGGCAGAGTCCCAGATGTCGGAAACGACGTCGTACATGCCCTGGTCGCCGGTATGGCGTGAACGGCCGGCACTGGCGGCGGACACGCCCAGAGCGGAAGAACAGGTTCTGCGCT
>JAPPKG010000189.1:0-2021 GCA_026914085.1 Caldilineaceae bacterium | reverse complement strand
ATCTCAACTACCCTTGACCAATACTCTTGGTCTCAATTGGGATTTACATTAGTTTCGGACACCAGCGAAGCCTCTGGCGCGCCCCCGAAGGAAGCCTTCGTTTCAGAATCAGAGAGCCTCTCTCTATCTGTCCCTTTTCGACGTAACTGAACTGAGAGTATCAAGACAGGGAAGTCGTTGCAGTGTCGCCGACGGAATTCAGGTTCCAAGAGCGGCTGGGGTGCAGTCCAGCTACGAATCACTAGCGTTCGTGGAGCCGGCGGAAGGTCTGTGTCAGGAGGTCGATGAATTCGGGAATCCGCGGTACAGCGAGAGAGAGTCTCCGTGGCAGCTTGCCGGTAGTGCGGACAGGCAGCAAAGGGCACACAGACGGCTCGTCAGCCAGAATGCACGGCCGGGAGATGGCAGGAAGGGTCGTGATGTCGCCGCGGACTATGGCAGGAAAGGTAACAGGTGCTTTGTCGTGCCGGAACTGTTTTCGTCGCCCAAAAACCGTGGCAAGTTGTTGTGGTGACAGCCGAGGTGGTTGTGGGCGTCGATCATGGTCATGCAAAGTTTCTCAGGATGGAGAGGACGGCGCCGAGGGCAACTACTGCAAGGCAAGCAGCCAGGATAACCCCAACGAGGAGGGGGGCGACAACAACAATGATAGCCCTCCCCTGGGTCAGGTTGTATTCCACCTTGGTGGCATAGTAGGCGAGGACCAGCTGGTAGATTGCCAAGATGGCGCTAACGCAGCCTCCAAGCACCGGAATAAATCCGAGAACGGAGGTAACTATCATCAACGGCGCGGCAAAGGTTGCATAGAGATAGGTGTAGCGACCATACTGTCCGATCCCGCCTAGTATTCTAGCGATCAGGTGGTAGATCCCAACGCCGATGAGGAAACTGATGGGCCCGACAATGATGGTGGCGAAGCTGAAGGCCGTTCCTGCGGTTGGGCCGGTTTCGACAGCTGTCCCGAACTCGTCCTGGACATCAGGGGGAAGCAGGTCCACAAGCTGATCAAACCCGCCCATTGGTGCTGAGAATATGGTGGACCGGAGCGCGCCGAGAAGCGCTGCAATGACCGAAGCCGCGATGATCCAGGTGAGTGCGGTCGACAGCGTCGCGGAGGCGTTCTCCCGCTGGGCGGCGAAGAACTCTTCGCCGGGCTGGGTCAGTGCATTCACCCACGTTCGAAAGATCAGCTGAATGTCCATTGGAATCTCCTCAGGTTACGAGAATAAGATCGCTAACAAGGCGACTCGGGCGCCGCCGGGCAAAACCTGGACAGTGGTACAGAGAAATCTTTGGCAGATTATAGGAGGTAACCATTGCGGGAGCAAGGTAGGGATTTGACCAGACGTTACTTCTGAGTCGCAAATAAGCCAGAAATCCCTGAAGCCTGGAAACCGCCCCTGCCAGGATAAACCAAGCGGGCGCGGAGGTCATGGACGCCGATGGTTTGACTCGGTCAGCTTCGTAGACGTCATGCTCCGGCTTGGTTTTTGCAAGAACCCACGTCAGAAACATTTTTTGGAGATCGGTCGCCAGTTCTTTGTCGAGTGCTTCCTGCAGACAGCAGCATTCTGCAGTGAGTTTGAGGTGGAACAGTCATCTCAACAGGTCTCTACCAGGCTGGCGATACTCTTCCCTCTGTCTTTGGGATAATTCTGCCCAACGCCAAAGAGACTCAGGCGCTCTATGCGGCCAGTAGGGATGATGGAAGCTGCTTGATCGGTAGGTACTTCCCCGACAGATCTTACAGATTCAAGAGTCGAATGACGGGGGGGCGTCCCCGTTTTGGGGCGAAAGGAGGCATGTGGGGAATGCGGGGCGGCGGTGTGCGATACTGTGATCCGGCTCCTGGAGGGGAACAGGGCAGGCACATGGCCGGCGCGTAAGGGGATCTGATGGGACTGGCGGGACATGGTATGGCCAGACACGGTGGATCAGGCACCTGTTACGAGTATCGACACCCGGCCGATGAGGCATGGCGTGGTTTAGGGGGGGCGTTGGGGGGGGGGGGCCCCCCCCCA
>JAPPKG010000063.1:0-2022 GCA_026914085.1 Caldilineaceae bacterium | reverse complement strand
ATGGTGCTACAGACCGCCCACGAAAACAACGTTCAAGTCTTCGCCACGACGCACAGCTGGGACTGCGTTCGAGGCTTCGCCCAAGCGGCCGTAGAAAATAAGAACGTCGAGGGCGTGCTGGTACGCCTCGAAAAGGAAGAGGACGGCCTGCGCGCCGTCCGCTACTCTGAACGCAGACTGAAAATCGCTGCCGAACAAAGAATCGAAGTCAGGTAACGCAATGCAAGAATCCGACTCGCACCCCCGAGTACTGCTTGTCGAAGGGCCGGATGACAAACACGTAGTTATACATCTCAGTGAACGCAGCGGACTGACACATAATTTCAGAATCGTTGAGAAGGAAGGGAAGGATTCGCTGCTCGACGCCATCGAAGTTGAGGTCGACATACCCGGGCGCACAGTCCTTGGCATCATGCTGGATGCAAATGACGACCTGGACGCCCGCTGGCAAGCTGTGACCGACAGGCTGAACAGATTGCGGCAGGAAGATCACTTCGACCTTCCCGACCTGCCTGCTCAACCTGAGCCGGGCGGGACCATCATCGATGGCAGGCTCCGCATCGGCATCTGGCTGATGCCCGACAACCGCTCAACCGGAGAACTCGAAGACTTCGTCGGCAGCATGATTCCCTCCGGCGATCCGGTATGGCCGCGGGCCGAAGCCTTTATCGACGGCATTCCACCCAATGAACGTAAGTTTGCGCCCGGCAAAGTCCAGCGCGCCAAAGTCCACGCCTGGCTGGCAACTAGAGAGTCTCCCCGCCCCATGGGCTTGTCGATCAGGGCTGGGGACCTGGACACCAACACATCAAACACCACTACTTTCGTAAACTGGCTGCGAGAACTGTTCAAAGAAATGTCGTAAGCGAGAATGCCCAATGGCAACTACCAATCGAGAACGCGTCGGCACCGCGCTGGAAATACTGAAATCAGGCTTGGCGCCCTATGTGTCGCGCGAGTTTGTCGCCCGCTACAAAGGACGCGCCAAAGCCGAACTGGAGCGAATCTTCGACAGACCCCACGACCAGAGACGCATCTTCTCCCACGCCGAGCCTACCAAGCCGTTCCATCACATGGATGTCACCGACCTGCTGCGCGTGATGTGGGTGTCGTGGAACGACGTCTTCTCCTTGACCTTGGGCCGCCTGGAACGCAGTCTCGTGAGCGAACTGCGGGAGTATCGCAACGCATGGGCGCACCAAGAACGCTTCTCCGGCGATGATACAATCCGCATGCTGGACTCCGCACAGCGCCTGTTGACCGCCGTCTCCTCCAACCAGGCCCCCCAAGTCGAAAAGATGAAGAGCGAGCTGCAACGCCTGCGCTTCGAAGAACAGGCCCGCAGCCAGCGCCGTCGCACCCCAGCCCCCGCCACCGCGACCGCCTCCAGCGGCCTCCCCGCCTGGCGCGAAGTGGTCAACCCCCACCGCGACGTCGCCAGCGGCGACTACCAGCAGGCCGAATTCGCCGCCGACCTCTGGCAGGTGCACCTCGGCGAGGGCTCCCCCGAATACCGCAACCCAACCGAATTCTTCCGCCGCACCTACCTGACCCAAAGCCTCAGCGGCCTCCTCGCAAACGGTCTCCGCCGCCTCAGCGGCCAGGGCGGCGAACCCGTCGTCCAGCTGCAGACCAACTTCGGCGGCGGCAAGACCCACTCCATGCTCGCCCTCTATCACCTCTTTTCCGGCGCCCAGCCCGGCGAATTGGACGGCATCGACGACATCATGCAAACCGCCGCAGTGCACGACCTGCCCCGGGTCAACCGCGTCGTGCTCGTAGGCAACCGCATCTCCCCCGGCAACCCCGTCACCAAACCCGACGGTACGCAGGTATGCACACTATGGGGCGAACTCGCCTGACAGCTGGGCCACGCCGCCGGCGGGCTGGACGAGGCCCGCGTCGCCTTCGATCGCGTGCGCGCCGACGACGAAAAAGCCACCAACCCCGGCGACGCCCTTCGCCAACTGCTCACCGACTACGGCCCCGCCCTCATCCTCATCGACGAGTGGGTCGCCTACG
>JAPPKG010000335.1:0-2024 GCA_026914085.1 Caldilineaceae bacterium | reverse complement strand
CAACGCCCCCTCTCCTACAACATGCCTCATCGACCTGGTGTCGATATTCGTAACAGGTGCCTAATCGAAGGTGTCCAGCCAGACCACGTCCCATCAAATCCCCGTAGGGGCGCCCCTTGTGGGTGCCCTCGCGTGTGCCCGGGCCGCTGTCCTCAACTACCTCAACCTGCCGCATCCCCCGTAGGGGCACCCCTTGTGGGTGCCCTGGTTGTTGCCTCCCTTGTGTGCCCTTCGTGTCCCTTTGTGGCCCTCCCTGGAACAAAGAAAGGTGTTCTTCGCGCCCCTTCGCGTGACTTCGCGGATCGAAAGGTTGTGTCTACAACAAGATTCAAGCGAAAACTATCCCAAACAGGCCTGCAGACGTTCTGTCCTAGTTGAATTTCGTACGGCCTTCCCGAAATGTCAAACGGAACCGAGTTACTCTTATTCTTTGATTTCCCCAGTCGCGCGCAGGAGCGTTTCCTGCACGAGGAGTTCGTGTGCAAGGGGCCGGGCGGGCGGCTGCTGCCCCTGGATGGTCTTGAGAAAGTCAACCAGCTCCAGGTCGTAGAGTTTCTGGCGCGTCTGGGTCTCGATGGGAACCTTCTGATCGCCTTCCACGTAACCGCCCTGGGCCTCAGTCAGGCAGAGCCGGATCTCTGTGGCCGGCTCCAGCGGTTCCATGATGGCGCTGCCGCGGCTGCCGTAGACCTCGAAGCGCCGCGCCGCCGGCCGCGTCTCCATCGCCGAGGTGTCGACCAGCGCCATGGCATTCTCGTACTCGAAGACGCCCAGCGTGTTGTCGGGACATTCGGCGACTACGCCGGTCTCGTTGCGCAGGAACGCGGTCACCTTCTGCGGCCTGCCGAGCAGCCAGACAACCTGATCCAGCATGTGGCAGCCGAGCTCGTAAAACACGCCCCCGCGATGGCGGCTGACCTCGCGGCGCGCGTTCTCGTTCATGGCCGTGCCGATGCGCGTGCGCAGAGCGAAGATATCCCCGAGAAAACCTGACTTTACCCACTCGTCAATCTGCTGGAAGCCGGCGTGGTAGCGGAACATGTAGCCCATCTGGACGGTCAGCCCGCGCTCTTCGGCCAGGCCGATCGTGCGCTGCCACTGGGGCCAGTTGTCGCCGGCAGGTTTGTCGTACCAGACGTGCTTGCCCGCCTGCACGCAGCGCTCGGTCTGGTCGAGTCCGTGGTGCGTGGGGCCCTCGGACGAGACCGCAACGATGCTGTCGTCGTCGAGCATTTCGCTCTCGCTGCCGAACCAGTTGACGTCCTGGTAGGGGCCGTCGGCCGCGGCCATGACCCGGCGCCGCTCCTCGTCCGGCTCGAGGACGCCGGCCAGCTCAACGTCCGGATTGTCGATGATGGCGCGCAGCTTGCCCGCGGCGTGGGCGTGTTTGGTCCCGTATTGGGCGAAACGGATATTGGACATCGTTGGCTCCTGGCGGTTTGGATGCGGGATGTACCGGCTCTACGCGTTCAGTTCGGGCGGCAGCTCGACTTTCTGCGGCTGCCCGCTGTGCACCGCCTCGATGATGTTTTCGAGGACCAGTGTGGCCAGTATGCCGGGATAGGCCGGCACGTAGGGATCGGTATCGTTGCGAATCGCCTCGACCAGCAGGGGCATGCGGTCGATGAAGGGCGGCGAGTACGACTCGGTGGACAGCTCTCCGCTGACGGGGTCGGGCGTGGTGATCGTGGCGCGGCTGAAATGCTTGTCGAGGACCGCGCTCTGCTGGCCGTCGTTAAAAGTGAAGAACCATTTGGTCAGCTTCTCGCTGAAGCCGGCGTCGCTCATCAGGTAGGTCGCGACCGAACCGTTGGCAAAGCGGATGTTGGCTGCGACCGTATCGATGATCTCGGGCGAGGCGAGCTGGCCGGGGTGCGTGACCTGGCCGCCCGTGGCCGAGATCTCGACCGGCGGCGAGTCGTGCATCCAGCACAGCAGGTCGGCCAGATGCACGCCGACGTCGAAGAGGGGGCCGCCGCCGATGCCGGGCAGCCACTGCCAGCGCGTGAGGTCTTCACGGCCGA
>JAPPKG010000011.1:0-2039 GCA_026914085.1 Caldilineaceae bacterium | reverse complement strand
AGCAGAATCAGCAGGGCAGTGAACCCGACGATGACATAGAGTTTGGTGCCTACATCCTGCCAGATATATATCCACTGAAAGCCGTAGTCTTCACCGATGAAGATGTAGAAATGGACGGCTGCGTAGCTGAAGGCATAGAGGCCCAACCATTTGCGGGCCGGGATGATGTTTCGCCAACCGAGTATGATATTGAGGGGCGTGCATGCGAGAGACAGGACGAGCAGGACGAGTGCGGGCTTGCCGGTGCGAAGGGTCCAGTCCTGGATTGGATTGACGCTCAGTCCGCTCGTATAGTCCTGGTACAGCAGCCACGCCAGGGGAATCAGGGCACCGATATGGGTCAGCCAGAGTATTTGCCCTTTGGTCAGCAGTTTATCGATATTCATGCTTCACCTTCTACACTTGCAACACAGGTGTCAGGGGTCGGTACTTGCATTGACCGCCGGCCGCTGCAGACTCGACGGTACTTTAGTAGTTTGCGACCAGGTCCATACCTTCATAGAGATAGGCGACCTGTTCTTCATAGCCGTTGAACATGAGGGTCTCCCGCCGGCCGCGTTCGCCGATGCGACGCTCGGTGGCCTGTGACCAGCGCGGGTGATTGACCTGCGGGTTGACGTTGGCATAGAAGCCATACTCGTGACCGGCGGCGGCCATCCAGAGGGAGGTGGGCTGCTCGGCGACGAGGTCGAGTTTTACGATCGATTTGACGCTTTTGAAGCCGTACTTCCAGGGGACAACGAGACGGATCGGCGCGCCGTTCTGGGGCAGGAGGTCTTTGCCATAGAGGCCGGTGGCGAGAATCGCGAGCGGATTCCTCGCTTCATCGATGCGCAGGCCCTCGACGTAGGGCCACTGGTACCAGCTGCTGTTCCTCTGGCCTGGCATTCCCTCCATGTCGAGAACCGTCTCCATGCGCACATACTTCGCGTCGGACGTCGGCTCGATGACATCAAGCAGGTCGGAGAGCTGGAACCCCATCCACGGGATCACCATGGACCAGGCTTCCACGCAGCGCAGCCGGTAGATGCGTTCTTCGATATCGAACATCTGCTTGAGGTCGTCGACGTCGTAGGTGCCGGGATTGTTGACCAGCCCACCGATCTCAACGGTCCAAGGGGAGGTGGGGTAGCCTTCGGCCAGTCGAGCCACGGCCTGCTTGTCGGTGGAGAACTCGTAGTAGTTGTTGTAGTTGGTTATCTGCTCGAAGGTGTTGAGCGGGTCGCCAAGTTCGTCAGTGGCTGCGAGCTCGGCTGGAGCCGCCTCGGATTCGGCGCTATTGGAATCGGCCCCGCTGACTTCCTCCTCTATTTCAGGCATCGAACAGGCTGCGAGAGCTGCTGTCCCCAACGCCAGACCTGCGCCCTTCATGAATTTTCGCCGATTCAGGAAGACCTCTTCAGGCGTAATCTCTTGCCAGGGGATCTTAGGAATTTGAATGCGAGACATTTTAATCATCCTTTCTCCATGCGCTTTCCAGTCGGGCTGGGTTCGGTCCTATAAATTACTTACATCATCCAGTATAGGCCTCATTTATTATGTAACTATTGCCCCAAATCTTATCAGATCGTTATCGATAATCGAAAAACAGGGTAGAATCTCTCCTGAAATTTGAGATTCTGAGGAAAAGCAGGCGCAGAGTTATGGAGAGGTCGAATTGAAGGTTACAGTACTGGTCAAAGTAACTGAGATAAACTGGTCTTCTTGTGCAGTTCAGCGATCATGCGGGAACGGGAATCGCAGCTACTTCAGAGAGGCCAGGACGCACTTAAACTGGCTTCAATGAAACCTTCGCTTATCCATGCGGCTATCGTCCATTTCCCGATCGCGTTGCTGATCTGCGGCAGCCTTGCCTTGCTGGGAACTCTATACTGCTGGCCCCGGGTTGAATTGCGAATCATAGGCTGGGGGCTGCTCCTGCCGGGATGGCTGGCACTGGTAGCTGCCATTGTCAGCGGCATTGTGTCGCAGGGGGCTCTGCCTCCGGATGCGCCCTACCGCCCCCTTCTCAACTGGCATACCGGCAGTGGGCTGGTTTT
>JAPPKG010000551.1:0-2044 GCA_026914085.1 Caldilineaceae bacterium | reverse complement strand
CCCCCGCACAAGGGAGGGCCGACTAGGCCCGACCGCCCAGAACTGCAGTAGTCAGTGATCAGTGGTCAGTGAAAGCACAGATTGCTGGGTGATTGGCTTTGAGATGAGTGAGTGGAGAGATTCGCTCGCCTTTTGCGATGTCGTGGACTGAATAGGGCTTAGGCGTTGCGAAATCGGATCATTATTGAGCCACTCCTTATCAGAGGCGTATAGTCAAGAAATAGAGAACCCAAAAACCAGTTGCAAGGAGAGAACCGATGTCCTTTTCTGCCAAGGGAATCGTTCATCGCTCGACGGTGACGGGCCGGCGAGGCATGATCGCTTCGGCGCATCCGCTGGCTTCGCTGGCCGGGGTGCGGATAATGATGGAAGGCGGCAACGCGATTGACGCGATTGTGGCGGTGGCGGCGGCGCTGAATGTGGTGGAGCCGTACATGTCGGGACTGGGGGGCGACGGGTACATGCACATTTACTCGGCGCGGGAGCAGGAGCATACGATCCTGGACTATATGGGGCGTGCGCCGTATGGGGCGACGTTTGAAGAGGTGGGCGATGCGGAGAGCCGGGCGCGGGGGCCGCGTTCGCCGCTGGTGCCGGGGTCGTGCGGGGGGTGGCTGGCGGCGCTGGAGCGGTTCGGGACGATGGATGCGGCCACGGTCTTTGAGCCGGCGATCGAGTATGCGGAGCATGGTTTTCCGCTGACGGTGAAGAACGCCGAGTTCACGGATTTCAACGTGCCGGAGATGCTGAAGTACCCGGCGACGGTGGAGGCGTATTTGCCGCATGGCCGGGCACCGGTTGCGGGTGAGCTGATGGTGCAGCCGGATCTGGCGAAGAGCATGCGCGCCATTGCTGAGGGCGGGGCCGATGTCTTTTACCGGGGCGAGATTGCGGACAAGCTTGTTCGTTACATGGAGGAGAATGGGGGGCTGATCACGCACCGGGACCTGGAGGATTTTGCGGTTGAGTGGCAGGAGCCGGTTTCGGTGTCATACAGGGGATTTCGTGTGTATGCGCCGCCGCCGCCGTGCCAGGCGGTACAGTACCTGGAGACGTTGAACATCATGGAGGGCTTCGACGTAGCGGAGATGGGCCACAACCGTGCGGGGACGTTGCACCGGTTTATCGAGGCGGCGAAGCTGGCGCAGGCGGACAGGGCCGAGTATACGGGGCTTGAGGACGTGCCCACGGCGGGTCTGCTGTCGAAGGAGTACGCGTCGCAGCGCCGGGCAGAGATCGGTTCGCAGGCGCGCCCTTCGGGCGGTGAACGGTATACGTCGGAGAAGATGGAGGACGAGGTGCTGGCAGGGGACCCGCGGCGGTGGATGCGCACAGAATGTACGACGCACTTCAGCGCGATCGACGCGGCGGGCAACGCGGTGGCGATTACGCAGAGCCTGGGGGCAGGTTTCGGCTCGGCAGTGGTCGTTCCGGGAACGGGGATTGCGCTGAACAATTTCCTGAACTGGTTTGACGGGGATCCGCAGAGCCCGAATGTGATTGCGCCGGGGCGGAAGATCGAGATGTGCATGTCGCCGGCGCAGGTGTGGGACGAGCAGGGGCTGCGTTTTCTGATCGGGACGCCGGGGAGCTACGGGATTCTGCAGACGACGCCGCAGATGATCATGAACGTCATCGATCATGATTTGAACATACAGGCCGCGATCGAGGCGCCGCGGGTGAAGGCGACGTCGCCGGGTACGCAGGTGGATGTCGAGACGCGGATTGGTGAGGATGTGCTGGTGGAGCTGACGCAGATGGGTCACCGGCTCAACCGGCTGGGGCCCTGGAACGCGGAGGTAGGGGGAGGGCAGGGCATCATGGTCGATCCTGAGAGCGGTGGGTTTATGGGCGGCGCGGACCCGCGGCGGGATGGGTATGCTCTTGGATGGTGAAGGGCAGTAGGCAGTTTTCAGTTTTTGGTGAACTGCAGTGTGTGTCCCGGGCTAAAGGGGATCGAAGGTACGATTGCCTGGGAGGCATTGGGTTATTCGGCGCGGTTGGTGAGGTGGATGAGGCCGTCGCCGGCGAGGACGCGGTGGAC
>JAPPKG010000366.1:0-19408 GCA_026914085.1 Caldilineaceae bacterium | reverse complement strand
TCAATGTACGCTACGGCTTTATCGTGGCACCCGATGACGTTGACGTGTCGATGGTAGCGCCGAAGGCCCCCGGTCACAGGGTGCGGGAGGTTTTTTCCGAAGGTTCAGGTGTGCCTGCACTGGTTGCCATCCATCAGGACGCCTCAGGCAATGCGCTTGCCAATGCGCTCGCCTACGCTAAAGCGATCGGTTCGGCACGTGCAGGCGTATTGGAGACTACGTTTGCCGAGGAGACGGAGACCGACCTGTTTGGCGAGCAGACGGTCCTTTGCGGCGGTGTCAGCGAACTGATCAAGGCGGGCTTTGAGATTCTTGTCGATGCCGGTTACCAGCCTGAAATCGCTTACTTTGAATGCCTGCATGAACTTAAACTGATCGTTGATCTTATGTATCAGGGCGGGTTGAACTACATGCGATACAGCGTCAGTGATACTGCGGAATGGGGCGACTATAAGAGCGGTCAACGCGTCATCACCGACGAGACTAAAGAGTCTATGCGGAAGATTTTGGCGGACGTCCAGTCGGGCGCTTTTGCCGAAGAGTGGATGGACGAGTACCACGGCGGCGGCAAGGTCTACTACGAGAGGCGCCGCAACGAGCAGAATCAGCAGTTGGAGAACGTGGGCAAGGAATTGCGAAGGATGATGACCTTCCTGGACGCAAAGGAAATCTAGGCGTTTGGCGACAGGTCTCATTTGAGAGGAAAGGGGGTGATGAACATGGATGACGGCCTTAGTGACCTTAGTTTGCGCGCTGTGTCGTACTCCGCGCTCTCAACGTCCCCCGCCGCTCTGAGCGAGGGAGGACGATACTGTCATCTGTTGAACAGATTCACCTCCGGAGGCATCTTGCCATGACCAACACAATTGACACACAGCAGCTGGACGAGGCTCCCGAAGACGACATTTCGCCGATAGACGTTGAACAGTTCCGTCTGGGCGACGTCGACCAGTGGGCGAAGGAGGTTGCGCACGGGAACACGGTACTCGTCTTTGACACGACGTTGCGCGATGGAGAGCAGTCACCCGGCGCCACGTTGAATGAGCAGGAGAAGCTCGAAATCGCCCGCCAGCTGGCTCGCCTTGGAATCGACATTATGGAGGCTGGTTTTCCGGCTGCCTCACCCGGCGACCTGGCGGCCGTAAAGCGCATTGCAGAAACTGTAGGCCGGTCTCCCCGCAGGGACGACGACGGCAATGTAAGTGCACCGCCTATCATTGCCGGCCTAGCCAGGGCGAATAAGGACGACATCGACAAAGCCTGGGAAGCGGTGCAGGGGGCGGTTCGACCCCGAATCCATACGTTTCTCGCCACCAGCGACATTCACATGCAGCACAAGCTGCGTATGTCGCCCAACGAAGTGCTGGAAACCGTGGGGGACATGGTGCAGTATGCCCGCAGCCTCTGCGAAAACGTCGAGTTCAGTCCTGAGGACGCCGGCCGGAGTGACCCTGAGTTTCTGGTAAAAGTGTGTAGCGTTGCGGTTCAGGCGGGTGCCACAACACTGAACATCCCGGATACGGTTGGGTATACGACTCCGGAAGAGTTTGGTGACCTGATCGAGTATCTGCGCGAGAACGTGGAGGGCGGCAAGGACGTAATCTTCAGCGTTCATTGCCACAATGACCTGGGGCTGGCGACGGCAAATACGCTTGCCGGTGTGCAGAACGGCGCCCGCCAGATCGAGGTAACAATAAACGGTATCGGCGAGCGAGCCGGAAATACGAGCCTGGAGGAGACGGTGATGGCGTTGTATACACGCCAATCCGTTTTCGACCTGCGCACCAATATTCGCAGCCAGGAGATCCACCGCAGCAGCGACATGGTCAGCCGGTATACCGGGATGGTGATCCAGCCCAACAAAGCGATCGTTGGGACCAACGCGTTCGCGCACGAGGCGGGCATCCACCAGGACGGCATGCTGAAGAACAAGCGCACCTACGAGATCATGGACGCCGACACGATCGGTTTGCACCAGAGCCGTCTGGTGCTCGGCAAGCATTCGGGCCGGCATGCGCTGGGCGTGCGCCTGCAGGAGATGGGCTACCACCTGGAACGGGAAGAGTTGAACGAGGTGTTTTCACGTTTCAAGGATCTGGCCGATAAAAAGAAGACGGTCACCGACGCAGACATCGAGGCGCTGGTGGCGGATGAACTGTATCAGCCGATTGAAATTTGGGAGCTAAAGGGGATACAGGTACAGTGCGGGACAAATATGACGCCGACTGCTGTGGTTACTCTGCGCAATAACGAGATAGAAGAGGAGATCACTGAGGCGAGTTTTGGCGCGGGTCCGGTGGACGCAGTTTACTCTTGTATCGACAAACTTGTGCAACAGCCAAACGAATTGACCGAGTTTCTTGTGCAGGCGGTGACTGAGGGGATTGACGCCAATGGCGACGTGACGGTTCGAATTGAGGCGCCGGAGAGTAGGGGTCATAGCAGGACGGCGCAAGGGCGTCCGAGGCGGCGGCTTTTCAGTGGGCGCGGGGTTGATACGGATATTATCGTGGCGAGTACGAAGGCTTATCTGCAGGCGTTGAATAAGCTGTGTGCGGCTGATGAGGATGACGCTGAGGTCGCGATTGCGGCTGACAACAACGAGGTGGCCACAGTCGGAATATAGTGTCATGTATCGAGCAAAGGGCGGCGATACGGTAAGACCGGATTGCCGCCTTTTTTTGTTCATGGAACATAAGTGAAGAGCTTACCGATTGTTCAGTTTCGTCACCGTTCAGTGGTGTTGATTTCATGGGAACACTAGACTCAATCCCCAGAGCAACCGGATTCTACAGAAAGGCTAATCAGTGTCTTCAGCAGCCTTTCAGAGTTTTCCTCGCACTATTCCTACTCGCCACAGTTTTGCCGCCTATAAGTGCAGAGGCACAGGAAACCTCACCCACATATACGATTTCCGAATGCGAGCAAGTCGAAGAGGAACTCTTACTTAGTGACCTCAACCGTATCACTCATTCTGTATTGGAACGAGAGAAAAGTGGGCTAGATTTAGACAGAATCGTCGAAGAGAATTGGGCGGAACTAGACCTAGACAGCATAGTGGACAGGGTTGTCGACGATGCTACCGAACGGGTTCGAGATGAGAGAGGCACTCTGGATCGGATTTTCTCCGGCTGGTCAGAAGAGAAGGCAAAAGATTTTGCCGAAGCAATCGCCAATTATGCTTTCGATTCCCCAGAGTTTCGTAACGCCATTGACAGTTTATCCTCCGCTATTGTCGAAGATTTAACCGCTGAAATTCACTTGATGACAGTGAAGTCCGCTTCTTCTGCCTTCTTGTGTGTACAAGAATTTATCGGCGCTAAGTTTTCTGATGTCATGTCGGATGTCTTGGAGGATAGCACGAAAGCCTGGTTGGAAAGTCTTGAATTGGGAAACATTCAAGGAGAGACTGACTTTGTAGAGTTGGGAGACCGGACTTTATCAATTGTCGGAATTGGCGCCATCGTGGGCACACAGATTGCCAATGCGGTTGCAAGGAGGGTCGCCCAGGGGATACTTGGCAGGGTCGTCACGCGTATTCTGGGTAGGGCCGCCTCAGCAGTTGTCCCAGTTGCAGGCTGGGTCATTGGCGGCGCCCTAATCGTCTTCGACGTTTATCAGGCTTGGGAAGGTTCATTGCCTCAGATTCAGGAAGACCTCAAATCTGAATCTGTGAAGGAAACCATTCGCGGTGAAATCGTTTCTGTCGTGGATCAAGAATTGGTCAATTCAATGCCTGGAATCTCCCAATCAGTCACCATCGAGATCTATAGACGGTGGAGGAGATTTCTGCAGGACTTTGAGCATGTCTTGAGGCTGGCAGAAAACAATGAAGACTTTCGCCTTTTGCTGGACGACGTTACGCCTGACCAGATTGACAAACTTTCCGAACTGGTTGAGGTGACGACCGACGTTCTAGGCATAGAGTGGTTAGCCAGGATCATTGGCAATGGTGTATTCAAACTAATCCTCGATCTCCCCAGGGCGTCATTCAAGATTCTTCGCGACACCTCTGATCCTGGTTTGGTTCTGAGGTGGGCCCAAGTTGCAGAAGAGCGGATTGTAGGCGTGGCAGAGACGGAACTCTACAAGTATGCATCGCCCGAAATGGTTGGGGATCGTGAGACTCTTGAGAAGATTCTTGCCCTGAAGGACCCCTTGATAATTCAAGACTTGATGCAGAGGGGAAAGGATGAACGAGAGGCACTTCTGGGATTGCCGACCATACAGACGCAATGGATTCTCACAGTACTGTCCAGGTCACAAACTGACTGGGTGAGCTCCTATCTATTGGAATTGCCTTCGCCCTCCCAAGTCCGGCTGGTGGAATTCGTGATCCGGGATCGTGCCCTTGTCTCCCTCTTGCAGGAGACAGAGGGCCTGCAGGCCCAATTTGCCACTGTTCTCAGCCTGGCAGAGGATTTCGCTAAAATCGATTCGATTCTAAGCGAAACGCCGGTTGACCAAGTGGCAAAACTGTCACTGCTAGTTGAGGTAGCGTCCAGAGTCTTGGATGCGGAGCAGTTAGGGGACATGATTGAAACAGGCCAGTTTAAGGAGATCCTTGCGCTCCCTCAGAACACATTTGAAATCCTTGGCGACACTAGTAGTCCGCCAGTCGTCCTCGATTGGGCCGAATTGGCGGGCGACTCTATCGGGCAAGTAGTGGAGAAGGGGGTCTATCTTGTTGCTGTTCCAGAGGATTTCTCTGGGCGGGAGGAATTGGAACGCCTGCTTGCAATTGAACACGTTCTGGCCATCCAAAGACTCATGGCGATGAATCCGGAAGAAAGAGAATCGCTGCTTCAGCTGCCGACGGAAGAGGCAAGGGGCGCCCTGTTAGCCGATTTGTCCGATGATGAGCTGTCCTGGCTTGCATCTTACCTGCATGGCCTCTCGAATCCGGCCCGACGGATATTCGCAGTGAAGGTAACGCAACTGCCGGACCTCGTATCTATTCTGCTAAGTTCGGAGGAACTGGGGGAAAGATTCAAGCGGGTGTCAGAACTTGCTACGCAATATGCGCAGTTGAGGATCACGTTTGACAATGTCAACGCGAAAGACATCGATAAACTCTCTGACTTGGTAGTCATTGCGGAGCATACTCTAGCGGCGGAGTCACTGACAGAATTCTTCATTTCCGGCCAGTTTGAAAGCATATTCGCCCTACCTCAATCAGCATTCAAGATCCTTAGCTGGAGCGGGAATCCGACAGTGGTGATTGAATGGGCTGAACTGGCTGGGCCCGCCATCGTTCAAGTCACCGAGACAGAACTATACGTAGAGGCGGAACCTTACCATTTCAGAAATCGAGAGGAACTCGACAAGGCTCTTAGCCTTGTTGATACGAAATCACTGACATGGTTACTTCAGTTGGAAGCAAAAGCGAGGGAAACTGTATTCTCATTGGAAGCCGACCCCGAGATTTTGTGGCTCCACAGGTTTAGTAGTGAACTTACAGAAGAAGACATCGTTCTTATAGCAAGTTCCATTAACCAAAATCCGGCAGTGTTGGCTGAGCTTGACAAAGACGGTGTTGGGCAAACTGTGAAGAGATCGGAGAACATCGGGCAATCCCTGGCTTTCGTCACTGAAAGAATCGAGGACCCTCAAGCCTGGTGGCCCACTGCTCTAATGCTGTCTGCCGCGATTAGCCTCTCTTCCGGCAACCCGCCTTTGCAACTCTACTGGCACTATCATCAGACGCAGTCACTCATACTATCAGCAGCGCTTGTTCTGCTGATAGTTGCGGCGCTCTCAGTTAGCTGGCTTCACCGCCGCCGGCGCCTGCCGAGAATGAGGGACGCCAGAGGTCGACACCTTGGAGATCAACCATAGTGCGAAAACCATACTCGGTCCAGCGAGACAGACTCACATTTCCTTTTCTCCTCTCGCTTCTGCTCTTCTCGTTGTTGCCTCCTAGGGCAGCCAGGGCCCAATCTACTGCTCCTGTCTCGTACACATTTGAGGAATGCGACCAGGTCGACGAAGACAGACTCCGCGAGGAACTGAACCGGATCACTCAAACAGTGGTCGCCGATGAGCAAAGTCGCATCGATGTGATCGCGATTGTAAACCGCCACTGGCAAGACTTGGGAATGGACTTGCGGGTAGACCGAGCCGTAGACGACGCAATCGAATTGGTCCGCAGCGATACAGGCTTCTGGGAACGGATCTGGTCGGGCTGGTCAGTCGCAAAAGCGGAAGAGTTGGCAACAGAAGTGGCTGAACAAGCGTTTGGCTCGGAAGGATTCGCCAGTCGATTCGACGAGCTTTCGACTGAAGTCGCAAACGACATAGTGGAAGAGATCAGAGTAGTCGCGGCGAAATCGGCATCCACTGCCCTAAACTGCGTACAGGAATTCATTGGTGGAAGGTTCTCAAGAACCTTGGAAGCAGAGTTGGACCGGCAGATTGAGGCAGAACTGGCACTGCTGAAGCTCGATCCCGATACCGACCAGAGCTTCCTGGACATCCTCGAGATTCATTCCAACCTCGCAGGCGGTATCGCTGTGATCATCGGTACGCGCATTGGAGCCGAGTTAGCCAAGAGACTGGCAAGCGTCCTTACACGGAATATCGTCGGGAGAATCCTGTCGCGCATTTTGACCAGCACACTAACCGTGGGTATACCTTTTGTTGGGTGGATTGTCGGAGGGGCTCTGGTGGTTATCGACTTGTACAACTCGAGAGATGGCGCGCTGCCACTTATCCAAGACTCCTTCCAAAATGATACTGTCAAGACTGAAATGCAAAGATGGATGGCTGAGGCCGTAAGCGAAGGATTGCGACTGGAAATGCCCACTCTGGCAAGAAACGTCGCAAATAGCGCCTTCAGCCAGTGGCAGGAGTTCCGTCGGAAGTTCACACGCGTCCTCGAACTGTCCGAGTCCAATCCCCGCTTCAAACGGATTCTGGACTTCACCGATGTAGATCAGCTGGCCAAGCTCTCCGACCTGGTCGCTCTTGTCGAAGAGTATGAGCCTGACAGGCTGCAGGATCTCATCAATTCAGGCCAATTCGAATTTATGCAAACTCTTCCAGAAGAGGCCTTGGAAATCTATCGCCATTCTGGAAAGTCGGAATCTCTTGTCAGCTGGGCCAAGCTTGCCGGCGACCTCCTCCTCAGAGTGGTAGATTACCAACTGTACCAAGTGAGTGAGGTCTCGGACTTTGCGGATCGCGATGCGCTGGAGCAAGTCTTGGGGCTGGAAGACAAGACAGCCATCCTTAAGTCGATGTCACTGGACTCTCAAGGCAGAAAAGCGCTGTTGGACCTGACAACGGAAACTGCTCGATCACTACTTCTCGCCGATCTGACAGCGAGCCAGCTTTCGCTTCTTGCCGCTACGTATTTGACGGCGCTGGCGCCTCAGGACTCAGAGCTTCTGGCGAATTTTGTTCTGAACAATCCGGCATTACTCCCCTTGCTCGAAGGCAATCTTGTTCGAGACGCGTTACTTAAGAGTCAAAACCTGTTGGCTGCCCTCAACTTCCTCGCCGAAGGAACGACCGGGGAGCAGGGGTTCGGCGGAGTTTTCCAAGCTTTGAAGGACCTCGCCCCCTTACTCTCCGGCGCTGTGCCCTGGTTACTATTCTGGCAAAAGAATGGAAAGGCCCTGAGCAATCCCCGCAACCTGATCACTCTTCTGGGGGGACTGCTACTGCTCCTTCTTGTTCTCAGACTTGCGTGGGCGCGTCGCCGCACAGAGGTGAATGTGACCGTCAATGTCCCAGACCATCGAGAGGCAGACAGGGAAAGAAAATGAACCTGACCGCCCTCGATCAACCCCACCGCCCCGACGTCGAAGTCGGCGAGCTTCTCTTCGTCGTCGTCGTATACGCCGCCAACATCGTGAAGGATGTGAGGGAGAACATCCGCAATCTTGTCGGCGGGCGTATGACCCATTACGAGACCTTGATAGCGAAGACAATTGAACAAGGACTAGCCGATCTCGAGGAGAAGGCCTCTGCCAAGGGTTATGACGGCGTCCTGGGCGTCAAGATCAGCCATCCCGTGGTTGTAGACGGGGGCGTGGAAGTAATCATTTATGGGAATGGCTACCACTTGTCAGCAAGGGTGCCGGAAAGTTGACGAACCGGTAGTTCTCGTGTAAGTTATGCGAAATGATGGCGGGATTATGCCGCCGGAATTTCATCTGTTTGCAAGGTTTTCGCGGTACGACAACGATGTCATCCGGTCTTTGCATACGCTCTTCCTTCGCATACGGAGCGGATTGAAGCCGCTCGGATGCAGAGTAGTTACCCCCTAACCAACTACTCTGAAAGTACCTCGCGAAACGGAAGACATACTTGAGGAGATGTCGTTATGTCGGAAAAGCAACTTGCTCCCTCTTGTAGTCATCATCCCACACCCCATGCGCAACCCGGTCTGCCTGCCAAGCAAGGGCTGTACGACTCGCGCTATGAGCACGACGCGTGCGGGGTTGGATTCGTGGTCAACATCAAGGGAGAAAAGTCGAACGCCATCGTCACTCAGGGGCTGGAGGTACTGCTGAACCTTGCACATCGCGGCGCGTGCGGATGCGAGCCGAACACGGGCGACGGAGCCGGCGTTCTCATGCAGATGCCGGACAAGTTCATGCGGAAGGTCGCCGAGGAGGAGGGGATCGACTTACCTCCCGAAGGCGACTACGCGGTTGGGATGGTCTTTCTTCCCCCAAGAGGGGATTACCGCTTCCTGTGCGAGCAACTTTTTGAAAGGATAATCCGCTCAGAAGGACAGACTGTTCTCGGCTGGCGCACAGTTCCGACGGCCAATGATGAGCTGGGCCACACGGCTCGCCTCGGCGAACCGGTCGTGCGGCAGGTTTTCATCGGGCGCAACCCCAACCGGTTGACAGGAGACGACGACCTTGCATTCGAGCGCAAACTTTATGTGATTCGGAAGCAGGCTGAAAACCGGATCCGGTATTCCCAGTTGCGCGAAGGCGACGCATTCTACGTTGCCAGCCTCTCATCGCGCACAGTCGTTTACAAAGGCATGTTGATGGCGCCGCAGGTCAAGGGGTTTTACCCTGATTTGCTGGATGGGGATATGGAATCGGCCTTGATCGTCATTCACTCGCGGTTCAGTACCAACACCTTCCCCAGTTGGGAGCGTGCTCACCCTTACCGGTACATGATTCACAATGGTGAGATCAACACTCTGCGCGGGAACGAGAACTGGATGTTCGCCAGACAGTCCCAGTTTGAGAGCGAGCTGTTTGGCAGTGACATCAAGAAGATTCTGCCTATCATTCACGATGACGGCAGCGACTCGGCTAAATTCGACGAAACGCTCGAGTTCCTTTATCTATCCGGGCGGACGCTGCCGCACGCGATGATGATGATGATCCCGGAGCCGTGGTCGCAGCATGAAACGATGAGTGACGCCAAGAAGGCTTTCTACGAGTACCACAGCACAATGATGGAGCCGTGGGACGGGCCGGCCTCCATGGTCTTTACCGACGGAACGATTGTAGGTGCGGTGTTGGACCGCAACGGGCTGCGCCCCTCGCGCTACTGCGTCACCAAAGACGACATGGTGGTGATGGCATCGGAGGTGGGCGTACTGCCGATGGCGCCGGAGCGCATCCTCAAGAAGGCGCGCCTGGAACCGGGCCGGATGTTCCTTGTCGATACTTCGCAAGGCCGCATCATTTCCGACGAGGAGCTCAAGGAGACGATGGCCGGCGCGCATCCTTACCGCGAGTGGCTTGACGAGCACCTGGTCAGCCTGGACGAGATGCCCGAGCCGGAGGCGGAAGTACCGGGTGTTGACCACGGTACGATGCTTGAGCGGCAACAGGTTTTCGGCTACACATTTGAGCAGTTGCGCATTCTGATGGCGCCAATGGCTACCGACGGGGTCGAGGCTCTGGGCGCCATGGGCAACGACACGCCGGCGGCGGCTCTGTCCAACCACTCTCAGCTGCTTTACAACTATTTCAAGCAACTCTTTGCCCAAGTGACCAACCCGCCTATCGACGCGATTCGCGAGGAACTGATCACCGCCACCGAGGTAATGATGGGCACCGAGTTGAACTTGCTTGAGACCAAGCCGGAGAACTGCCACCAACTCAAGCTCAGACAGCCCATCCTCACCAACGAGGAACTGGCAAAGATCAGGCACATTGAGACCAGCGGCGCCGAGGGCTTCCGCACCAAGACGCTACCGATTCTCTTCGACGTACACGGCGGGAGGGATGCGTTGGAACAGGCGCTTGAAGACTTGTTTCAGGCGGCGACCGATGCAATCGAACAAGGGTTCAATATCCTGATTCTCTCGGACCGAGGCGTTGGTCCCGGCATTGCGCCGATCCCGGCATTGCTGGCTACGTCAGGGTTGCACCACCATCTTATCCGCAATGAGACACGAACGCGCACGGCGCTGGTCGTGGAATCGGGCGAACCGCGTGAGGTTCACCACCTTTCTCTACTCATCGGATTTGGTGCTACGGCGGTCAATCCATATCTGGCGTTAGAGACATTGGACCAGATGATACAGGACCGCCTTCTCGTCGATATCGACCACGATACCGCGATTTACAACTATGTCAAGGCGGCGATGAAAGGGGTCGTCAAAGTGCTTTCAAAGATGGGCATCTCGACCATCCAGAGCTACTGCGGCGCTCAGATATTCGAAGCACTTGGATTGAGCCAGAGATTGGTAGACAAGTATTTTACCTGGACTTCCAGCCGCGTAGAGGGTATCGGGCTCTCCGAGATCTTCGACGAAATCAAGATTCGACACGATCGGGCCTACCCTGTTCGTCTATACGCTCAGTCTGAATCCAACGGGCACGGATTGGTTGCGGTCAAGCCGGAAGTGTCTGCTGCCAACGGTAACGGCCACGGCGGCCAACTGCTCTCACCGGGCGGCGATTACCAGTGGCGCAAAGATGGGGAGTTGCACCTCTTTAATCCACGTACGGTACACCTGCTGCAGAAGGCGACCCGCGACAATGACTACGAGTCCTTCAAGGCGTACACGAAGGACATCGACCAGATGAACAAGGAGTGGTGCAACCTGCGGGGCCTGCTGGAGTTTGATTTTGATGGCTCCGATAGTATCCCTATCGACGAAGTTGAGCCGGTGGAGTCGATCTGCAAACGCTTCAAGACCGGGGCCATGTCTTACGGCTCGATCAGCAAAGAGGCGCATGAGACTCTTGCCATCGCGATGAACCGCATCGGGGGGCGGAGCAACACGGGCGAAGGCGGGGAGGATCCGGCCCGCTACATCCTTGAGCCGAACGGTGATTCGAAGAACAGCGCCATCAAGCAGGTGGCATCTGCCCGCTTCGGGGTGACCAGCAACTATCTTGTCAATGCAAGGGAGTTGCAGATCAAGATGGCGCAGGGGGCCAAGCCAGGCGAAGGAGGCCAGCTGCCTGGGAAGAAGGTCTACCCGTGGATTGCGGAAGTGCGGCACTCGACGCCCGGCGTGGGATTGATTTCGCCGCCCCCGCACCATGACATCTATTCGATCGAAGACCTAGCCGAGTTGATTCACGACCTGAAGAACTCCAACCACCACGCACGAATCAATGTGAAGCTGGTGTCGGAAGTTGGTGTGGGCACGGTTGCGGCGGGCGTAGCCAAGGGCCATGCCGACGTCATCCTGATCAGCGGCCATGACGGCGGGACCGGAGCATCGCCGCAGACCAGCATCAAACATGCGGGCCTGCCCTGGGAGTTGGGTGTCGCCGAGACCCATCAGACTCTGCTCATAAACAATCTGCGCAGCCGCGTCGTCGTCGAAACCGACGGGCAACTCAAGACAGGCAGAGACCTCGCAATTGCGGCATTGTTGGGCGCAGAGGAGTTCGGGTTTGCCACAAGCCCTCTGGTTGCATTGGGCTGCATCATGATGCGCGTCTGCCATCTGGACACTTGCCCTGTCGGCGTCGCTACGCAAAACCCCGAGCTGCGAAAGATGTTCACGGGCGACCCGCAGCACGTGGTCAATTTCATGTACTTTATCGCCCAGGAGTTGCGGGAGTACATGGCAAAGCTCGGCTTCCGTACCGTGAACGAGATGATCGGGCGCACCGACCGACTGGAAGCGCCGCATTCTATCGAACACTGGAAGGCACAGGGCATCGACTTGACCGCAATCCTGCATCGACCAGACGTGCAGGAGGATTGGGGGCGCTACTGCCAGATAGACCAGGACCACGGGTTGGACAAAGCATTGGACAATACGACTCTGCTGGAACTTTGCATGCCGGCACTTGAAAACAGTGTGGAAGTGGTGCAACGAGTTCATTCGGGGCAGGGAGGGGAGGAGCAGGATGGGGCGTTAAGGCGTGTCAGAGCGACTCTTCCCATACGCAACACGAACCGGGTTGTGGGTACCATCACGGGAAGTGAAATCACACGTCGATTCGGACCGGACGGGCTGCCCGAAGACACGATTCAACTGCACTTCCAGGGCGCTGCCGGCCAGAGTTTCGGCGCATTCATTCCCAGAGGCATGACGCTCGAACTCGAGGGGGATGGCAACGACTATTTCGGGAAGGGGCTTTCAGGCGGAAAGATTATCGCCTACCCGCCCTATGGCTCAACATTCAAGGCTGAAGACAATATTATCATCGGCAACGTTGCCTT
The DNA here is from genome assembly GCA_026914085.1 of Caldilineaceae bacterium. Classification (GTDB taxonomy): domain Bacteria; phylum Chloroflexota; class Anaerolineae; order Caldilineales; family Caldilineaceae; genus Bin5. The sequence continues at coordinate 6,793 of JAPPKG010000366.1, read as the reverse complement.
CTACGGCGCGACCAGCGGGGAAGCTTACATTCGCGGCATGGCGGGCGAGCGCTTCTGTGTCCGAAACTCGGGCATGCATGCCGTCATCGAGGGCGTAGGCGACCACGGCTGCGAATACATGACGGGCGGGCGTGTGGTTGTATTGGGGCGCACTGGGCGAAACTTTGCGGCGGGCATGTCCGGCGGCATCGCCTATGTCCTGGACGAAAAGCCGGTGGACGGTGTCCACTTCGACAGACGCGTTAACCTGGAGATGGTTGAGATCGGGAAACTCGAAGATACGGATGAGATTGCCGAAGTTCGAGAAATGGTCCAGCGCCACTATGCTTACACCAGCTCGGAAGTGGCCGGAAAGATTCTGTCGGATTGGGACGCTTACGTTGGCAAGTTCGTCAAGGTGCTACCGAAAGACTATAAACGCATGCAACAGTGTCTCGCCGAAGTAGAGGCCATGGGTCTAAAGGGGGCGGAGGCGATGATGGCCGCGTTCGAGCGCAACAGCCAGGACCTGGCGGCGCGGGTGAGCGGGAACTAAGCATTGCGAGAGGGAGTGCATCGACCCGGTATTGCGCGTTAACCCTTTCCACGCAATACGCAGTCAGGAGATTTCGAATGGGTAAACCAACCGGCTTTCTTGAATTCGAGCGGCAGCCATTTCCGGAACGCGCGCCCCTTGAACGAATTCAGGATTGGGACGAGTTTCATCTCCATCTGTCGACGGAAGACCTGCAGGAGCAAGGCGCCCGCTGCATGGACTGCGGCATTCCCTTTTGCCATACGGGAACGATGCCGGAGGGCGGCTGCCCCATAAACAATCTGATCCCTGAGTGGAACGACCTAGTCTATCAGAATCGCTGGCGCGAGGCGTTGGACAGGCTGCACGCAACCAACAATTTCCCTGAATTTACCGGCCGCGTCTGCCCGGCCCCGTGCGAAGGCTCGTGCACTTTGGGCATAATCGACCCACCGGTAACGATAAAGAGCATCGAATGCGCGATCATCGACAGGGGATTTGAAGAGGGTTGGGTGGTAGCACAACCGCCCGTAGTGCGCACGGGCAAGAAAGTAGCCGTAGTCGGATCGGGGCCGGCAGGGCTTGCCTGCGCCGACCAGCTCAACACAGCCGGCCATACGGTCACCGTCTATGAACGGGCCGACCGCGTCGGCGGGCTACTGATGTACGGCATCCCCAATATGAAGCTGGAAAAGGAACGCGTCGAGCAGCGCGTCGACCTGATGCGCGCTGAAGGCGTTACCTTCATTACAAATTGCGAAGTAGGGAAAGACATTCCGGCCGACAGACTGCTCGCAGAGAACGATGCGATCGTACTCTGCGGGGGCGCCACCAATCCCCGGGATCTACCAATCGAGGGCAGGGAGCTGGAGGGCATCCACTTTGCCATGGAGTTCCTTCACGGCAATACGAAGCAGCTGCTCGATAGCAAGTATGGTGAAGTTCCAGGGGAAGGCTTCAGTTATCCGTTTATCTCGGCTGAGGGCAAAGACGTTATCGTGATTGGCGGCGGCGACACGGGCAACGACTGTCTAGGTACGTCGATGCGACACGGGTGTAATAGTGTCAGCATGTTTGAGATTTTGCCGCAGCCGCCTTCGGAACGGGCTGCAAGCAATCCGTGGCCGGAGTGGCCGAACATTTTCCGCGTGGACTACGGCCACGCGGAAGCGGCAGCCCGCTTTGGCGCAGACCCGCGCACGTTCGAGATCAGCACAAAGAGGTTCGTAGGCGACGAGAACGGCCGCCTGAAGGAACTCCACACTGTCCTAATCGAATGGCTGCCAAGCGTTAACGGTGCTCGCCCCGAAATGCGCGAAGTGCCCGGCAGCGAAAAGGTGTGGCCGGCCCAGTTGGTATTGCTGGCGATGGGCTTCCTTGGCCCAGAGAATCCTGTGCTGGATCAGTTGGGTGTCGAGAGAGATGCCCGCTCCAATGCCCAGGCCGAGTACGGCAAGTTCGCTACCAACGTTCCCGGCGTATTTGCCGCAGGCGACATGCGCCGCGGGCAGAGCCTGGTTGTTTGGGCGATCAACGAAGGACGCGGCGCGGCGCGAGAGTGCGACCGTTATCTGATGGGCGAGACGAGCCTACCTTAAGCAGGCCGACCCCCAGGAATTGTAACAAAATAGAGGCTAGGAAAGGTAGAATGGGAAAGACGCTATTCGAAAAGATTTGGGATGCGCACGTGATTGCGCAAGATGAAGGCGCGCCAGCCGTGCTCTACATCGATGCCCACCTGGTTCACGAAGTCACGTCCCCGCAGGCGTTCGCCACACTTCGGGAACGGGGCCTGCCAGTGCGTCGGCCGGACAAGACTTTCGCCACCATGGACCACGCCATTCCCACTCGCATCGGGGCCGTGGAGGTCGACTGGCCGGACGATGCGGCCACCCAGGTTCGCGCCCTTCGAACAAATTGCGCCGACTTCGGTGTTCCACTCTTCGACATTGAAGGTGACATCCAGGGCATCGTGCATGTCATCGGGCCCGAATTGGGGATCACCCAGCCGGGCATGACGATCGTGTGCGGCGACAGTCACACCAGCACGCACGGCGCGTTCGGTGCGCTGGCGTTCGGCATCGGGACCAGCGAGGTCGGCCACGTTCTGGCGACACAATGTATTATGCAGAAGCAGGCGAAGACGTTCGCCATCAACGTGGAGGGCTCGCTTGGACACGGTGTGACGGCCAAAGATATCATTCTCGCGATCATCGCCAAGAACGGCGCCGGCGGCGGCGTGGGCTACGTTTTCGAATATCGCGGCGAGGCGATCCGGGCCCTCGACATGGCCAGCCGCATGACGATCTGCAATATGAGCATCGAGGGGGGTGCTCGCGCTGGCCTAATTGCCCCGGACGAGACTACTTTTGAGTACATTAAAGGGCGTACGTACGCGCCCAAGGGCGATGTCTGGGACAAGGCCGTTGCTCACTGGCGTACGTTGAAGACAGACGATGACGCCGTCTTTGACCGGGAGTTGACGCTGGACGCGACCGCGCTGGAGCCGATGGTGACTTACGGTACCAATCCCGGTCAGGGCGTGCCTGTCACCAAACGGGTACCCAAGGCAAGTGACCTGGAGGATCCGGCGGAGAGGCGCAGTCTCCAAAGTGCGCTCGAATACATGGGCCTGACCGAAGGTCAGCCGATAGAAGGACAGCACGTCGACATTGTTTTTATCGGCTCGTGCACAAACAGCCGCATTGAAGATTTGCGCGCCGCGGCCGCCATTGCCAAGGGCCGACGAGTCTCGAACCATGTGGAAGCGCTGGTCGTACCGGGATCGAAGGCTGTCAAGGCCCAGGCCGAGGCAGAAGGACTGGACCGCATTTTCAGCGAAGCTGGATTTGAGTGGCGCGGGGCAGGATGCAGCATGTGCCTGGCGATGAACGACGACAAGGCAGGCGAGGGCAAGTATGTCGCCAGCACCAGCAACCGAAACTTCATGGGCAGACAGGGCCCAGGGAGCCGTTCCCTGTTGATGAGCCCGATCATGGCCGCAGCAGCCGCAGTCAATGGCCGCGTCACCGACGTGCGGGAGATACTCTGATGCAGCCCTTCACCACCCTGACATCGACCGCACTGCCGCTGAGAACCGAGAACGTCGACACCGACCAGATCATTCCGGCCCGATATCTTACTGCCGTCACCCAGGAGGGGATGGGCGATGGACTGTTCTCGTGGTGGCGCTACGCCCGTGACGGCAGTCCGAATCCAGACTTTGTTCTCAATCAGCCCCAATACCAAGGGTCCGAGATTCTTGTGGCCGGACGCAATTTTGGCATCGGCTCCAGCCGTGAACATGCCGTATGGGCGCTCACCCAGTACGGTTTCCGAGCCGTTATTTCCCCGGCGTTCGCGGACATCTTCTACAATAACAGCCTGAAAAACGGACTCCTGCCAGTCAGATTGCCTGAAGAGACGGTCGGCCGGCTGCTCGATCTGGTCGAGGAAGTTCCGCATACCAGCATATGTATCGACCTGCCAAGCCAGACGGTGACACTACCGAGTACTGCCAGCGGCGGCGCCGGAGGGCCGGAAGGTCCCTGGACATTTGACATCGATCCCTTCCGCAAACATTGCCTGCTGCGCGGCCTGGATGACCTCGGCTATCTTCTGGACAAGGAGGAGCAGATCAGCGCCTTTGAGGCCGCGGCGTCAAACTGACGGTTCTTGATTTCAAGCTGCCCGTGCCGCGAGGACTGGTTCCGGAAGCAGGCTATCGGGAGCCGGCGAATGGAAGGGGGATGAAGCGGATGACAACGGGCGCGCTTCCGGCGGATGGCAAGAGTGCAGTGTGGAAGAACCCCTCGCTGGTCGACGGTTTCCTCAAAAGAGTGCGCAAGGGCGTCCCCCTTTCCCAGATTCAGTTGGACGTGATGATGCGGGTGATCGCCGGGCCAGAGGCGGACCAGGCCCAAGGCGAGCGGCCGGTACACAATTTTCTGGACCTAGGTTGCGGCGACGGAATTCTGGCGGCGGCGATCCTGGAGAAATATCCGCGCGCCAGAGGGACGTTGGTTGATTTCTCCACGCCAATGCTTCAGGCTGCCCTGAGCAACCTAGAGGCCTACAGCAAGTCGCTTCACGTCTCTTCTGCAGATTACACCGACCCATCCTGGTTCGATATCATCTCGGCGCACGCGCCCTTCGCCGCGATAGTTTCCGGCTTTTCGATTCACCACCAACCGGATTCGATAAAGCGCCAGGTTTACGTTGACATTTTCGACTTGCTGATGCCGGGCGGTGTTTTTGTGAACATTGAGCACGTATCTTCGGCGACGCCTCGAATCGAGGCGCTGTATGATGATTATTTCATCGACACGCTTTGGGCAAGCCAGCTGACAGAGGGCGAGGGCCAGACTCGCGACCAGGTGGCGGCTGCATATCACAGCAGGGAAGATAAACAGGCCAACATTCTGGCCCCGGTGGAGTCGCAATGCGAATGGCTGCGCGAGATCGGCTTTGACGACGTGGACTGCTACTTCAGAATCTTCGAGCTGGCAGTTTTTGGAGGCAGACGGCCATTGACATTGGATGACGATATCGAATACGCGGATTAGCCGAAGGAATGAAGGATCGGATTGGGCAACAGCGACGAAATGGGAGGTATCTTTGGAGGCCAGAAAGGGTAGTGTTGACCGGCCGGGTTATAGGCAGAATACTGTACAACTGAGAATCTCACAGCAGATCCAGTAGTTTCCGACATTCGGCCCCATTGAATGGAGCAGGCCGAGACAAAGACCCCATTTGAGAGGGAAGATTTACGAATGGATGCAACGATTGTTATTTTGGATGGCGACGGAATCGGCCCGGAAGTCACGGCGGAAGCCAAGAAAGTCCTGGCAGCGGTGGCCGACCGTTTCAGCCACAGTTTAGTTTTTGACCATCAGCAGATCGGCGGACGTTCCATCGATGAGTTGGGCACCAGTTTGCCGGAAGAGACGGTTGAGGCAGCCTCCGCGGCGGAGGCCGTCCTGCTTGGCGCCGTAGGCGGGCCGAAGTGGGACGACCCAAGCTTGCCGGACAGACCAGAACGGGGCGTCCTTGCTCTGCGAAAGAGCCTGGACCTTTTCGCCAACCTGCGCCCGGTAAAGCTGCAACCAGAGCTGCTCTCCGCGAGTACCATCAAGGAGGAGACGCTGGAAGGTGTAGACCTTCTGGTGGTACGGGAATTAACCGGGGGCATCTACTTTGGCGAGCGCAAAGAGCCGGACGACAACTTCGAAGCCTACGACACAATGCTCTACACCAGGCCGGAGATCGATCGCGTCGTGCGGCTGGCCGCGGATTCGGCGATGGAGCGCAAACGCCGCCTCGCCAGCGTGGACAAGTTTAACGTTCTCGCCTCCTCACGACTCTGGCGCAGCGTGGCGACTGAGGCTCTCGCCGACTACCCCGAACTTGAGGTAGAGCACATTCTGGTTGACGCCATGGCCATGCACCTGATCCGCAGGCCGGCTGATTTCGACGTGATCGTTGCCGGCAACCTGTTTGGAGACATTCTCACCGATGAAGCTTCGATGCTAGCCGGGTCGATGGGCATGTTGCCTTCAGCCAGCCTGGGTGATGTCAGCAACCGGCACAATCTGCCGCTCGGACTGTATGAGCCGATTCACGGCAGTGCACCCGACATCGCCGGACAGGGGATCGCCAACCCCCTGGCTGCGATTCTGAGCAGTGCGATGCTGCTCCGGCACAGCCTTGGACTGGAGAAGGAGGCTGCGGCGGTGGAGGAGGCAGTAGATGCTATCCTGGCTCTTGGTGTACGGACGCCTGATATTGCCCAACCGGGAACGGAGACCGCAGGGACAGAGGTCCTCGGTGACCTCGTAGTGAAGGAGATTCGGGACGCTTAGCGTAAGGCGTCTCAGGGAACTCTGAGGCAGAGCCTCTCCGGTACTGCAGTTGGTACGTTTTGGAACGTTCCCATTTTGGACCGTGGCTGAAGGAATAGTTGTAGGGGCACCTGAATGGTTACCCGGCCCAGGCAGGGTCAAATCGATACAGACGTTGATCCCGAGAAGGGCAAGGCATCGGCGCGGAGCGATGCGGACCGCCAGTTGCGGGGGACGGTCCGCCAGCTTGGCAACGTACTTGGCGAGACGATCGTCGAGCAGGAGGGCCAGGCAATTTTTGACCTTGTCGAAGAGTTGCGGGCACTTACGCGCGCTCAGCGACAGGGGGACCGAGACGCCGGACCCCAGATCGAACAGCTGACTGCGGACCTGGTCAATGACTTAGACAGCACGTTGGGCGTGTTGAAGGCCTTTACTA
>JAPPKG010000493.1:0-2048 GCA_026914085.1 Caldilineaceae bacterium | reverse complement strand
TGAACCGCAAAACCCATACTATACCCGCGCGATATGCTGGAGAAAAATCGACCCCCAGCAGTTGCCTGTAGGTGCCCCCCTTGTGGGTGCCCTTTCTCCCCCCATTTTGGACTGCACCCGCACCCCAAGACCCAATTGATCCCCACACCCCTTTCGGGTTATCATAAAATGCACCGGCAGAACTGTCCCGGCACCGCACAGCCCTAATCCTTGCCCGCGCAGTCCACCGCGCCCAACTCTCCAATCGAGGCACACGATGCCAGCCGCCGTCGAAGTGCGAAACCTCAATAAGCGCTACCGCAGCGGAACCTGGGCCAATCGCGACATCACCCTGACCGTCGAGCGCGGCGAACTGCTCGCCATCCTCGGCCCAAACGGTGCCGGCAAGACCACCCTCGTCCGTCAGATCACAACCGAGCTCCTGCCGACTTCCGGCGAAGTTCGCGTTTTCGGACTCGACGCCGTCTCGCACCCCAACGAAGCCAAGGCCCGCATGGGCGTAATCCCCCAGGAGACCAACTTCTACTTCGGCCTCTCCGTCCGCCACCACTTCCGCATCCTCGGCAAGCTGCGTGGTCTGCCTCCATCGACCGCATCCAGCCGCGCCGCACAGCTTGTCTCCGACCTTGGGCTCGATGAACACCAGGACAAGCCGGCCGAACATCTCTCAGGCGGGCTCCGCCGCCGCCTCCTGGTCGGCATCGCCATGCTCGCCGAGCCCCCTCTCCTCGTCCTCGACGAGCCCAGCGTCGGCCTCGACCCCGAGTCCCGCCGCGATCTCTGGGACCTCCTCCGCGACTACCGCCGCAGGGGCGCTACCGTCCTCCTGACAACGCACTCCATGGAGGAGGCCGAAGCCCTCAGCGACAGGGTCGGCATCATCCACGACGGCGCACTGCTGGCCCTCGACACCATCGCCAACCTTCGCGCCGCCCACGGCTTCGACTTTAAGATCAGCTACCTGGCAGACGGCCGCACCCAGGTCCTCTACGGCGCCAGCGACACCGAACTCCTCCAGCAGGTCCAATCCCTGGGCATTCGTGAATACGCCGTCTCTCGGACAACCCTGGAGGACGTCTATCTCGGCCTGACAGATGGCAAAGGACGGCTCAACCAAGGGCCAACCGCCGATGCTTGAACACGACGATTCCGTCTCCAACCTCCCCGCATACCCCTACGCCACCGGCGGCTTTCGCAAATTCATCTCCGATACCGTCAGCGTCTTCGAGCTCAACTTCCTGCCCGCCCTCAAGCTCTGGTACGTAACCATCCTCCTCGCCGCCGCCTTCCCTCTCCCTTGGTTCTACGTCACCAGGGCCATCGCCCCCGACGACCCCCAGGTCATCCGCCGCCTCCTTGCCGGCACCCTCGTCTTCGGCGTCGCCTTCTCCATCGGCACCATTGTCGGTCAGGGCTTCGTCGCCCAGCGCTTCTCCGGCACGCTTCGCCTGCTCATCACCATGCCGGTCTCCAAAGGCGCCTATCTTCTCGGCTCACTCGCCCACGCCTCAATCACAGGCGCGCTGACCGTACCCATCCTGCTCGCATTCGCACTGGTGGCAGGGGTTGACATTAACCTGGGTTGGGGGCTGGCGCCCTCGCTGATCCTTACCGTCCTCGCCGTCAGCGGCCTGACCCTGTTCGTCGTCAGCTTTGCCACCAATATGCAGGCCGGCAATCTCCTTACCGGTGTGCTGTCGCTCATATTGGCCGCCCTCTCACCCGTCTACTTCACCATGGACCAGGCCCCCCTCCTGATGAAGCTGATTGGCTACGTCTCGCCTGTGCGCTACGCCGCCGACGCCATCGAAAAGTCGCTCTCGGGCCGGGCAGACGTCTGGGCCGAAATTGCAATACTCGCTGCCATCGCCCTTGTTGCCTTGTCCCTCGGTCTCTGGAGAATGCCGTGGAGAGAAAAATAGCCAAAGAAGCCCTGGCCCGCGATCATTCCGTTCTGGTCACTGCTAAGTCCTTGCCCAAATGCGCTCATGATTCAACATGGCGAAAGATGTTTCTCTCTCCTCACTTCTCTTTACTCTCTCCTCGCT
>JAPPKG010000017.1:0-19452 GCA_026914085.1 Caldilineaceae bacterium | reverse complement strand
TCCGGCGAAGAGATGTTCTGGCAGGTGCTCGAATTCCTGGAATCCCAAACCGGGAACATTGAGGATTGAGGCGTAAAGAACGCCTTCAGTTCTGCCTCTTCAGCATCACTGCGATCTGTGGAATCTGTCGCGAATGAACTATAGTAGCTCTAGATAAACCAGAATGTCTGACCGATCTTGAATTGGGAGCCGCCCGTTCTCTACCGGCACCGCAAAGGGCAATCCGGTATACGTGCCATCATTGGATTCGCCCCCGATTGCTGTCATCCGCGACCCGCCCATATGGGCGGCCGGCATCAGAAACTGGATCGAATTGGAGGAACCGATGAGCGTTAAGACAGCTGTTTCAATGAGTGACCGCGACTACCAGGCACTGACCTCCGGCGTAGCCCTCCTGCCCCGGCCTGACTTCGGCATCCTGCGCCTGAGAGACCGGGACCGGGTCGACTTTCTCCAGAGAATGACTACCAACGACATCGCCTGCCTCCAGCCGGGCCAGGCCGCGGTGACCATTCTCACCAGCCCAACCGCGCGCATCGAAACCGTATTCTCAGTCCTCTGCCGTCAGGACGACCTGATGCTACTTCCCTCACAGGGACAGGCAGATACCCTGCGCCAGCGCCTGCAAAGTCAGATATTCTTCATGGACAAAGTGACCGTGACCGACGAAAGTGACGAGATGGGCCGTTTGCGCCTCCTTGGTCAGACTGCGGCAGAGTTGCTGCGTTCGGTCGGTCTGGCCCAGCCGGAATCCGATGACCAGTTCCTTGAAGACGAAAGTGTTTGCGTCCTCCGGCAAGAGCGCTACGACATTCCTGGTTTTGAGATCATCGGTTCTGTCGACGGAATCGCCGCGCTCCAGGAGAGACTGGCTGGCGCCGGCGCCGTCATTCTCGCCGGGAACGACAGCTACGAAGCCCGCCGCGTCGAGCTGGGCCGTCCCCGTCCCGGAAAGGAGTTGACTGACGCCTTTACGCCGCTGGAGGCTGGCATGGCATGGGTGTGCGCCGAAAATAAGGGGTGTTACACAGGCCAGGAGATCATCGCCCGTCAACTCACCTACGGCAAGGTAACTCGATCACTGGTCCGTCTTCGCAGCGAACTGCCTCTGCCGGAGGGTGCGACGGTCAGCGTCAATGGTCGCTCTGCCGGTACAGTCACCAGTTGTGCCCACAGCCCGTCAGCCGGACCGGTAGCGCTGGCAGTACTGAAACGGCCCCACAATGTCGAAGGCGTCGAGGCCGCGGTTGAGGGAATCGCTGCTTACGTCGAACAGATCTCTCCGCCCTCGATGTGAATTGCTGCAGCCATCCATGAGCAGCTTTCTTTCTGGAGAATCCAGGATCTAAGTGAGATGCTGGCCAACTGAAGCCAGCCGATTTCTAACTCGCGTTTCTCTATGCCCTCCCCACCCTGGCGTCTGATAGTTGAGGATTCGCCCCGCTCCGGCGCAGCCAACATGGCTGTTGACGAGTCTATCGCCGAGGCAGCGGCCGCCGGCGATGTTCCGCCCACCTTGCGTTTCTACCGCTGGCAGATTCCCACCGTCAGCTTGGGGCGCTTCCAAAAGATCGCCGACGTCAACGAAGTCCGGATCTCAGAACAAGGCTTCGACCTGGTGCGCCGTTCGACAGGCGGTAGGGCTATCCTTCACGTCGACGAACTGACCTATTCCGTCACCGGGCCGGTCGCCGAGCCGCACATGGCCGGAGGCGTGATGGACGCCTATCTGCGATTCAGCAACGCCCTGCTGTCCGGTCTGTTGTCGTTAGGGCTAAACGTAGAAAAGGCCGGCGCCCGCGCTCGTGCGGGACGCGAGCTGTCAGCCGCCTGTTTCGAAATGCCCAGCGCCTACGAGATCACCGCCGCAGGCCGCAAGTTGATGGGCAGCGCCCAAAGCCGCCGCCAGGGCTATGTCCTACAGCATGGCAGTTTGCCTCTAAGGGGCGATGTCGCGAGGCTTGTGGATGTGCTTGCAATGCCCTGCGCCGCGCAGGAACATCTACGTCAACAGTTGCGCCAGCAGGCCGTCACCCTTGCAGAGGCTTTGGAACTGTCGCCGGATTCAGATCAACTGGACTTTCCTCGAATAGCCGCGGCGATGGCAGACGGGTTCGCGTCAACGCTCGACCAGGACCTCGAGTCAGGTACCCTCTCCCCAAACGAACTTCGCCGCAGCGCCGAACTGATCCGCACTCGCTATGCCGATCCGGCCTGGACCCGCCAGCGGTAACGTCACATGGCTATAGGGCATCTGACCCTTGAACTCTATCTACCCCTAACGAGTTCGCTGAAAGAGAAGCGAAGCATCGTCAAACCCCTCATTGCCCGGCTGCGCCGTGACTACAACGTTTCGGTCTGCGAAGCCGAAGGGCAGGATACGCTGAGCCGGGCTGTTCTCGAAGTAGCTTGTGTCAGCCAGAACGGTGCGCTGGCATACAGGCAACTCGAAAAGATTGCCATCCGCGTCGAAAACTGGCGACTGGACGCCGAGGTTGTGGATTACTTTATTGAAATGGTTGCGTGAACGAGGAGGTCGGCGCGCGGCCATGCTGCTTGCAAGACGCTCTCGTGCCGGCGCGTCAACCGACTCTGACGCGATGATGACTCTTGCCAGCACGAACTGCAATTCCATTGTGAACGCGATTTAGCTGGTCTGCGCAGCCTGGGGAACGCCCGGAGAGGCGTTGTGTCTGCTCAGTGATACAATGGACTCTTCCTGGTTCTCTTCCGCCGACCAGCCGTAGTGCCGCACAATGAGAATAGCTACGCTTACGACAACGCTGATTATTGCGATCCACTGAGCGGTCGCCAGCTGGCCCATGACCCATGCATCCGGGCGAAAGTACTCGACCCAGAAGCGGCCCAACGGGTAGGCTATGAAATACATCAGCGCACCGTCGCCCCGGCGTAGCTTGTGCCCGAACTGCCAGTAGATGAAATAAAGCAGACCAAACAGCAGGAGGCTCCAACCGGCTTCATAGAAAAAAGTCGGGTGGAAGCCGTTGCTGGCATACCAGTCCAGCGTAGCTTGTGGGACATCGGCCACGCCGCAAGGAGGCGCCCCCTCTGGGCGCTGGCAGGGATGCACGGGGTTGATGTGGAACGCCCATGGCAAGTCTGTAGCCTGCCCGTACAACTCCTGGTTGGCAAAGTTTCCCATCCGCCCGATTGCCTGGGCGACCAGCACATTGGGGCCAATGTAATCCAAATAGCTCAGAAAGCTCAGGCCGTTGCGCCAGGTATACAAGACTATGGCGACAACACCGCCTATCAGCCCGCCGTAGATGCCTAGACCGGTAAACCCAAAACCTTCCTTCCCCCCGCCCCACAATCTGACGATTTCAAATGGGTTTTCGCGATAGAAGGCCCAGCCTGGCCCATCGGCCGGTGTGCTGAACACGTGATACAGGCGGGCGCCGATAATTCCCAGGAGCAGCGTCCAGGCCAGAAGGTTCCAGATGTGGTCCGGGTTTTCGCCAGCTCTCCGGGAAAGCCTTGCAGACAGCCAGGCGGCAACTACTGCGCCGCCGACAATAAATACACCATACCATCCCGGAGCAAAGACTCTGCCAAAGATTTCAAGTTCAAAAATGGTCGGGCCCATACCGTTATCGTAACCTTGTCAGTGAGAACACGCCGGTACTTTCACTCCAGAGTATAGAAGATCCTCGCGCTTTCGCGAAAAATCCGCCGTATGGGCGACTCGATTACTCCCGCGTCGAGTACCCCCATTACGGTCCCGGAGCACCGTTTTCCAACCACACCTCCAGCGTGGCGCCTACCCTCTCAAAACTTTCCTCTCCCAGTTTATCGATCGTGTCCTCAACTGTATGCCAGTACGGATAGGTAAAATCGATGATGTCGATGGCGGTGTAGCCGGCCTCAATAAAGGGCGTATGATCGTCAATAATAGGCGTGCCCGGCGCAAGGCGGAACCACTCACCGTATCCCAGCTGGTCAGCAACCGACCAGATCGCTTCGGTCAGACGCCGGTCGGAATTCGGTTCCCACAAGAGCTGCTGATCTGCGTCGCCAATCATGTCTACGATTACCGTGTATCGCGGCGACTGGCACTCGCCCAACGACTCCAGATTCTCCACAAAATAGCGGCTGCCCAGAATCCAGTCCCATCCAGGAATGCGTCCATTGTCCTCAGCATCAAAAAACGCCAGACAAATCGTGTGATCTGTGCTATCCACGTCCAGTGTGCGGGCCAACTCCAGCAGCACCGCTACGCCGGAGGCGCCGTCATTTGCCCCGGGTACAGGTTTTTCACGGTTGGCGGGGTCCGGGTCCTCGTCGGAAAAGATTCGCGTATCGTAATGCGCGCCCAGAATTATCACGGGCCCCGATCCCTTGAATGCAACGAAATTGCGCGCTTCCACTTGGGGAAGCGGACGGAACGGCTGGATCAGTACATCCCATCCATTTGAAGTTAGTTCATGTACCATCCAGTCGCCCATCTCACGATGGGCGTCCGTCCCGGTTATTCTGGGTCCGAATGCCATCTGCTCCTCTACGTAGGCCATAGCTTGTTCAGCCGAAAATGACGCAGGCGACACCGGCAATTCCAGCAATCCATAGCCCAGATATCCGAAAAATCCCGCAGATGCCGCCAGAGCAACCAGTAGCGTGATTTCGGTGCGAAAGGTCTTGGATGTATTCATTAGGCGCCGCCAGTTTGTTAGGAACATAGGTCTTGGTCCTGGTGCTTCGGCAAGTGTATGTCCAATGAAGATTTGTCAGGATTCAATTCTGCTCACAGTCAAGCAGGTCGATATAACTAAGATATGAATGTTGCTTACCCCGGGAGCCCTTACGCTTGGAAAGGTCTCGACTTGCTCCCTGCTGCCGCATCCCGCTCGGGCAAATGGGCCGTCAAAGGACGTGAATCAAGAGCGGGCCCGTAGGCGAATTCGGATGGGCGTGCCAACAAATGGGTAGTGCCGACGCAGTTGGTTTTCCAGATACCGAAGATAACTGAAGTGGGCCAACTCCGGATCGTTGACGAAGAGGATGAAGGTAGGTGGCTCGACGCTGGCCTGGGTTGCGTAATAGATGCGCAGAGGCCGCCGCTGCTTCGTTGCCGGAGGTGAACGGTGATAGGCATCCTGAATGACGCCGTTCAACTCCGCCGTTGAAATACGGTGCTTCCGTTCTGCCGCTACAGTCAGCGCCGTCGGCAGCACCTTCTGCACACGTTGCTTCGTTAACGCGCTGATGAAGAGCACCGGCACGTAGTCAAGAAACTGCAGATCCGCGCGCACCTGTCGCGTATATTCTACCATCGTCTGTGTGTTTTTCTCGACGATGTCCCATTTATTCACCAGGACGACGACGCTCTTGTACGCCTCCAGTACATGGCCGGCGATGTGCGCATCCTGCGCTGTGACACCCTCGACTCCGTCGACAAGAAGCAGGGCCACGTCAGCTCGATCGATGCTGCGCATGCTGCGAAGGACACTGTATTTCTCAATACCTGGCTCCACCCTCCCCCTTCGCCGGATTCCCGCCGTGTCAATCAGGGAGATCTTCTGACCATGATAGACGATCTCAGTGTCAATGGGATCGCGTGTCGTGCCGGCGATATCACTTACGATTGCCCGTTCCCGCCCGATCAGGGTGTTGAGCAGACTGCTCTTGCCTACATTCGGTCTCCCTACAAGCGCGATGTCAACCACATCTTCTTCCCTGTCATCCTCAACCAGACTATGAGAGAGCTCAGCCGCAATCGAATCGAGCAGATCGCCAACGCCTATCCCGTGAAACGCGCTGATCGCAATCGGTTCACCCACCCCCAGCGCCCAGAACTCCGCCGCGTCGAGCTGCCTCTGTTCACTCTCCGCCTTGTTTACCGCAAGGTAGACCGGTTTGGTCGTCTGCTGCAGGAATTCGGCAAGGTCCTCGTCAGCTGCCGTAAGACCATCTCTTCCATCCACCACCAAAACGATGACATCGGCCTCGTCCACTGCGATCCTGGCCTGATTCGTGATTTCGGTTACATAACGGGCCGAGTCACGCGCCAGCGGCGCCACGCCCGGCCGCGTTGCCCTGAATTCTGCCGTCTTCTGCGCTTCCAGGCCACCTGTGTCGATTACGACGAAGGAAACCCCGCTCCACTCCGCCTCACCGTAAACCCTGTCTCGGGTCGTGCCGGGGAGGTCTTCTACGATTGCTGTTCTGGCGCCAATGAGTCGGTTGAACAGGGTCGATTTTCCCACGTTGGGCCGACCCACAAGCGCGACCACTGCTTTTCGTTGTGTCATTCCAGATCAATTGGACGTTTCAGGTGTTTCCGTCGGCGGCGGCTCAGTTTGCTCTGGCGCCGGAACGGGCGAAGGTTGAACAGTTTCACTCGCCAACGGCGGCGGCGTCTCGGTCGATACCACTTCCGTTTCGGCCGTCGGTTCCACTGGTTCCGGAACAGGCGTAGCCGGTGTTTCAACTGGTTCAGGCGTCGCTGTGGCAGTCGGTGTGATCAGAGATTCGATCAACACTTCGATCGCTTCAGGGATCACGCCCTGTTCAACGATTCCTTCGGGCACGACAACTGTCGGTTCGACCAGGTGGCTGCCGGGCAACAGTCCCGCCAGGTCCAGGAGCACACGCACTTCTTCAGAGCCCAGCAGTTCCAACCGCGGCAGTGGGCCGCTTACAATCACCTCGACCTCCTCCAGTGAAACGGTGATACGCATGTCATCACCCGCGCCCTGGATGACCGGATGACGAGTGACTGTCAGGCTGCTTTCCAGCGGCGCGACGCCTACCGTCACCAGGACGCTGTCCTGAAGTGAGGAGACATTCTCTGGCAATATCAAAGCAAGACGTTCCCGAACGTCGTCAATCGCGCCCTCAATTTGGAGTGGCGTCGTCTCTACAAATCCGGGAACTTCCCGCAGAGCGCTCGGGCTGCCCGACAGGACAACCGTCTGCGGCTCGACATTTACACCCGTCAAGCGGTAGTTCGGCGAAGGCAGGCCCTTCACATCGGCGCGCACGACCACCTCTTTGCGTCCCGGCGGCTGCACAACAGGCACGACGATCCGGGCCGTGCCCGGTTCAATGTTTACCCTGCCCACCTCCAGATTCTGCGCATTGCGGGCGATGAGCGGTCGAACCTGCTCCACCTGGCTCTTGGCATTGCGCAGAAAGACCGTTGCAATCACTGACCGCACCTGCGTGACAAGTGTCCGCGGGCCGGATATCTCTACTTCCGCCGGCTCCGACAGCGGCTCCTGCCAGTCGTACCCGAATGCCGGGCTGTCCATTACCTCCACTTCTATCGGGACAAAACGGGAAATCACCGGCTCCAGCTGTATACGAAGTTGCCGCGGTTCAAGCGCAATGACTTCCACGTCGGGGTTCAGTGCCGTGACCTCCACTTCTACCTCGTAGCTTCCCGCTGTCAGATTCGCCAAGTCTATGACCGCGCTGAAATCGTCCACCTGAAGGGCATCCAGTGTGCGCTGGGGCGCCCGCAACGTCAGCATGGCTGTGCGATTCGTCAGGTCCTGCACACTCTGCAGGCCTGGCCCCATATTTCTGAGTTCGATCAGAATCGGCTCTTCATATTCCTCCCGAGTCATCGGGTTTTCCTGATCGATCGCGATAAACCAAACGACAAACGCCAAAAGAACCGACAGAAGCAGCGTCGTCGTCGGTTTCATGGAACGACCGTATCGCCGAATCTCATCAAACCTCTGCAAGAAATTCTCCGGTCTCTGCATTTCCCATTATTGGTCGTGGATCATAGAACTCGGTCAGCCTGCGCCGTAACTCGTTTGCTTCCAAACGCCGGGCCATGCGGCCGCTCGTTGCAATCGAAATCGCACCCGTTTCCTCGGAAACGACCACACTCATGGCATCCGTCAATTCCGTTATTCCAATTGCTGCCCGGTGTCGTGTGCCCAGCTGGTGGTCGGCAATATTGCGGTTTGTAAGAGGCAAAATGCAAGACGCTGCTGCAATTCTGCCGTTCTGGACGATCACCGCTCCGTCGTGGAGTGCTGTTCCAGGGAAAAATATCGTGAGCAGAATCTCGTCTGTCAGTTCGCCGTCGATTTTGACCCCGCGGTCAATATACTCCATCAACCCGCCGCTTCCTTCCAGCACCAGCAGAGTGCCATGGCGCCGCGCCGACAGCTGCTCGCACGCACGAACGATCTCATTGATCAGTGGTTCGGCACCCCCACTGGTGCGGCGCAAGAAGAACGGCGTCCTGCGCCCTACCTGTTCAAGGACACGACGGATCTCCGGTTGAAAAATAACGGGGATCGACACAAAAACAACCAGAGAGCTATTGCGTAGCAGCCAGCTGAATGCAGTCAACTCGACCGTACGGACAAGAACAAATACCAGGATACCGATTATCAAAATGCCAAGTACAAGCTGCGCGGCCTGCGTTCCTCGCAGCAAATGTAACAGTGCATAGAAGATCAGCATGAGCAGGAAAAGATCTACGATGTTTTGCCAGTCGGTTAGGCGACTGAGAATTGCCACAAAGTCAGTCATGTTAACCTCTTTTCACAGGGGGAATCCTCATCGGCGCCTTCCCTCTGCCCGTATAAACCCTTCACTTCTTTCCCAAGTCATGAATCCAAGTCGACACCACGAGCTGAACCGCTGTCGAGGACGGCTACTGACAATTGAACTGCTTTCCGCCCTCACAGTCTGTTAGATCGCGCCCCCTTACGAAGGCAACTCTACGCCCCCCAGCAGATGCGCAAGAACCGCCTTCTGCGCGTGAAGTCGGTTGTGGGCCTGCGGAAAAACCCGGCTGTGGTCTCCGTCCATCACGGCATCGGATATTTCTTCGCCGCGGTGGGCGGGCAGGCAGTGCATGGCCAGCACCTCCTCATTCTCCGACCGCTTTACCAACTCCGTGTTTACCTGGTAAGGCGGTAAGACAGCCATCCTTTCTTCCCGCTCCTCTTCATCTCCCATGCTGACCCAGACATCCGTATACAGCACGTCCGCTCCTCTGACGCCGTCCAAGTCATCTGTAACTTCGACCTCCGCCTCCGCCGCATCCAGCACACTTCCGGATGGAACGTACCCCCGCGGCGCCACGATGCGCACGTTGATGCCGACCTTTCCCGCGGCCATGAGCAGGCTGGTCGCAACATTGTTGGCGCCGTCTCCCACATACACCAGCGTCCTGTCCTCTACCGAACCGAACTGCTCCCAGATGGTGAACACATCGGCCAGTGCCTGACATGGATGGCTGAAGTCGCTCAAACCATTGATTATGGGCACGGTCCCCCACTCCACCATCTCCTCGATATGGCGATGCGCGAAGACACGTGCCATCACACCGTTCACGTAGCCGCCCAACACTCGAATTACATCCGCCGGGCTTTCACGCGTACCCAGGCCGACCTCCGCCGGACTGAGATAGAAGGCATAGCCTCCCAGATGTTGCATGCCCATTTCAAAGCTGACACGAGTGCGCAGCGACGGCTTCTCAAAAAGCATCGCCAGCGACTTTCCCGCCAGGATCGGGCTGTTGCATCCCCGCTCCGTCAACTCATCTTTCAACTGTCTTGCCAGCTTCAGAAGACCCCAGAACTGCTCACTCGTAAGGCTATCAATGCCAGTAAAATGGTTAAGAGGAGTAACGCTCACAATCTTCTCCTGCATATTGACCTGGAGACAGGTCTCCCGGCCAAGGTGGTTGTATCCGAGAATTAAGACGAATAGTTCACTCGCGAAGTTCCAAGTTTGGCGGACCTGTCCTGTACGGGGCCAGTCAGAACTGTCCCTCTGTCAGAAAACCGCCTGTGACATCGCTGCCGCGCTGACCAGCAAAGCCGCCGTCCAGGAAGCTTGGATGTTGACAAGCGACTGACCGCGGTAGACCGCCACCCAAGTAGCCATCCACAATACGACTAGCACAGCCAAAGGCAGGGGTGCCCGACCGAATATTAGCAACAGAGCGATTCCGGCTTGAGCCGCCGCCATGCCCGCGAGTCCGCCCAGCCTGCCAGGGTTGTCCAAACTGCTGTTCGCGCCCCAAACATGCAACGTCCACAACAGAATTAGCGCCCAATGGCGTCCACTCCAGGGGTCAAGGCCGAACAGCGTCAGGCCCATGAACCAGGGCGCCGCCACGACGGCGAGACTGTGAAGAACGGAGGCGGGAATCAGCGCCACGTGGCGTTGAAGCCAGGCGCTCACCGCCAGACCGAGCACAACCAGTGTTGCCCAGACCGCTGACATGCTGATTGCAAATGCGGCCACAAAGGCTAGCGCCACCCCCGGCAGCCAAACGCGCGCCATTATGGAGAGAATGCCAGGACCGTGCATTCCCAAAACGCGCGCAGCTGGCGACCCCAAGGCCAGATAAGGCAGCCCCGGGCGTTTCCGCGCTACAGTTGACCTTATTTGGGGCAATGCCTCTGGCGTAGCAAGACCGCCCCATATGTTGCCCCACAAGGGATCGACCAGCAGGAAGAGGAGTATCAGCGTCTGCAATGAGACTGTCCGGCCCACGTCGCCGATTCCAGCGGCCAATGCCGCCGCTGCCAGCGACCAGGCGGCAGAGACGCGCCACGGAGAGAGTTCCGGCCAGAAGCGAGCGTCCAACAACGCACTGCTTGATGTCGCTGAAATGGGCGCAGGACCCAACTCCAGTTCGGCGTTCGCGCCTGTCACATCATCTGGCGTGTGCTTGGGTCTCAACTCTGCTGCAGCCGCGCCGAACTCCTCTGATGTTGTCAAAGTCTACCTGTATTCCTTCTCGCTTCTGGCAGGATCAATTTGCCCCAAGATCTCGGAAGCCGATCGACCTTCGGGAAGTATCCTCTAGGATGTGGGGTATCCGGTTAATCTGAATAGAGTATTATAACAGAAGGAGTGCCCGCAGAGAACTTTACACGATTACCTGCAAGCGGCCAGGCTGCACTTCAACGTTCAGTCTTTCGATATTTCGCGACAAGATCTCCCCGTCCGTATGCACGGGAACGGGCTGCCGGACCGCGATACGGGCGGAACGCAATCGACCAAAAGACACGCTCTTCTGCCCATGCAGTCCTGTCCTGGTCATTGCTCGTGGAAGGAGGTTAAGGATTCCCAGCTGCGACAGCGCGTCAGCAAAGGCCAGGTCCAGAAGACCGTCGTCCATCTCGGCATCCGGTGTCAGATAGAAGGCCCCCCCAGTCCGTCGCGAGTTGCCGATGCTGACCAGCAACATCTCTTTGGCAACCCTGTGCTCGTTCCCGGCTCCGTCGGTCCACTCGACCTCAAAGTGGGGCTGGTCATAGGCCCGCAGCGCCCGCAGCGTCGCCCACAGATAGATAGTGAAGCCGCGCAGCCGTTTTATCGTGCGGCTTTCGACAGTCACCTGTGCTTCAAAACCCATGCCCAGGTTGTTGTCGAAGTAACGCCGTAAGGTGTTGTGTCCGTCGAAGGCTTCGACCAGCCCCAAATCGACGTCGCGCGTATTGCCTTCGCGGATGGCATGTACGGCTGCATCGATTTCTCGAGCCGACCCCGCCATGTCGGCGAAGTCGTTTCCGCTGCCCGCCTGCAAAACTGCCAACCCCTGCACCTGTTCATCTTCAGGGGTAGCCTCGGCCAGCCCGTTCACTACTTCATGTACGGTTCCGTCGCCGCCGGCGGCAGCCACGATCGCGTAACCGTCCAGCCGCGCGCGCCGAGCCAGTGAGATGCCCTCTCCCGGTACTGAAGTTCCCGCGATCTCGAAAGGAACGTTGCCGCGGCGAAACGCGGCTTCGATCTCGCCGGCCAATTTACCTCCGCGTCCCCGTCCCGCGTATGGGTTGAGTATGACCTTAACTGTTTCCACTTCACCCCTCTTCCGAAGCAGCGGACTGCGACGAGGCCGCACCTTCAAGGATTAGCGCTTCCCTGGGTGGAATCGTGAGGTCCCAAAGAGTACCGTTGCGAGCGCAATTGGTCTGGCCGGCGGCTCCCGGCGGCCAGACGACCCGGAAAGTAGGCGAAGACAAGGCAGTGTCGGATTCCCCCTCCTTGCCCTTGCCGGCGAGAGGTACTGCCAATCGCGCCTCTGACCTTGCGCGGTTAAAAAGGACGATCAGCTGGTATTCAGCCTTACAATTGTCCTCAGTTGCCGTGTCAGAAGAGGTAGGGTCATCGCATATGGATCGGCTGAATCCAAAGATGTCGCCGGCAGCGACAAGGGTCCTGTATGCGCCGGTACGCAGCGCGGAGTAGCTGTGCCGCAGAGCAATCGCCTGACGGTAGAAGCCGAGCATCTCGCCATCCCAGCTCTCTTTCTCATCCCAAGGAAATGCCCCGCGGCAGCCCGGGTCCGGGCCCCCGTTCATGCCGATCTCTTCGCCGTAGTAGATGCACGGCGCACCGGGCAGCGTCATCTGAAGCAGAAGGCAAAGTCGCACACCGCTGGCATCTCCGTCCAGAGCCCACAAATTGCGCGCCGTATCGTGGCTGTTCAACAGGTTGAACT
Source organism: Caldilineaceae bacterium (assembly GCA_026914085.1). Taxonomy (GTDB): domain Bacteria; phylum Chloroflexota; class Anaerolineae; order Caldilineales; family Caldilineaceae; genus Bin5. The sequence goes on along the minus strand of JAPPKG010000017.1, from coordinate 7,001 downwards.
GTGCGGTCACGACTTGCCAGTCATAGCGTTCCAGCATCCGCTCGATCGCGGCCGCAAACGCCAGCGTATCCAGCTTCTCGATCGCATAGCCCCCGGGCCGGTAGTCGCGCGGCACCGTCTCCGCGCCGAAATAACCGTAGGCAGCGCGGCTTAAAACATAGTTCATGACAGCGTCAAAGCGGTCTCCCTGCAGCCATTCCTCGGCCTCATGCCAGATCTCCCCAACTGTGTAGGCGTCGGCATTGGACTTCTTCACTACACGGCGGAACTCCCGCCAGAAGGGCGGATCGTCGATTTCCTCCGGTACGTCCAACCGCCAACCGTCTGCGCCGAACTCGATCCAGTGTCGAGCAACCTCCAGCAAATAGCGCCTCATGCCGGGATTGACGGTGTTCAGCTTTGGCAAGGCGGGCAGATTCCACCAGGCCGCGTAATTGTGGGGCTGTTGCTCGTTACTGTGATAGGGGCGCAGCGGCCAGCCCTTCACACGGAACCAGTCAAAATAAGGGGATCTCTTACCGGCTTCCAGGATGTGGTGGAACGGCCAGAAGCCGCGTCCGCAGTGGTTGAATACGCCGTCAATTACGACCCGTATGTCCCGTTCATGCGCCCTGTCCAACAACTCCCGAAACGCGGCATTCCCGCCCAACAGCGGGTCTATCGTCATGTAGTCAAAAGTGTGGTAACGGTGATTCGAGGCCGAGCTGAAGATCGGGTTCAGGTAGAGGGCGTTTACACCCAAATCCTCCAGATAGTCCAGGCGGTCAACGATTCCCAGAAGATCGCCGCCCTGGAAGCCCTGTTCCGATGGCGGTGCACCCCAGGGTTTGAACTGGATTCCGGGAGGGTGCTGCAAACGGGGGCTGCGACTGAACCGGTCCGGAAAGATCTGATAGAAAACTGCGTGCTTAACCCAATCTGGTGTCTTGACGCCCATCATCGTCCCAATGTGATAGGAGAGGAAACCGAGGCCATGCAAGCCTGTGAACCCTGCAATCTCAATCTGATTGTTGCATAGGCACAGGCGGTTGTCAATGCATCTGGTCGAGTGGGCCAGGGCATACGCATCTTATTGGGAGAGCACATTCGAGAGACAGTCAGTTTTCCAACCGGCTTGTCTGCGTCTGGCTGCAGTGCCGATTTGGAGGCTGCTTTCTCTCTGCGCAGGCGGGTTGTGAGGCAGGCGGAGCAAGACGACCAAGTTGTGCCGCGCATGTCCTAGACCCGTGCGGCCATCGTCTTCAACCAAGACGAAGTGGACTGCATCCCCGGTGCTCGATTGGCTGAAGGTGGAATTCAGGAACCCTCCGGCATCGGAGAAAGAGACGGAATCCAGATTCGGTGCAGATGCTTTGGGGGCTGATGTGAGCATTTCATTCACTGTGGACTGTTTGTCCTGGTGGTGCGGCACAGGCTTTCTCGTCTGTGTGTTGGACGAGAGATTACGAGAGATTACGAGAGTTTACGGGATGTCTGAACTGCAGTTCATGGGATTTATCGGATGGGCTGCAGTTAGGGCCTGGCTGGCGCTGGTTGTCTCGCATGAGAGCTGACGAGAGATTGCGAGAGTTTACGAGCGTTTTCATGTTGTCTGACCTGCAGTGCATGCAGTTTTTGTGTGATGGGCTGTGACAGGGGCCTTGCAGGCGCCGGCGGGCCCGAACGAGTGTTTGCGTGCGTTGTACGAGAGTTGTACGAACTCTGACATGGTGGGCCGTGTTTGGACGTAATAGCGCGTGATAAGTCGGATTAAGTCGGTTAATGTCGGTAGGTATTCTATTTGGCTCTTGTTGTCGTTACGCTTTTGCAACAGTTGTTCCGTCTCTGCAGTCTGTTCCCGGATCTGGCAATCTCTCCACGATTGTCACAGCGGCCAGACGCACGCCGGTTCTCTGGCGGTGGGAGGCAGGGCGTCGTGTCCGGACGCTTAAGGTCGGGCCAAGACGGGTCAGAGCAGGCAAAATTCCTTTTCCTGGACTTTTGCGCTTGACTTCGCGCACGTTTCCTCGCTGTCTTGGTTGGGTGCTGGGCAGTTACCAGTCCTGGAAGGACCCTCCCTGGCCTTCAGATTCCCTGCCAGCGGGAATCATGGCCTGGTGACAGTGAAGATACGCTTTCAGCTATGCCATTCGCAGTTCGGCACGTTGCTATTATACCACTGATATATCAGTGATTTTGATGCAATTGCCCTGTCGAGTGGGCCAGGGCAAACGCATCTAAGTCAGGACGCCAGAATCGCCCACGCAGGGCGACCACAAGGGGTACTTACCCGATTCCGTCAGCCTCACAAGGTCGGTCCCGATTCGTTTCAACTGCCCTAAGTTCGGACAGGTCAAGTCGAGTAAAGTAGTGGCAAGTAGTGGTAAGTCGTGGGAATTTCCTTTTTTTGACTCAAATGCTTGAGTTCGCAGGCGTTTCCTCGCCGTCTTTGATGGCATTTAGGCTGACTGTTCATGGGCAATTCATCGACTTGCAGCGACCCTCGTTTGCTCTCAGCTTCCTTTATGGTGAGGGACATAGCATCTCAGGTTCAGAGAAAACGATTCCCAGTTTGGGCGCCATTATAGCACACGAATTGTGCCCACAAGGTGCACTTTTTTCGAATCTGGGGGCTTAACGAAGATCGGCCCAATTCGTTGCGACTGCCCAGGGTTAAGGCGGATTTCGACGGATTATGACGGATTAAGTCGTACTTTGACGGAGTGTTTCCTTTTTTTCTTCAAGTACGTTCTTGAGTTCGCAGACGTTTCCTCGCCGTTTTTGATATGTATCGGTAGATGAAGTGTGAGCAATTCACAGACTTAACAGCGGCTCTCCTTCGACTTCAGACTTTCTTTTGGCGAGAGCCACGGCTCCTCGGTGTCAGACCAGGCGCGTCCAAATTTGGAGGCAATTATAGCATATGAACGGCGCTCACCCGGGGACCCCTACCCGAATGAGCTAGGGCCCACGCTTCTTATTTTGAGATAATCTTCTGGAGATTGACCGTTTTACAGCTGGCCCGTTTGCGTCCTGCCGCGATGCCGATTTTCGAGCTTCTTTCGTTATGCAGAAGGTTGAGAAGTATTGGGCACAAAGGCGCCTCCCCCACAGGTCAACTGGCAATCCCTGCCAATCTGTGCGAAAAGTATGTCACTCCTCTCTCACTTAAATCCAGTCTCTTTGGATTCGGCGCATTCCATTAGGGCGTCGCGAAGGTCCGTGCTTAATCTCACCGTCCCTTCCTTGCCATTTCCATTGCGCGCACTCTGGCCCTGTGTGATAATCTCTGTGGTTGCGTTTGCCCTTCCCCTTTCACAAGCATAGGATGAGCCGCGGCGGATCGGCCCTATCGTCAGCCTCTACGCCCACTAAACTGTTCGACCATTACTTCATGTACCTGCGCTTTACTCGATTCCTCCTGCCTCTGGTTCTGACAATTCTCATCTTTGAATTCGGTGCGCAGAGTATCAACGCGGGGATGGCGCGTATGCCCGACGCTATCCGAGTACTCGCCGCCTTTGGACTGGCTTGGGGGCTGGTTACGTCACTGTCCAGCCCGCTGGCGCAACTTCGCTATGCGGGAATGGTATTGGTGGAGGACAAGCGGGACTTCTGGCGGGGCTTGAACTATGTAAGCGGCCTGGCACTGATCATGGTGGCAGTACAGTGGCTTCTCGGCGGCACGTCCATCAGCCGCCATCTGCTCGAAGGCCTGCACGCTGTTGATGCGGAGACAAGCGAACGAGTACGCGTCATGATGTTGTCGCTGCTGCCGATGCCCCTGCTGCGGGGTATAACACAACTCGGCATGGGCGTCCTGACCCGCGGCAAGCAGACCGGAAAAGTCAGCGTAGCCACCGCTTTGAGCGTTGCCGCCGGACTGGCGGCTGTCGTTGCCCTTCTCCAGGTCGACGCGATTCGAGCCCGGCCAATCTGGCTGCCGATCCTCGTTCTCTACGCGTCAACGCTCACCGAGTCTTTCACAATTGTCTTCTATCTCTGGCGCTTCTTCGGCCGCCTCCCGGACGCGCTCGATCGTCCCCCGATCACCTATGCTGCCTTCTTCCGCTTTACCTGGCCGATTGCGCTCATGAATTTCATGCAGGAATCCAGCCGCCCGCTCATCAACCTGTTCGTCGTGCGGGGCGCTTACGGCGCAGAAGCGATGGCGGCGCTGACCGTGGCTTATACGCTCGGACAGTGGACCTACCGCTGGCTGAACGAGCTGCGCGCGCTCGTACCCCCATTCTACGCCGAGCTGCGATCCTTTCGGCCCTTTCTACGCTACGCCTACTGGTGCGGACTTGCTGCCACCGCCATCTGCCTACTGCTCTTCTGGACACCCCTGCGAACCGTCCTTTTGGAGCAGGTCATCGGAATAACGCCCGCCTTGGCTGAGCTCAGTCGAGTGCCCCTCCAGATCTATACGTTTTTCCCGTTCGTAGTCGTTCATCGCGCCCACTTTCATAGCATCGCCTTTATGGAGCGCGACACACGACCTATGGCAGTTGGCGCGCCGATGCGTACCGGCGCTATTCTCATCGCCCTGCTGGTCCTGCCGCTGTTGGGAGTACAAGGCGCGACTCTCGGGGTGGCTGCGCTGCTTGCCGGCTTCACCTCTGAGACAGTTACACTCTGGTGGCTTATCCTCGGCAAAAAGCAATTACGCGTCTGGCGCACTCGCCCGGCGGTGTGAGAAAACGGCTGTCTGGCAGACCCCGCGATCAGGAATAACGGTCCACCGCGTCCATATCCAACTCGATACCAAGGCCCGGCCCGTCGGGAATCGGCAACATTCCCTCCTCGTCCAGTTGCCAGCCGCCGGCTACGATCTCATCGATATAGGGCGAACCCGTCTTGTACTCCACCAGGTCGGTATCGGCGAGCGCCGAGGCCAGCTGCAGGTCGGCCGCCAGCCCAAGGGCGGTGTTCCAACCGTGCGGAATCATGCGTACGCCATTCTCTTGCGCCATCCAGCCGATGCGGCGCTCCTCACTGATGCCGCCGACTTTGGCGACATCCGGCTGGACGATGTCGAAGGCGCCCTGCTGTAGAAAGGGAATGAAGGACTGGCGCCGCGTCAGGACCTCGCCGCCGGTAATGGGGACCGTCGTGTTACGGCGCAGATGGATAAAGTCTTCCAGGTCATCGGGGCGCAGCGGCTCCTCGAACCAGTCCACGCCGTAGTCGGCCAGCATCCCAGCGCAACGCAGCGCCCACGTATAACGGCCCTGCCAGTGGGCGTCGCTGCCGCCGGCGTCCACCATCAACTGGTTGTCGTCCCCGACAACCTCGCGGGCGGTGGCCACGATCTCCTCATCCAGCTCGTCGCTGACGCGGCCGAAGGGACCCCAGCCCATCTTGAAGGCGCGGAAGCCCTGCTCCTTCCACATCTGCAGTTCGTCGCGCAGCGGGGCCGGCTGGTCCATCAGCAGAGAGGCATAGGGCCGGACCCTTTCCCGGTAACGCCCGCCGAGCAGGCGGCCGACCGGCTGTCCCGTGACCTTGCCCAGAATGTCCCACATCGCGATGTCAATTCCGCTGATCGCGTGCGTGATGGTGCCGCCGCGTCCCATCCAAAACGTGTTCTGGTGCAGCCACTCACTCACCCTTTCCGGTTCGATCGCGGATTGACCGATAAGGAGCGGGCGCAGCACCTCCAACGCGGCCAGTACAAGCCCGTCGTTGGTGAAGACGGAACCGTATCCGGTGACGCCTTCATCCGTTTCGACAAAAACAAGCGTGTGGACGCAGTCTTCCTCCTTCAGTTCCTCGCTCCAGCCGCCCTCCGGCGTCGCGCCGCGCAGACCCGTCGCTCTTACCTCTGTGATCTTCATCTCAGCTCCTCGTCGGTGTGTTTTGACTGCCGTTCGAGTTCCGCGTAAATGTCGCCGATGCGTACCAGTTCAGCCGCGACGTTGAAGTATCCGGCATAACGGATGGTATCGGGGCTGACATCGTAGTGATAGTGGCCGGCCTGATTCAGGTCACCCATGTGGAAAAAGTGAGTGTGTTCCCCCGAGTCCCGCAAGTGCAGGCGCCCGCCGGTGGGATCTCCCGTCCAGAATACGGCGAAGCAGAGCAGGTCGGGCCCCATGTGCTCGTAGAACTGAAGAAAATCGGCGACGACTTCCTCGGAATCCGTGTCGTAGTACTGGTGGGCGATGCATTCGTAATCCGGCATGACATGCGAGCGTATCTGACCGGCCTCGATGACAAAGACGCCGCCCATCCCCACCTGCCGGGCTCCGGGAGGCGCGCCCTCCCCGCCAATTTCCGGATGGGCTTGCAGACTCTTGCGCAACGCCTGCGTGAAAGAGCGTTCGTTGCCGGTCCGCCTTTCCACGCTGACCTTGAGCACAGGGCCCGGCCGGCCCTCCGACAGAAAGAGATTGGACAGTCCGCTGTGGCGCGTTGACGCATAGGGCTCAACAATGCACTCCTGCTGCGGCCCAACGCGGGCGACCTTGGACCTGTTGACCCCGCCCGCCTGCAACGTGGCGATCACCTCGCCGCAGTGTCCGTCCAACACGCCCGGAAAGGCCATGCCCGCGCCAAAAACAGTGCCTCCGGCCTGGCCGCAGTCGCTCGCCATCTCCGCCATGTCGAAAGTGACGTGCCGGTATCTGGGATTGTGAGCGTACGGTTCGCCGCCCACTTCCAACAGAACAGTGGACCCGCTCAAGCCGGGGCTGGCGCATCCTAGAACACGCAGGTCAGGGCAATCGACCACTTCAACATCGACTTTGCCGTAATTGGCTTGCAATCCCTCCCGAATGACTTGATTCAATTCTTCCAGGGAAGGTGACCACAACGACGCTCGGCTCATCGCGTCTATCATAACTGCCCAACCTCTTTTCCCTATGGCCTCGATTCAGACAAGAGTTAATCAGCCGGAGAGACCAACTGCTCGGCAAGCTCCAGCACATCCGCGGGCCAGAAGACTTCGGGCCTGGGCTTACGGACGCCCGGCGTCCCTGCCTGCGGTCGGCAATTCTGAATCGTTTCGATCCACCGTT
>JAPPKG010000637.1:0-2059 GCA_026914085.1 Caldilineaceae bacterium | reverse complement strand
ACCAGCAGGACGGGTATTGGAGTGATCCAACACTGCAGCCATGAACCCAGCCATCGCCGCACGGGTGATGTCGGCCCCAGGGCCATAGGACGTGTCGGAGATGCCAGCAGCAACGCCCAACTCCCACAACTGGGTGATCGCGTCATACTCGTCCTTGGTCGCACGACCCAGGTCAGTGAACGGCGAACTGACATCGGCGTCATTGTCGTTGTTCGCCACATCAGAAGGCGTGTGACCGTACTGGATGGTGGAACTTAGACCGATCTCACCATCAGCCTGGGGGGTCATCTGGTTCATCAACCGCTGAACGAACAGCGCCATCTGAGCACGAGTCACGTCATCGGAAGGCGAATAGGTGGTACCCGAGGTGCCCCTGGTGATACCCAGATCGGCCAACTGGTTGATCGCGGTCTGAGACTCCTCAGACAGATCACCAATGTCGCCGAAACCCGCATCAGCAGGATCCGCATCCACAGGGATATCCACCAAACCGGCCAACCGGGTCAGAAACAACGCCATCTGCTCTCGCGTCACTGACATCACCGGTGAGTACGTGGTTGCCGAGGTGCCCTTGGTAACCCCGTAGTAGGCGATACAGTCGATGTCGCCCGCATTGGCGTGACCCATCGGAACGTCAGTGAACCCCGAGTCAGGCGCCGCACCGCAGGCATCAAAAGTAGCCGTATAGTCGGCTGTCGGATCGGCAGCAACAGCAGGCACTGCGACCAGCACGCTGGCCACCATGGCCAGTGTTACCAGCACCGCGACATGCCGCCGGTACTTAAGCGTAGTAAACATAAGTTTACTACTGTGTCGCACAGACCGCACCCTCAAACGCCGTCAAACAACACGAAAGCTCTGCTACTGGCTAGGGAAATCCAGCCTCCCGATGAGCGGCTCGACCCACCCAAACTGCAGATCCAATCGCGAAGGACGCGTGCTCGTCGTCAATGCCAGGGGCGTTTCATACCGCATGTGGGTACAATGCGGGGAACTACCCAGAAGGACTGACTAGATGGGACTGTTGAGGATCGACTTGCACGAGGACGTGCCGCTTTGGGTGGACGAGGAGCACGGGGTGATAAGAATCCCGGGGACTCGGCTGAAGCTGGAGACAGTGATCCACATGTACTACGAGGGTTGTACCGAACCCGAGGAGATCGTCCGGTCCTTCGACACGTTGACGGTGGAAGCGGTAGGGCGGATCTTGGACTGGTATCAAACCCGTCGCGAAGAGGTGGACGCTTACATGGAGTGGACCGAGAGAGAAGCGGATCGGATCCGGACCCAGTACGAACCACGCATAGCACAGTCCATTAGCCGCAAGAGGCGTGAGGTCAGGCAGGCGCAGCCGCAGTCCATCTAAGCGGTGGGACATTGGTTCGCTTTCTCACCGACGAAGACTTCGATGCCCGCTTTCTTGCCGCTCTTCTAAACCTGGCGGAAGCTTTTCAACTGCAGATTGATGTTGTTCGCGTTCAGGATGTGGGGCTGATCGGAGCGAGTGACCCGTCAATCCTGGAGTGGGCTGCCCTGAACGGCCGGGTGTTGCTGACCCATGACCGGCGCACCATGGTTCCTCACGCGTGGGATCGGATCAGCGATGGGTCACCCATGGCTGGTGTAGTGCTGTTGAGGCGCCGCCTGTCTCCAGGAGATGCCGGTCATGCCATTGCAAACGAAGTTTCTCTTCGCAACAGTGAGAACCGCGGTTGGGCCGACGAGGTTGTGTGGCTCTAACGCGTTGACCCCCCGGCGTGGACGATGGTCCTCCAACCGGAAGCTAATGCCTTTTCCGCTTCAGGCCGTCTCTGCCGTTCGGCTCGGTAGCCGCAGTCCTTCAGCAGAGGAACCCATTCAAACATCGATTGAGTCATGGTGGACAGGATCAAGCCGATCACTCTGGCCGACCCCTGGCGCAAACCCAGAGGAGGATCTCTTCGCCTTTTCGGGTTGGTTGATGACTCATCTGGATACCGAACCCGTGCTGTTATACGGTGGATAAAACCCTGTTACGTTCTTACAGTATGTAAACTTATGTTTACTACGTTTAAGTACC
>JAPPKG010000546.1:0-2060 GCA_026914085.1 Caldilineaceae bacterium | reverse complement strand
CGTCTCGGGATGCCACCAGTCGATCGGTCGCGAGTGCTGCTTCGATAAGATGCAGATCCTTCCGAGCGAGCGCTCGCCGATTGCCGGGCAAGGAGTCAACAATCCGTTGTCTCAGACTATCGTCGTGTTCAGTCGTATCGGTATAAACTTGTCGTCGCCCAAACATCCGCGTGAGCCACTTGGATGAATAGTTGGATCGATGTCGACGCCACTCGTCGAAGATCTCTGTCGTCATCACCACATAGTTTCCGAACTCCAACATGGCTTCAAGGAACCCGCGACAAGCGCTTGAAGTCGGATGCTCCGACTCACCTGCAGAACCAGCCACATCAGCATCAATCACTATTCTACGACCGTGCCGCTTTGCCATTCCCTCTACTACGCTGCGCCACCGCATCGAGATAGGCGCCATCGGCGGACAGCTCGACATCACCAAAGTCCTCCGGCCAATCACCGAAGGATCCGAGTTCGTCCAGATCCGCAGTTTGAATCGACGTCATTCCGTCTTCGGGGTTCCGCGAGAACCAATGCATCTTCACCAAGTCACGATCAAGCTGACCAGTGGCCATTAGGGTTCGTACATGGAGCAAGAGCAAGGCGCTGTGGGTCTCCAAAACCAGTTTTACGCCGCGCCTCGCTGCCTCTGCGATGACTATCGCCAACTCATACTGAGCGCGCGGGTGCAGGTGTAATTCTGGCTGTTCTATGTACACCAGTTGTCCTTCCTCCGCGACCAGAAGACTAACCAGAACCGGAAGTACTTGCGAAACGCCAAACCCGAAATCGGCAATATTCACAACGTCTTCGTTCGCTGACCCTGTGGTCACTCTCGGTATGCGGCCTACCTGTAGTTCAACTTGGGTATCGTTGATTGCGTGTGCAATTACCCTGGTGGTAAGCCCGAGGCTGTCCAACATCGCTTCGATTCTTCCAACTCGGTCATCGCCAAGACTCTGCCACTCAGCGATGATCGTTGCCACGTACCTCTCGAATGTACCCGGGAAGACGGAACCTGGAGCCGTCCTGTCATATACTCGCTCCGGGTTTCCCCGCAATCCAGGAACATGGATCATTCGTTGCAACTCTCTGGAGGTCCACGTATAAAGACCTGGGAGCACATAGAACTCGTGTTTGCGTTCAACTCGTGCTGGTACGACGGTCAGGAAACACCGGTTCCTTGATACCCTCAGCGGAGTGCTTGGTTTGATCAATTCGTCCATCATCTCCGGGAGAAATCCCAATAACGCAGACTCTACCGCTCTCGGCGCAAGGGACGGCGTCAGGTGTATCGAACGCTTTCCCACATCGTCCAAGATCACGTCTACCATCATTGCCCTGATTTTAAGTCCCTTTGCCTCCGTTACAGAAAACTCAATCCTATTTGTAATATCGTCAGAAGTTACAATCTCGACACTGAAGTCTCGCGTATTCGACTGAGACCGTGAAATGAATTGGTCTGCCGACATAAACTTCGCATTTGGGCCATTCATCAGGAGCGGCCCGGAATCATAGCTTGCTTCAAGGGTCTGCTTCATCAACAACAGCGGTTGCATAATGCTCGACTTGCCCGAACTATTCGCACCAGCCAAGATTGTTAGTGGTCGGACTTCGATCCGACTTTCACGAGCGAGAGACTTGAACCCTCGCACTGAGATCTCGCTTATCCCTTTGTATTGTTGCTCGGTGTGAGGTAATGTTCGTGTCGACCTATTTGCCATTATTCACTCCTCCACGTCGCGTCAGTCCGAGCATGAATCAGTTTTCATGTGACCGAAGCCGACAACATCAGCCCTGCCGAATATGATTGCATCGGTCCACGGACGCGATGACGACATTATGCCTGACGCAAGGGTTCATCGTCTACGTTGGAGTACACAAGGAGTAGCGGTTACGCCGCGACACCTACGAATGTGCGGACGGCGTGTCGAGGTATTGAGGTTAGAGGTGGCGGGTTTCGAAGGCGTCGCGGACGGCGTCGCCGACGAAGTTGAACGCGAGCATGGCCACGCAGATGAACAGGCCGGGGATCAGCAGCCACGGGTACTGCAGCACCACGCGCA
>JAPPKG010000046.1:0-2078 GCA_026914085.1 Caldilineaceae bacterium | reverse complement strand
TTTAGTGAGCCTTGCTGGGCGGCGTTGTTCACGATTGCTGGTCTGTGCGGACTGCGGTTCAGGGTGGTTTCAGGGCCTCCCGCGGGTGCTTTGTTGGGTGGCGGGGCGGGGAGGTGGGTGGCGCCAGGGAACGGGCCGCGGGCGGGTGTTGGGGCCGGCGGCGGGCTGGTGCGGGCGATATGGGCGATGGGCCGGGCGGCGTTCTGTGCGACTGCTGCCAAGCGTCCAGCTGTCTGCGCCGGCGCGTTCTGTTTGATTGCCGCCGAGTGGCCAGAAGATGGAGTCGGAGTAATCAAATTTGGGCATGGCGAGGGAGCCGGGTACGGCTCTGCGGACGGTTTTGAGGGCGGGCATGCGCTGGTCAACGGTGCGGCGCTGCCATTGGAGGATGTTGCGGACCATTAACATTCTGTCGGTGAAGGGTGCGAAGCCGTAGTCGGACAGGAGTGCGTTGATGCCGGTCTGGTAGGCGCGGACGCCGATGTAGGCGCGGCGGACGAGGGGTGCTTCGGCGATGCGCTGGAGGGCGAAGTCGAGCAGGAGATGGGTGTTGTGGGTGTCGGGGTCGTTGGTGTCGACCCAGAGGCGGATCCAGGCGCCGCTTTTGCCCCAGAGGATTTGGAGGCAGCCGGCGAGGCCGGGTCCGCGGTCGTCGTCGAGGACGTAGCCGGACATGTGGACCTGGTGCGGGTTGAAGAGGATGGGCGGGATGCGTTCCTCTTGGGGGTGGTCGGCGGCGTGGCCGGTCTCCAGCTGCTGTGTGGGCAGGGGGGTAATGCGCTGGTAGAGTTTTTCGAGTTCGGGTGCGTCGGCGGGTTGCTGCGGCCGCAGGCTTACTTCGGACGGGGCGCGGGGCGCGCTGTCGAGGCGCCAGATGGTGACCGGGGTGAGGGGGGCGAAGCCGGCCTGTCGGAAGGTATTGACGAGGAGGGGCTGGTCGGGCAGGTCGCTGAAGAGGCGGCAGACGTTGTGGCGGAAGATATGCTGGGCGCTGTAGGTGAGCAGTTTTTGCCAGATGGCCGGGTGACCGCGATGGGCGTCGAGGGCGGGGGAGAGCAGGGTCACGTCGGCTTCGTGGGAGTGGGGGCGGATGCGAAGCTGGATGAGGCCTTCGCGGGCGAGGCCGTTTTCTTCCTGGCGCAGGACGTAGGTGAAGGAGCTGTGGCGGTACCAGGGAAAGCAGGAGCGGAGTGCGGTGCGCACAGGCGAGATCGATTCCAGGAGGGCGCGCTCGGTCTGGAGGGGCGTTGAAACGCTGCGCAGGCGCTGCAGAAGCAGGGCATCGCCTAAAGAGAATGGGCGAAACGACAAATGGGCGTTCTCCTGAACGGGACGGTAGGCGTTTGGGGTCATTGTACTTGATTGGGGAGAAGGGGGCAAACAGTGTGAAACTGCAGGGGTCGGTAGTCAGTGGTCAGGGATCGTTGATGGCTGTCTGAAGCGGGCGTTGCAGGGGAGGAACTGGATTTAATCGCCGCGAAAGACGGTTTCAGATGGTGGAAGACGAGGTGAAGTCATGGGTAGGGCGCCGGTGGCAAGGCAGATGCGGCGCCACTTGTGGGCGCCGCATCTGATTTTACTCTCTGTCAGTAAAGCGGTTGCTCGCTACGAACGCGAGGGGCATTACGGGGCGTTGCAGTCTTCAGCCGCCACCGCTGCCGTGCTCGCCGCGTCCCTCGCCACCGCTGCTGCCGCCGTGTTCGCCGCTGCCTTCGCCGCCGCCGCTGCCATGTTCGCCGCCACCTTCACCGCCGCCGACCTCGGCATGGGGCGTCCAGCCGTCGAAGGGCTGCGTTGATGCGGGGAGAATCACGCCCAGGATCTCACCTGGGGCCAGATCGGTCGGCGTTGTGGGGCCAAGCTCGATGCCGTTGGACAGGTGGACTTCGATGCGTACCCGGGTCAGGGTGGCGTCGGTGGTGTTGGCGACGGAGCCGACGAAAGCGTTGGCGGCCGCATCGTAGCTCATGATGAGGCGAGCGCCGGCGCGGACCATGTCGAAGGTCTTGTCGAGGGCGAGGGCGTTGCCGCCTTCCTCGCTGCCGGCTGCGCCGCCTTCACTGCCCTCGCCGCCGCTC
>JAPPKG010000531.1:0-19734 GCA_026914085.1 Caldilineaceae bacterium | reverse complement strand
CCACCAGGCCGGCATTAACCCACCCAGGTGTCGCTACATCTCAGAAACAGGACAAGTTAGACGCTCGTACCCGCTGGGCCCTTACATGGTACGAGCAGAACGGTTATGATCCCGGCCCGTTCGGAGACGCCGAGACTTTGTCAAAGGCTAAGAATACGTCAGTGGCCTCTGTGGAGAGAGCAGAGATCGCCCAGAGCTCAGCAGGCAAAGTGCGCCTGTTGAACCGTGACGAACTGCAACCGGAATGGGATCCGATCCAGGATCCTCACCGAACCGACTGGAAGCTCACCCAGTATCTCATAGCGCTTCTCCGAGAATCAGAGAAGGAGGCCGGTGATCTACTACGCACTGTGGGCGAAGGTTTGGGGGACCGGGCACAACGCCTTTCCTACGTGCTCTACCAAATAGCCAATAACAAGGGTTGGTCCGCCGATGCGGTTGCCTACAACAGCCTTATCCAGTCGTGGCACGACATCAAACGCCAGGCTGGCACCGGTCCGACTCTGTCTGACCAGAGCTCGTTAGGGATCTAGGGCCCATGGCCGTCACTAACCACGAGCGCGTGAACAAGGCCCTGAACTTAGTTCAAGACGCCATCCGGCCCGAGGTGGAGAGAAAATGGCGGGGCCAGTACGGGCTCCGTTGGGTGGAGCAAGTGAGAGGGCGGATTCGTCATCATGGCGGTCCTTCCAGCCCTGATGACCTGGCGTTCCTTCTTCGAGGTATGGACGCCACTTGGGATCAGTTCTTCCGCCATACCCAGTCGCGGTCCACCCGCAGTTACCTGCACCTCTTGTGGGAGGCTCGCAATGAGTGGGCGCATACCAAGCGTTTCAGTTCAGACGAGACCCTACGCATCCTCGACCACTGTGAGATGATGCTTTTGGCATTCCAGTCGGGAGAAGCGGCGGAGGAAGTCCAGGAACTGAAGCGCACTCTTCTCCGCCAGGTGTACGCGGCGGAGCGGCGGACGGCGGAGCGGCGGGCAGCCGCCGGGGCCACCAAGGGGGAACCGCTAGCAGGTCTGAAGCCATGGCGGGAAGTGATAACGCCTCATCCCGATGTGCGGGAGGGCCGTTTCGCCCAGGCCGAGTTCGCTGCCGATCTGCGCCAGGTGGTGAGAGGCGAAGCCGCGTCCGAGTACGGGGATCCCACAGACTTCTACGCCCGGACCTTCATCACCGACGGGCTGAGGGATCTGATCCGCAACGCCGCCCGGCGCTTGTCCGGCCAGGGAGGCGACCCGGTGGTGGAGCTTCAAACCGGGTTCGGGGGTGGGAAGACACACAGCCTGATCGCGCTTTATCACCTGGCCTCCGGGCGGTCCGGTCTGCCGGGAGTGGGTGAGACGCTGGAGGAGGACTACCTGTCGGTCCCCGAGGAGGTGCGACGAGCGGTGTTCACCGGGCAGTTGACTTCGCCTTCCTCTCCCGTGCTAACGGTGGGAGATATCGAAATCCGGACTATGTGGGGCTACATCGCCTACCAGTTGGGAGGTGTGGAGGGGTACCGGATGGTGGCCGATGATGATCGGAACGCCACCAATCCCGGCGACAAGTTGATGGAGTTGTTCCGCAGGTACGGTCCGGTGCTGATTCTGATAGACGAGTGGGTGGCCTACGCTCGCGGCCTGCCCATGACAAGCGGGGAGAGGCTCCTTCCCGCCGGCGACTTCGACACGCAGTTCACCTTCGCCCAGGCTCTGACCGAAGCCGTGGCATCGGTGGACGATGCCCTGCTGGTGGTCTCGGTACCCGCCTCGAGCGACCCGAGTACGGCGTCGGGCGATCCCAGGGAGGACAGTCTTGAGATCGGGGGAGAGAAGGGTCGCATGGCGCTTGACCGGTTGGGCCATGTGCTGGCTCGCAAGGCGTCACAGTGGCAACCGTCCTCGTCCGAAGAGTCGTTTGAGATCGTGCGGCGTCGGCTGTTCGAGCCCTTGGAGTCGTCGATGGCCCGTCACCGGGACGCCGTGGTTAAGGCTTACCATAGGTTTTATCTGGACAACGCCGGAGAGTTTCCGCCAGAGACGAGAGAGGGAGATTACCTGGGGCGGATGGAAGCCGCCTATCCCATCCATCCTGAGTTTTTCGACCGTCTCTACCAGGACTGGTCGACGCTGGAGAGGTTCCAGCGTACCCGTGGAGTCCTGCGGTTGATGGCGAGTGTCATCTCGGAATTGTGGGACCGTGACGACAAGTCGTTGATGATCATGCCGGGAGTGGTTCCGATGGACTCCGCGAAGGTGGTCACTGAACTGACCAGATACGTGGACGACCGGTGGAAACCGATCATCGACGCCGATGTGGACGGCCCCGGGTCGCTTCCGTTGCGCTTCGACCGGGATCGGAAGAACCTGGGCCGGTACTGGGCCTGCCGCCGGGTGGCCCGCGCCACCTATCTGGGGTCGGCGCCTCTGCCGGTCGATCGGCGCGGCATCGACCGGACCCGGATCGTACTGGGATGTGTCCAGCCCGGTGAGCGGCCCGGTGTGTTCGGTGACGCCCTCCGACACCTGGCGGGAGAGGCCACATACCTCTACAACCAGCAGATGAGATACTGGTACGACACCAAGCCGTCCCTGACCAAAATGGCGGCGGACCGGGCGCTCTCCAACTTCAGCGACGACGACGCGGACATCAAGTTGGGTGAGCGGATCCAGAGGACAAGAGCCAAGGAACCACTCGGCGCTGTTCATGTATTCCCCGACGGGCCGGGAGATGTTCCGGATGAAGACGACCGAGTGCGGCTGGTGATTCTTCCCCCCAGGCACTATCACGAAAGAGGAGTCAAGTCTCCGGCGGAAAAGACGGCCCAGGACATCCTGGAACAGCGTCGAGGTGGACCCCGCATCAACCGAAACCTGCTGGTTTTCCTGGCTGCGGAGAAGGCACGGGTTCCCGAGTTGCGTCAGGCGATTCGCAGCCGGATGGCGTGGCAGTCCATCCTCGACGATCAGGGCGAGTTTGCGTTGAACTTGACCCCCGCCGACGTCAGTCAGGCCGAGACCAGAAAAAGAGAGGCGGACCGCACCGTCGATCTGCGGATCGAGGAAACGTTCAGCCAAGTCCTGTACCCGGTTCAGGCGCCGGGGCAGTCCGAAATCCGGTGGGCGGCGGTACGAGCAAGTTCCAGCGGGAACCTGGCCGAACGGGTGGCTCGCAAGTTGGAGTCATCCGAACATCTGATCCCTCGCTACCACGGGACAAGGGTCCGTCGGGACCTTGACCGGCGAGATGCCAGGTTGTGGAAGGGACCTGGCGGCGGAACCCACATCCGTATTCAGGAACTGTGGTCTTACTACTGCCGCTATCTCTACATGCCCCGCCTTGCCGGCTTCGGCGTTCTAGCCGCGGCCATCTCCGGAGGTGTGGCCAGCATCAGTTGGCAGACCGAGACCTTTGCCTACGCCGAGTCCTACGATGAGGAATCGGACCGTTATCTGGGCCTTCAGACAGGCCAGCATGTGGACGTTACACGCAGCCAAGAGGCGGTGCTGGTACATCCGGAGCGGACATGGGCGCAGATCCAAGCCGACTCGGAGTCCCCTGAAACGGGGCGAGACGACTCGCGTCAGCCAGGGAAGGGATCCAGCCGAAGGATGGACGACGGGAAGGACGATGATGTCGACGTTGGTAGTGGGCGCGAGGAGCCTTCCCTGACCCGTTTCTACGGTCAGGTCGAACTCGACTCCGTCCGGGCAATTCGAGATCTGGAGAGCATCCTCAAAGAGGTCGTCTCGCACCTCCGCCGAGCGGGTAAAAAGGTGACCATCTCGGTCGAGGTGAACGCCGAAGCAGATGGATTCGACACCCATACGGTGCGGGTGGTCAGCGAAAACGCCACCCAACTGGGCTTCACATCCCACGAATTCGAAGAATGAGTCTCCCCGGGGAGGGCAGCATCGGGAAGAGGCAGTGCCTATACAGGGGGGCCTGCCGGATGTAACCTACCGTGCCAACGGTTTGGGAACAGTGGTGAATGGGTAACCGGACTACAATGTGGGATGTTGTGTGGGACAAGATGGTCAACAACCACTATTTAGCTGGGCGTTCTTAATCCCCGCACCTCCACCAAGGAGTGCTGTGCACCCTCTTTTGGCTTGTGCTGTTCAAATTAAGGTCACTAGACATGAGAGTTGAACAGGGTGCAACGCCACGTTAGGCGGACACATGGCTGAAGTAGTGGATAAAACGAAATAGTTCTGATTCCTAGAGGAGCCATTCTGATGTTAAGGTTTGAAACCGGTAGGCAGTATCTGAGGTCAGAGATTCGGGCGATAGCTGGCCATGATCCTAGATCCAAAGGCGGACAATGGGATACAGGCATCGCACACGAAAAAGGGGAGTATGTCATATTTGCCAACGTGGGCACTGCGGGACGAACAGGGCATGACTATAGCAGCCGATGGGAAGGAAACCTGCTCCGGTGGTCCCATAAGAGGGATTCCACAATACTATGGCCCAGTGTTCAAAGACTGCTAGGGGCAACCTTTGTGCACATCTTCTGGCGAACCTCTGATAGAGCACCTTTCACCTATGCCGGGTATGGAAATGTGCACAACGTAATCCCGGTGTCGCCGGTGGAGGTGGTTTGGTCTATTACCTCTATAGCGGTTGAATTCGATTCTTCGCAGAGTCCACATGAGGTTGCGGTTGAGGAATACCATGAAGGCGCCGTCCGTCAAGTTTGGGTCAATAGGTACGAACGAGACCGAAAGGCCCGTCAGGCGTGTCTCGCACACCATGGAATAAGGTGCGTAGTTTGCGGTCTTATATTGGAGGAACGCTACGGTGAGATCGGCAAGGATTACATACATGTCCATCACCTGGTGCCCCTTTCCCAAATCGGTAAGACCTACAAAGTCGATCCAATTAAAGATCTCCGTCCTATCTGTCCCAACTGTCACGCGATGGTCCACCGAAAAAGGCCTCCTCTTATGATTGAAGAACTGAAGAAGAGGGTTCAGCTGTAGAAACTAGGAGGCCCTAGGTGCTGGCTCCAAGAATGGGAGACTCAGTAATGGGGTGAGTGTCCGTTTAATAAGGGGTTGGGGGACTCAGACGTCACCAGCCGGGCCTCCGGCGCGCCGGCGATCCGTGCGAGGCGGAAATGAAACCTCTATTGTGACCATCTCTCGACTACGGGAGCGGCAATAAGGGGGTCTTCGGAATGAGTGGGTAGTGGTGATTCCGTCTGTGTGAGTGGGGGCCCTCCATAAGCGGATCAAACGAGCCGCGTTCGGGTTCCAGAACTTCGCCAACTACCGAATCAGAGCCCTCCTCTACGCCGAAAAACCCAACTGGGACCTCCTCGCAACCATCACTCCCCCTCACTTCCGATGAGCCCCATAAGGCGGACATCGACCGCATCGCCACATTTGGGCTACGAGGACACAGCTAGGTAACCGCACTTCTTGGTTGAGGTGAAGGTCCCGCCAACTCAAATGTCCCTCCAGGCCGTCCGTCAAGCGTCAAGTGTGCATGGCCAGTGGGCGTCATAACTGTTCATTTTAAGACTGAAGACACCCATTGAGCAATAGATATCCCAGATTCCCAAACCTCGCTTGGGACTTCATACCTGAGGGCCGATTCGTTGCGAATGGCTATAGACCTTGACTTTGCATCTTCAACCAAGGAATACGTACCCTCGACCTTTGATCCAATGTCAGGGACAATCTTGGCGAGGGGCTCTACGACGGACGCGGACCATTCACTCACCGGGTCTTCATACTCAAGGGAACGAAGATCGACGACACAGAGCACATAGTAATCTGTTTCAAGACTTGCCGTCTTCGCCTGCAGGGAGGTGAGGCGGGTTTGGCCTGTCGTCGTAGCCTTAACCTCAAGAAGGTATGGACCAACCGTGAACTTTCTCGATAAATCGTCGATTACGATTACATGGTCACTTGGTACAGTGACCTTGTAATCGAACCCCTGGTCAATAAGCTCCAGGTCCAATTCATAGGCTTCCAATGTTGCCTTGATTGCTTCTTGTACACCTAGGCCCAAAAGCCTGAAGTTCTCAATGTCCCGCTGTTGACGCTTTCGCGCCTCAACTTGGTCTGCCAACGACGAATAGAACTCAGGGTCGGCACCCCCATACTCAACCAGTCTGGCTAAGCCATTCCGCAATTCGTCGCGCTTCTCGCTATCCGGTTCAATGCCCAGCAGTCGCAACTCGAGACGGTCAAATTCAAACCACTCACTCAACAGTCTGATCGCCGCGTCGTTTTGCTCCAACCAGGCTGGCTTTAGCAACTCATTTAGAGTCTTTGCGTTGGCAAGCATCGGCATAAGCTTGCCATCTTCGTCAGGGATCGGCACCCATGGTCGGATTCTCAGGTCAGCTAGCCATAGCGCGCCTGCAACTGAAATGTCGATGGGTTGTCCCGACCTCCTAGCTTTTGCGATTCGCTTCATGCGCCATGCGGGATCATGAGGTGCCACATGGCACAAGACCAGACCAAGCAACGCTCTAGCCTCTTCAAAACCCTCTCGGCAGCGGTTCAGCACCTCGGGTTGAAGCAACGCGATTTGGCTGAACTCATCGTCATTGTTCCGGACGGTGGCTCCGTTGGTGTCAGTGGAACTGAGTTCTGCTAAGCGCCGTGGTGTCAACTCGGACGGTGTGTCCGCGTAGATCGGATCTGCGATCGCAATGCCCCATGTGACCAGTGCCGTAACACACTCGGGCAAGTCCTCTGACGAGGAACCCGCATACATCTCGGCCAAGATGCGGTCGGGCGGATACGCGTGTGAGAATGGTTGTGCAGCTTGATGCCAACATCGAATAGGGGCCATCATCATGCGAGTGCGGCTCCAGCGAACCGCTCTCTTACCGTGCGTGATAAGTGGAATTTGGCGTGCCGTCCGACTGGCCTGTTCCTGTCTGGTTTCCCAGAGGTAGGACATTAGTCGTACAGTTCCCTGCTGCACCTCAGGAGGGACGTTTTCGCAAGGCTCGTCTTCAGGAAGTGATTTAGTAACAGACTCCACTGTTGCCCGAATGACGTCCTCCTCCGACATGGTGTTCGGCAGTGCATTCTCAAGCAGGTAGTGAAGGTGGGGCATCCGATCCCCCGCAGCCACCTCATCAAACCCACCAAGAAGCAGCTGGCTGCGAATGTCGAGACCTACATCAGCACAGATGTCCTTCAGGGAATCTGGTATGTTGCTTTCCCTCTTCAAGTCTGACGGCGAACGGAGGCGTTGGTTTTGGTCTGGAAGCATGCCGTTGAGCACCGTTGGATCTATTCCAGCTCGCTTGTTCCAACACTCGCCAGCAACATCCAAGAAATGCGCTATCCATTGCTTAGCGTCTCCATCAACCCTGAGGTCTTCAAGCTTGTCTGACTGGCTTCTGACCCATTCGGGGAGGTCTTTGACGCTAATGCGATTGATAGATAGACCCAGACTATGCCATCCGTTCGCTATGTCGCTCCAGGCAACCGCAAGTTCTTCCTTGGGGGGTTGCAGTTTCCAGGCGGCCTCGAGAAGAGGCCACACTCGCTCTACAGTCGTCTCATTGTCGGAGGATTCGCGTAGTAGTCCTGGAACAATAAAGTCGGCATAAGAACCGGTGTTAGATATCGCTGGCAACATGCGTGATGAGCATTCGACTATGGGCAATTCGGCTACCCGCCTCGCAAATGACGCGAGCTCCCCACGCCACCACGCCTTCTCTGCATCATTCGCTGCTTCAAATCCCCTTACAGGCTCATGAGCCACCACTAGGAGATGAGCGTTCTTCCATTTGTTGACAAAGGCATACTTCACAGCCACCACGGCGGCATCTAAAGCTTCTTCCAATAAGACCTTGTCCTGGTTGCCCATGAGCAATCTGCTGCGCTCTTGGTCGGGCTCGAACTTGCCATCAAGAATGAAGTTGGTCGGAAGGAAACCTGATCCACTCAGGGGATACTCCCGGTAGACCCGACAGGCGTTCGGTTCAAGTGGAACGACTTTCCAACCTTCATGAGTACGTTCTGCCAACACGAGAGCTGAAGCCAATCCTTGTTGCCTTGTCATAAACCGAAAGACACGAATCTCGGGTAAATCCGTACCATTCCGATTGACTATGATGGAACGTTCTTCCAGATGGCCGTCTTGCAATACTTGGGCAGTCACATCTGCAGGCGTCCAGAACCTCCCTTTCGTTCACCCCATTCCGTAGCTCAACACGGCCCAGGATCTGCCGGGTGGCATAAAGGTAAGGCAACGCAGACCTAAGCGAGGCAATTCCCAAAGTCAGCGGATTGTTGTCGGCAGTGTGATACTCGAACCTTGCCGACTCGACACCATCCAAATCCGAAACCGGGTTTGCGGATCGGATGGCTTCCCTGCAATCCTTCATATTCTGAAGGATTGCGTCTTCGTCACCTCCACGATCCAATAGCAGGTCGAATCGTTCGTACCCGTTTGGTGTCTTTAGCAGACCGCTTAAGCTTGTGCGCTCGGCCAAGACATGGGTGACAAGGAAACCCGTCCCAAAGCGACCGGTCGTCTCTTCGGATTCGAAATCCTTGTTCGAGCCACCAGACAGCAAAGCGGTGAGATCGCTGGTTGTGAAAGGGATCCCGTCATGTTCGAATGCGACTTTCGTCTCCTCGGAGCTCAGGCGAATCCCTACTGATGAGTTACCGACACGGGGACCAGAGTCGAGAGCGTTCTGGAGTAATTCAAACGGCCAACGAGGTCCAGCGGACGGAAGGCTTCTGCGAGCCTCCGCCACCCGGGTACGAATACGCCTTGCCTGGTAGCGGCCCTGTTCTTCTCTAAAGGTCTCGTCGAATAGCTTAAATGCGGTTTCGCTCAAATGCCTGCCTCTTTACCAGTTATCAACTCCATCCTGGGGTCCGCAGGGCTGTCTTTCATGCTGCTGGCTCCATCTCCTTCGTTTTGGACGACGTACGGGGGTCAGCCGTAGTATGGGAAAATCGGTGCTGACAATGGCGAAGGTGCTATTGGTATCGTGTCAATGATGGTGCCCACACCCAGCGTTGCTCTTGCGTCGGTGGTAGCAGCCGGTAACCAATAGGACTGCAATCCGTCTGGTCCATAGGTCGGCACCCCCATTTGACCTTGACCACTCAGGATCTGACCGACAGCGACAGTTCGGCGATCACAACCCGACCGACCTCATCTATAAAAAAGTCTTCCGACCTCACCGGGAATCCGTTTTGCTGCATTCGTGGACCGCGTATCAGCATCAAATCGGGGACAGAAACAAAGTCACCGACAAACTCAAATGTACAGGTGTTCACAGTGGCTACTTCTGGAAGAAGTATTCCGATGATGTTATTGGTTTGATCCACCAAAGAGTAGGTAGCTGACGGAACATCGTCATAGTTGCCTCCAACCGATATGACCTCGCGGCAATCGTAACTGGAAAGCTCGCGCAAGTTCTGCTCACTGAAGAGAGTAACGCGAAGCACATATGTGATCGTGGGCGGCGCCGTGGTGGTAGTGGTGGGCGGCGCCGTGGTGGTAGTGGTGGGCGGCGCCGTGGTGGTAGTGGTGGGCGGCGCCGTGGTGGTAGTTATAGACGGTTCGGGTGACTCCATGGTGGTAGGGGCCTCCGTCGGTGTCACGGGATCAGCTTCGTCTGCCCTCTGATACCCAAGGGACTCGTTCTGGTTTTCGATCATCATTTCTTGGTTTGCAACGATCACTTTCTGGTTTTCGATCATCACATAGAGGATGCCAGCTAGGACAAGAAGTATTCCCGCCAATAGAAAGGCCATGAACCGAAGGGTCCTGACCGGGAAACCATCAGTTCCTGGCCGGCCCCGTTCTGCTGGGTGGCTCTCTGGCACGTTGTTTTCATTCATTTCTACTTTGACAAAGGTACATAAGACTGGCACAAAGTGCAGTTCCTAGCTGCCCCTTCCCTGGGAACAGAATACCATCATCTATCGTCACATCACAAGAACTCCACAAACTACAGTGTGAAGTTACCAACGGGTGGCCGTCCGGCTTGGGCACCCTATTCCACTGGCGATCACCGCAAGAGACGCCCACCGCTGGTGGCGTCTCTGGGTACCATGCCTGAAGACGCTTTGGAAGGGAGCGTGATGGGGATTCGTCAACAGCTTGAGGCTCTATCAGAAAGGTGTGTGTCCCTCTGCGGGAAGGAAGGATGGCTGGGAATTGACGGAACGCCGAATTATCGGCTCCTGTATTCCAGTGTGGACAGCTTCGAGCAGGGCAGTGGGTTCGCGATAGTAGGGATGAACCCGGCAGGCGGCCCACGGGACGCCCACCCGGATCATGCTGACCGCCCTTTCCGCGAACCCGCCTACTCGGCCTATTTGGATGACCGTTGGAACGCGGAGGCGGGCGCGGCCCGATTACAGCGTGTGATCCAAGCAATAGCCACGGTCTTGGCGGGCGCGTCGGCCTGCGAAGCCATGGCAGCTATAGAGGACCCGACCCCAAGGCCTGAGGAGCGCCTCAGCCTAGAGGCCATGGGTGTCCTTCGGAACACGCCATCTATGAACATCATTCCCTTCCGGGCTTCAAGGCTCGCGGATGTTCCACTGGCCCTCCGGGAACGAGGTGAGGAGATTGGTTGGCGACTGCTCTGTTTAGCTCGTCCCAGGCTTCGTTGCATCGTAACGCTGGCGAATCAAGTTGATGGAGTTCCGTGGAGGACGATCCTCAGAGAGGGTGGCCAACGGCGCTGGCCAGACTACCAGGAGACGATTAACAAGCGTCTGAGCCGCACCTACCGAGAAGTTCAACTGGTGAGGGGAGAACTCGCTGGAACTCTTGTTGTCGGTCTTCCCGCCATAGTGCGGGACAAGGACAGATGTGACGTAACGATGCGTCTGCTAAACGTGCTCCACCGACGCCTCCAGCACCACGGGATCCAGGGCCCCCACTAGCCACGGGACCCCCAAAGGGCCAACCCGCCAATAGAGGCAATACTCGCCCTTGGGGTTCTTTCCCTGAGGACAGGTTGTCTCTGATCGTCAACGAAGGCTTGGGTCGCGAGGAGTAGGCACACCACGACCGCCCCTATTCACCACCGCAGCCGTGGTGAGGAGGGCATGCGTCCGTGTCAGATTCGGGCTCTAACCGTGTCAAAGTCCTTCTCCCGCAAATCCGTGACCTGGGAAAACGGCATTAGGCGCCAGCGCCATTCGTGACATCCTGGCCGCTACACCGGACGACGAGTCTCAATGGGGAGAAAATTCGGTGATCAACTCTGGGTACTTCGGTGATCGCCATCCACTTTGCCGAGACTGGTGTTGTCCCCTATTCCTGCTCGATAAAGTCTCGCAGGGTCATGTTCCTGTTGCTGGTGTCAACGACACTCTCGAATAGGTCTGGTCGCATTATCACCGCGGAACCCAAGAGGCATGGGAATGGCAAGGAGTGTCCGACAGTGTCGTATGTCGAGCGCCATGTGAGGAGAACAAGACCGCGGCCGTCGTCGTCGGAGAGCACAAAGGGTTTGGCGGGTTGGAGATTCAGGAGAGACACGAAAACGGGGTTGGGTGTCAAGAGAGGCGACGGTATGCCCAGTCCCATGTGGGCGTCGCCTGCTCCGAGCATTCCTCGGTCGAGACCCAGGAGAGGGACAGCGCCAGCGGATGGTGGGAAGGGGTGGGTTGGTCCGATGTGCTGCCACCAAATGCGAATGTCTCCCTCGGTCACCGGTGGGTGATTAAGGGCCTGGGGATCGTCGCGGTGCCGTGTCTCTATGACCCTGTATCGTGTCGTCCTGGTATATTCGCTGGCGAGCTGAGACTGGCGAGTCAGCCTGTCCTCAACTGTGGCGATGACGCGCCAGTTCTGGAACGGTCCCTGATGGATGGTTGGGGTGGCCGTGGGCGGCCTCACTTCCAAGGTGGGAAACAGTGGATGTTGCTGCTGTGTGCCAATGGGCGACCGGTTCCAGAGTTTGTCGGTCGCCGACGGTGGGTGTGGGATAGTTGGGCGGGGTATTCGAGATGCCTCTGCTGCCATAGGTAACACGGGATCGTCGAGCAACGCCTCTGCCAACCTGTCTTCCCAGACAATGGGATCAGAAGTGTTGATGCCTGCGGCAGTCCGTGCGGCTCGACCGCCGGTCGCGACTCGTTGTAGCGCTTCTTCGACTGCCTGATATGGTGCGAGGTAGGCATCCGGCCAATGCTGTTGGTTTCGGTTTCCGTAGGCATCAAGTTGTTTTTTGCATCGCCTATTCGTGTTTGGGTCTTTCTGGGCGACAGCCACCTGTGAACCCACAGCGTCGCGTAGTCCCGGCACCATCTGCTCTGCTGTGGAGATTCGGTTCCCAGCTACCTGCTCCACCAAGTATTCGACATGTGGGGCATGACTGGCTTCGGAGTGATGGGAAGGGGTCGGAGTCCAAAGGGTCTCGGAGAGGTGGGGGACCATAGCGGGGTTCGGCGGAGATGGCGGCGGCAGTGGAGGTGCTTGGCTTCCGAGCAGACGCCGTGCCAGCGCTCTGATCACGAGATACTCGCCAGAAGCCAAACGCCCGAGCGCATCTTTGCACTTGTTGATCAATGTCACTTTGTGTTTCGGGGTGTTTTCCAGCAGTCGAAGCAACCTTGTTACGGTCGCCGGGTCCGAAGAGGTGCTAAGGACCATGTTGAGGCCTGCTGATACCAACAAAGGTCGTTCTGTCATCAGGCGTTCGAGGGCGAGCATGGTTCTGCGTTTCTTTTCGCGTCCTGGATGGCCGAGTCCTGCGATTATTCCGAGAACAAACGCATTGTCAATCTCGGTTTGATTGTCCACAGTGGTGGTGTCTGGGGGCGTGTAGGAATCCTCCGGATCGTCTGCGGGTCCGACTCTCGGCACTCTGTCATCAATAACACAGAACACCTCATCCCACAAGGCGAACGCTGTCTCCCCGGACATGCCCGCATCTGGAACGAGAGCACCAACAGCGATGGCGTATATCAGTGATCGGCATATGCCGTACGTCCAATACCCACCGTCCATTCCGGAATGCACGACTTCTACAGTTTGATCGGCGACGACTCTTAGAGCGACTTCGGAGTCCAGGTCGCTCGCCTTGCGTAGCAGATCAATGTTGGTTTCGGTGTCTTCTCTCCGAGTCTGGAACCATCTCAGCGTGTAGGCAATGGCGGCCAGGGTTGGATTACCTAGCTCTTCCAACAATGCCGCTGTTTTCGGCAGAATGCTCCGTTCGCCGTATTCGGCTGCCCGCGCCAGGGAACCAAGGGCTAGTTCGGCTTCTCTTTTCTGCCCATTCTGAGCAACTTCGACAAGGCGTGTGGCGATAGCGTCGGCGAACCGGTCGGGGGACCACTCGTCCAATGTTGTGTCGTATGGCCGTTGCCGCCATGCCCGAATGGCTTGGGACACGCCCACAAGGCCAGGTTCGAAAGAGGAT
Source organism: Caldilineaceae bacterium (assembly GCA_026914085.1). Lineage (GTDB taxonomy): Bacteria > Chloroflexota > Anaerolineae > Caldilineales > Caldilineaceae > Bin5. The sequence goes on along the minus strand of JAPPKG010000531.1, from coordinate 6,357 downwards.
GGTGCCGCGACCTGGGATACGGTCGAGTTGTCCGTAGTGGACGGGGTCTGAGGGTTGGTTTGTTCATCTGGGGTGTGTTGTCTCTGTCTCTCCGTGATCAAATGAGAGAGTCCAGCGGAACCGGCGATAGCGTTTAGTTCGCGGACTAGCAGACCGTCCCTGGCGAGGCGTTCCTCGCGGTAATAGCCGTGATAGTCGTCGGGTTGTTCGTCAGCGCGGGCGAGCAACCAGGTTAACAAACCCGGTTCGGTTTCCGACTCGACGTGGTCTGCTAGCCGCGAGAACGCAGCAGGGTCTCTGGTGTCCAGGGCAGTGTCCAACGTGAGGCGCAAAAGACTGCCCAGGAGAGGGTCTGCTTTTTCCCACCACAAGCGCCAGATTGTTTCCAGTGCTTCGTCCAGCGGCCAGTTCGGATCGTTGCATTCGCTAAGGAGTCGATTAGCGACGATACGGGCAAGGCTCTGGGGGTCTGCCATTGCAAGCAAGTCCCACCAATACTGCCATTGCGAAGTCGTTTCCTTCCCATCGGTATGCATCGCTGTTCGATAACAGAGAGGCTGCAAGCGAGCCAGGATTTCCCTGCTCCGGTCACGATCCGCGGCAATGAGTGCCTTGAGGGGCTGAGTCAATTCGAAAATGGTGAGATCTTTGTGATGCCTATAGGACACCAGCATCCGACACGCTTCGTTCCAATGCCGGTCGGCGGCCTCGTGGTTGTCCGCTGCCAACGCTAAGCGAGCCCCGATGAGGTGACCCTCGGCCATGTCGGAGTAAAAACGATAGACAGAGGTGTTAGTGTCTTGTTGTCCCATCGCATCGGCGGCCAAGCGCCGAAGGGTCTCGTTGTCACTGCTTAGAGCTACACGAAGCAAGTCATGCAGTACCAGAGGACCGGCAACCGTGCCTCCCACTGTGGCAACGACCGAGGTGCTGACTTGCCACAGGAGTTCGAACAGTTCCGTTGCGTGTTCGCCGCTGACCAGCAGCATGGCCCTTCGGATGTTGTCGCGGATGCGGATGCGGACGCTCTGCATCAAGTCGACTGCACGGGGGTTACCAGACAGGGGTTCGACATCGGCTGCGAGGTGACGCACTGCCTTGACCGCCAGACCTGCACGCTTCTCTGGTTCGGCCGTTTCTGCCCGGGCCAACTCAACTGCAAACCGCAGCCAACACCCGTACCAACCGTTCGCGACGATCAAAGCCTCGGCCAAGTCCAGACCAACAGGATCTCTACACGCCGCGATCACGCAGGCATCCAGCCATTCCCCCAGGTATCGGCCCTGGCTCGCGTTAGAAGGTGCTTGGATTCTCTGGGTGAGATCCAAAAGCCGTCGTCGGCCTTCTTCTATGGAATCTTCGACCAGGTCCGCTATTTCAACACCGAGACCAAGAAGGGTGTGGATCTCGCCTGGGCGGATCCCTCCCCCGATGGCGCGTGTAGCCCACTCTTGGGCGGTTCCAGCGATAGTGGAGTGTTCAGGGTTTTCGGTCAGGTGCTGTGCAACAGCAAGGCACACAACGCCGGGATGTTCGAAGAACGGCACGAGTTTTCGGATCCCTGGGATGCCATGGGTGGCCAGTACGCTTTCTGCCACACCTTTCTGAGGCAGTTGGTGCTGGTTGACCAAGCCGGCAAGATGTCTCCAGTTGATCGGAGCCGACAAGTCCCGGCCCGCTTCCAGAATACGCGTTTCGTCATGCCCGGGAGCATCAACGCATGCTTCGACCGGGAGGTCTTCGTCTTCTGCCGCGCTTTCGGCGACGGAAGCACTGAGATGCAACCGCCCGCGCCACCACTCCATGGAACGAAACAGATCCCCGTCCTGGTCATATTCATCTTCATCCAGCCTCCGGCGCGATTCGGCTTCACGCAGCGATGCCTCCATGTATTGCCGCCATGGAGCAACGGCTCCATTGGCATCCAACTCGGCGCACACACGGAGACCAGCACGGGGTGACATCGCGATCTGGCCTTCATACAGAAGCCGGTCCGCCACAGCCGAAGGGCCAAACAGCCTGATCGGAACATCCGTATATTCAACCAGAGGCGTTTCGTACCTTTCGGCTTCGTATGACTCGGCCGCACGCGTCAGCTCAACGAAGCGGGCAAACACCGGCCACATCCCCAGCTTCGCCGCGCACCCAATAGCTGTGGCAAGATTGGCAACAATCGCAGATGTCGGAAATCCCGCCGCCACCGAACGGACAACAAACTGGCCATCCACAGCATCAATAACGTCTTTGCCCTGTCCGCTTGAAGCCAAGAGGGGAAGCAAAGAACGGAACGCACGCGAATCGTCGAAAAGCCCCCGTCCGCTGAGCCATTCAGTGACATGCTCAACCAACGCTTGGTGAGCATCTGCGTCATCTTCGGCCATTTGCCGGAGATACCGCGAAAAAGACTCGTGATAGATACGAACGCCACCTTGGATACCGCTATCCACTAGGACCGGTTTGAGTACACCCAAGGTTCGGTCAATCCGGTGGCCAGCCACGGTTAGGATGTCTCGGAGTTCGGCTCGCGTCACAGCAAAGTCGAGCAAGCCTATCAGGTCCGCCACCAGTCCCCCTTCAGCCTCAAGGGATGTGTATAGGTTGCCGTAATAGTTCTCGAGCGTGCCGTCAAAAGGCGGGAGGTTTCGCAAGGTGGCAACGGGATCAACGAGGGTCGCTTCGCTCCGCAACGTTTCGCGACACAGATAGGTCGCATACAGCGCATTACCCCCTGAGCGTTCGACCAGCACTTCAACGAAGGCCCTCGCCTCGGTTAGGTCCTCGAGTGCCGAAGTGCCGTTCTCAGATGCGTCGGTGGGTTCGGACGGGATCAGGCCAAGGTTTTGGGCAAGCGAAGAGATTTCTGCATGACCAAGACCCTCCAACTCGAATTTGATGGCACCACTCTCGAATAGCGGATCCAGGTGCCCACCCGGCTGGCTCAGGACAATCAACACCGCCCCTGCGGGAATCTCCAACGAGGCCAGGACATTGGCGAGACTCCAAGAAGGATCGAAACCGCCGACCCGGCCCGCCTGCACCCTAGTGATGTGATCCATACCATCAATAACAAGAGCCACCGGACGGTCAGGTTTCCGGCTGATAGATCGCTCCACGTATTGGATGAGGGTGCGATCATCCGCAGCGAACCGCGGCAACTGACTTTCAACCAGACTCGGTTCGGTCTCTGCCAACCGACCCACGAGACTTCCGAAAATCCGTTCGGAGACAACACGCTCGTTCTTCTGTCTGTCGGCATCGCCTAAGTAGCAATAGTGCTCTGCTACCAGCCAACCCCGGCTTGTCATGTCCCCCAGCATTTGGCTACTTAGCCAGGATTTTCCCTGACCTGGTGGCCCCGTGACGACAAGAGTTCCGCCAACTCCGATGATGCTCTCCGCTGAACCGACAATCCTCTGGATGGTCGTCGGTCGAGGCACCTCCAAATCGCTACCAACGGGATGAGCGCGGGAAACGGCACCGAAATCTCTGATCAAACCGCACCGTCGCAGAATCACTTCCCGGCTTACTCGTGCCAGAGTGCCGTTCCGAGCTGCCTCGGCCGTATCGATCATGGCGGCAGCAACGTCAACCGGTTTCCGGTGGTGATTAGGGAACGATCCTGCACCAACCTCGGCTTGGAGCCGCGCCAAGAGCAACTTCTCGACCCCTCCTGGTGCTGTGAGGTCACCACTCATAGACGGAGCGCCTACTTCGATCACAAGCCGACTGCACACCCAGACGAGATCAGCAAACGACAGATCCGGGCAGTGCCTTCTAAGAACCCCCGCGACCGCATTGACACGGGCGGGTTCACCGTTGCAGGATCCGTGCATTTGGTGCCACAACGCCTCCGCATCGAAGAAGAGCCGTGTTGTGCTCAGCCCCTTGAACAGAGGGCCAGGGTCATCGACTGCCTGGCGGAGGACAACTCCGAACGACCCATCGGTGGGTTCCCGATCACAAAGCACAATGCGATATAACTGACGGGGGTTGTCGTGCCCTTGCGCCTGACGGTCAGCCAGGACGGACCCAATAACCTGGTCTAGCCGTAAACGGCGACTGTCATTTGTGAAGGTCGTAACGCTTAGAGGGGAGGGGTCAGATAGGGTGAATTTGATTTGCACGCGTTCGCGTCCACCACCCGCGTCTATGGTTGTGAGGTCGTCAAACCGGTCAGTTGATGTGAGTTTCGTGTCCACATGAGCCTCGGCCACCTCATCCAAGAGCAGATCAACTAGACGACACGCCACAAAGATGTCTTGATACGAATACCCTTGATGCGCGGCTGGGAGGGTGGACACTATTGGAGCATGTGTTTTGACCTGCTTGCGACTCGTGCAGTCGGGGAGATTCCTCTGGACTAGCTTTCGTCCGCCACTGTCAACTGGGAGAGCGAGAAACCGAACGCGTGTACGGAGTCTACCCGCGGAGGGTGCTTAACAAACAAGGAGGTAATGGCTCAGTTTGTGAGTAGGTGTAAGCACATCAGCTTGTGGGGCGCCTCGTCAACCTCTTCGAAGGGGATGGGCTGATCTGGCCCAATCCCTAACCGTCGGCGTGTCACCGTATCGGAGCAGATCCACGGATCGCATCCTCGATCGACGGCGCATCGAGTAGCGGCGGCTTCGGTGCGGTGCTGGTGCCAGTGGGGGCAGGCTCCAGAAACTGCGCAATCCCATCGCCAGGCGCGACGAGTCTTAGGCTGACGGCAGCCCTGGGCGGTCAGCCAGTGGGCATCGATAGCTTCCACGGCCTCAGCCTTCCTTTCTTAAGGTGGAGAGGATTGAAGCCTACAGACCGTCGATGGCTAGGCAACACTCCGGTTTACGAATTTGGCCAGTTTGAGCATAGCTCCATCAACCGACAGGCATTCGTCGGCCTGATAGGCCTTTAGCAGAGCCACGAACAATCGCTTAACGACTTCATGAACCCGCTGGCGAGTTTCTTTTCGTTTCTCCATGCCATAAACAGCCACGACCGCTCCTTCCAAAGCTTGGCTAAGTTCGACACCCTGCCGACTGAGCATCGCCGCTATTTTGCAAACCCTTTCCAGCTCATCTTTGGTCACACCTGCGATCCTAACGGCTCCCTTAGTCACCGCCCAGCCACTCAAAACACCGAAATCGTATCACTCATTGGCGGACGGGTAGCACCAACGGTTGCCTACTTGCAGAACTTCCCCCGAAACAGTCGGCGAGCGATCCCCGCACTGGGCTAGAGGCAAGGCCCGCCTCAAACCTGCTGCGCTGCAGCCCCTGCCAAATGTGGAGCCATCCGGGTTTATATGTGGAGCCAATTCTGGAGCCCCTGCGGAGCCGCAGGTGAGGGGTGGTGGCCCAGAGGCCACCAATACCTCTAGTCCATTTATTTCAAACGAGAAGGCCAGTCAAGTCGTCTTTGTCCTGTTTTCGCCTCAGCTGCGGCTAGCTGTCGGCGTGCGTCCAGCGTACCCCTTCGGGCGGTTGTGGCCAGCAGGTGACGTTGTCGTCGGTGCCGACTGCGCACGAGTGGTTCTCACCCAGGGCGAGAGCCTTGTAGGTGCCCGCCGGCGCGTCGGTCTGGCCGTTGGTGTTCTTGCCCCAGCACGCGATGGTGCCGTCAAGGGCGATCGCGCAGCTGTGGGAGGCGCCGGCGGACAGGGCCTTGTAAGTGCCAGCGGGAGCACTGGCCCGGCCGTGGCTGCTGCTTCCCCAGCAGGTGACGGTGTCGTCAGAAGCGATGGCGCAACTGTGGCTGCCGCCGAGGGCGAGGGCCTTGTAGGTTCCTGCCGGCGCGTCGGCCTGGCCGTAGGTGTTGTTGCCCCAGCAGGTGATGGTGTCGTCGGTGCCGATGGCGCAGTTGTGGTCCCGGCCTGAGGTGAGGGTCTTGTAGGTTCCTGCCGGCGCGTTGGCCTCGCCCTTGCGGTTGTTGCCCCAGCAGGTGATGGTGTCGTCAGAAGCGATGGCGCAGCTGTAGTAACGGCCTGAGGTGAGGGTCTTGTAGGTTCCTGCCGGCGCGGCGGTCTGGCGGTAGGCGTTGTTGCCCCAGCACGCGATGGTGTCGTCGGTGGCGATGGCGCAACTGTGGAGGTCGCCGACGGTGAGGGCCTGGTAGGTTCCTGCCGGGGCGCGGGTCGAGCCGCCAACGTCGTCGCCCCAGCAGGCGATGGTGTCGTCAGAAGCGATGGCGCAGCTGTGCTCGAAGCGGGTCGTGAGGGTCTTGTAGGTTCCTGCCGGGGCGTCGGTCTGGCCGTATTCGTTGTTGCCCCAGCAGTTGATGGTGTCGTCAGAAGCGATGGCGCAGCTGTGGCTGTTGCCGGTGTCGAGGCTCCGGTAGGTGCCGGTCAGCGGCTCGGTCTGCGCGAAGCGGTGGAATCCC
>JAPPKG010000674.1:0-2088 GCA_026914085.1 Caldilineaceae bacterium | reverse complement strand
ACTGCAGTTCCGCATTATCCCCGTTTCCGTCTGCCCACACAACTGCGCGCAGAGTCCCACAATTGCTTTTTTGCCTGTTGACGGGTACCCTTTCCCTTACCTCAATCTTCATCGACCTCCCGCACACACGACAGTGGAGACTCGCTCATGTCAACCAACAGTCAGAGCTCAACCAGCCAACCCGCTGAGCAGTTCACCTGGGCTGGAATGTATGCCCGCAGTGCGGCTGAGCCCAAGGGCTTGGGCCGGGGAAAACGCGGCCGTTACGACTTCGCCGTCGCCTATCCCGATCCCGGCTCCCTACCTCTGGCAGGGCTCCTCGATGGCCTGAAACAGGCGATGGATGATGAAGGCGGCGACCTCTCCCTCTACGCCAACCCCCAGGGCTACACGCCCCTGCGCGAGTTCGTGGCCGCCAAGCTGCAGCGCGACAGAGCCATCAACGTGACCGCCGACGACATCATCCTCGCCGACGGCTCCAGCCAGCCCATCCACATGGTTGCCGAGACACTCCTCGATCCCGGCGATGTCGTCCTCACCGAGGATTTCGTCTACGCCGGCACCCTCAATACCCTGCGCCGCTTTCGCGCCGACCTGCGCGGCGTCGCCACCGACGAAGAGGGCATGATCCCCGCCGCCATCGAAGAGGCCATCACCACCGCCAGCGCCGAGGGCAAAAAGCCCAAGTTCATCTACACCGTGCCCACCTTCCAGAACCCGCAGGGTTGGACCATGACCCTCCCCCGCCGCAAAGCCCTCGTCGCCCTCTCCCAGCAGTACGACGTGCCCATCCTCGAAGATGACTGCTACGTCGACCTGCGCTACGAAGGCAACGACGTTACCTCGCTCCACTCTCTCGACGAGACCGGCCGCGTGCTCTACGTCGCCTCCTTCTCCAAGATCATCGCACCGGGCATGCGGCTCGGCTATCTGACCGGCCCGCGGCAGTTCCTCGAACACGCCATCGGCGCCAAAAGCGGCGGCTCCGTAAACACCTTCGCCTCATGGGCCGTCCATCGCTTCTCCACCACCCATCTCTACAGCCACATCGAGGAAATCAACGACATCCAGAAAGACCGCCGCGACGCCATTCTCGACGCGCTCGACGAGAATTTCAGCGGCACCGGCGCCACTTGGAGCCGCCCGCAGGGCGGACTCTTCATCTGGCTGCAGCTCCCCGAACACGCCGACCTCGCCGCCGTCCGCGACGACATTCTCGAAGAGTACGACGTCGGCTATCTCCCGGGCCCAAACTTTGCCCCCGACGGCGTCTCCGGCAAGAACTGCGCACGCCTCTGCTTCGGCTACAACCAGCCTGATGAGATCAAGGAAGGGATCCGTCGCCTCGCAACCGCCTTTCGCGCCAAAGGACTGATTCCATAGCAGCTTGTGAGGATGCTGGCCGCTGGCGACTTGCCGCTTGGCACTGGAGAGTCGTATGAACAGTTGGGAACCATCACCGGAGCAGTGGGCAGATTGGGAGACGCGAGGGTACTTCGTCCTCCGCAACGCCATCCCCAGAGACAGCGCCATCGAGATGCGCGGCGTCATCAAGGATCTCCTTCTGCAGCCGGAACCGGACGTAAAGGCCGACGACGATCCCATGGACCCCATGGGCGACACGCCCCGGGCGCGCGCTGCCCGCTTCCGCAAACTCAGTGGCTTTGGCCCCCGCCACCCCTTGATCTGGCATCATTTCTACGGCAGCCAGTCTATGACCTCTGTCGCCCGCTATTTCCTGGGCGACAGCTTCTTCCTCAAGTTCAACAGCTGTTTCGTCAAACCGGCCCGCACCGGCAGCGCCACACCCTGGCATCAGGACAACGGCCTCTGGCGTGACGGCGAAACCGAACCCTTCAACTTCTGGATGGCCCTGGACCCGGCCACGACCCAGAACGGCTGCCTGCAGTTCATTCCCGGTAGCCACAAACTGGGAATCTTCCCCCACATCCTCTATGACGACAGCATCCACCCCGAACTGCCCCGGGAAGAGGTGCGGCAGCTGCTCGCCGATCGCGGCGCAGAACACTGTGAGCTCGATTCGGGAGACGTCGTCTGCTGGCACAGCTCCATCTGCCACTACAGCCC
>JAPPKG010000130.1:0-2092 GCA_026914085.1 Caldilineaceae bacterium | reverse complement strand
ACAACCCCCAACACCCCCAAACCGATTTGCAAAAAAGATAGAAACACCCCCCGGTTCGGCTGGAATTCTACCGCCGACGACGGGTTCGTTTTGGTTTTCTAGGAGGGATGGGAGACCTAATCACCGCCAATTGACTTGGTATTTCGGCGATGTTTGTATATTCTGCTAGCACAGAAAGTGCTAGCAGAAAGTCGGGAGAGAGTATGGAGCAGCTTTGTCACCCGCGGCATGAGAACGGATGCAAAGGTACCCGCAAACGCTGGGTTATCGCATGAGAGTCGGCCAAGCCGACATCTCAACCATCGCGCTGAAAACGCAACAGGAACTGTTGGAACTTCGCTCAGACGTTGATCGAATAGAAGAAAAGATCAATAGACTGGACACGCGAATGGATCGACTTGACAACCGCGTGAACCGTATTCAGAGTGATGTCAGCGAGATCCGAGGTGACATCACCGAAATCAAGGGTATGCTGGCGCAATAAGATTCTCCCCTAGGGCTAGGGGAGATAGGATTGGGTTTAGCCCTCCCATCCGCCCGTTAAAAGAGAAGGGGCCTCGGTATTCACCCCAAGCCAAGAAAGAGGTGAATCCGAGGCCCTTTTCCTATCGGATTGGTCGCACACGGACAGTCCGGCGTACCGTGATCGGACGCACTCGGACCTGCCGTCGGACCGTAACCCGTCTTATTACACGAGTTGGACGCACGCGCACAACTCTTCTAGTATGCGGGGGCATAAATCCGCCCCCCTTTCTCCCCTACTATCCAAGGGGTTCGGAGGTCGAGAAGACTGTTGAAGCCAGTCCTCCCGCCCAATTCGGAGGCGGGGAGGCCCAAAGGACCTCCCGCGCCGAATTGTCACACCCAATCTTACCACTCCACCTATCGGTTCCCTAAGCTTCTTATGCCGAAACGGCACGGAAGTTTTGCCACACTCCCTACGGGGAACAAGTGGTGTGATCTGCCCCTGTATTTGGGTCCGGATGACGGGCTGTTTGACTTGGGTCCGAGCGACTACCTAATCGACTGACCCCGCGAGGGGTAACACCTCTCGCCGATATCATCCACCCAGGCAACCCACAAGAAGGATCGTTGACATGAACCCGCGTACCGCAATCATCACAGCCCTTGCCGTCCTCTGTGTTGCTTTTGCCGGCGTTGCGATTGCCCAAACCACGCCAAAGGGATCGGCGCAGTTCACCGATGTGCCCGAGGGTCATTGGGCGGATGAGGCGATTGGGTGGGCGGTGGAGAACGGGATCACGTCCGGCATCTCGGATACCGAGTTCGGACCTGACGACACGTTGACCCGTGCGCGGATGGTCACGTTCCTTCACCGATATCACCAGAACGTCATAGGAGGGGGTACACCTGCCACAACCACTACCACCGCAGCAACGACCACGACGACTACGACCACGGAACCGGAGTCCTGTGCTGATGTTCTTTGTTCAACGGACCACTACAGCTACGTTCGGTTCTCCAACACCTATTGGGTGTTCGAGTTCGTCACCGGCCGAAGCTGTTCCTCCCTGTACGTAGAGGTGCAACTGCTCGACGCCAACGAGCGGCGTATCGGAGACTGGGGCAACGAGTTCCTGAGCAACGTGGCTGCCGGATACAAGGTGGTAGTAGAGATCCGCTCCGATGCCGCGTGGCAATACTACGAATGGGAATACACCTGCCGATAGTCAACCAGATTCACACTGAACCACTACCGGAGATCGGTCGACTGTCGAACGGCGCCGGATGAGGGTCTCACCGGCTATCGCATGTGAACTCTTCGGTGTTTCATGGACATCGCAGTAGCTGTAGCAGTGGGTGTCTGTAGGACGCTTGTCCGGCTGGTCAAGGACCTCGAAGCCAAAGCGGAGGAGAAGAAGAACCGTCGACCGGACACATAGTGGCCCGCCCGACCCATATCGCCTTTACTGATGCTGACTTGCCGTTCCGGCTCAGACGGCGCCCATGTAGCGGTGGTGCGACCAGGCCTCGTAGACCACGATGGCTACCGCGTTGGCCAGGTTTAGGCTGCGGACGCCGGGCAGCATGGGGATGCGAGCGGTCTCGTCGACCCATAGGGCGGACGTCA
>JAPPKG010000525.1:0-2099 GCA_026914085.1 Caldilineaceae bacterium | reverse complement strand
AAGAAATGGTAAACGGTGATTGGGGACAGGGCGCGGCGGATTGGAGAGGTTCGGGGCGGGCTGGTGTGAATCAGTTGGCAGGCAAGCAAGAGATCAGAAGGCGAAGAGCTCAGAAACGGGAAGGGCGAAACCAGTCAGGGGACCCGTGCCGGCCAGGGTGTCGCCACTGCGCAGAGCGATGCGCTGCGAAGCGGTACGGTAGACGAAGACGGTCTCCTCGTCAGGGTCGACGATCCAGAGTGTATCAACTCCGATCGAGAAGTAGTCATCGATCTTCTGGCGCATCTCCGACCAACGGTCGTTGGGGGACAGGATTTCCGCAATCAGGTCGGGCGCGACTTCGCTGAAACCGGTTGATGGTCCATCAGGAAGTCTCTCTTTAGACCAGAAGGCGAGATCAGCTCCGCGTATCCGGTCTGGATTGTGTCGGATGTAAATTCCAACCTCTCCACCCGATATCCAACCAGTTTGTGCGTCCTGAATGAATCTATACAAGAAGAACGTGAGTCTGGATTCAAGGTAGCCATGTACCTCACCTGCCGGACTCATTCTAACGATTTCTCCATCAATGAGTTCGCAAGGTCCGATATCACCCATTGCCTGAAGTTCGGCGGCGGTTACGAGTCTAGTTTTAGTTTCTGTTGGTTGCGCTGGCATCAGTCTGGTCCGTGTTTCCCCATTGTGCGCGTGTTTCCCCTTCTGCGCCCCAAAACCATCGGAAAAAGAACCGTCAGTCTTCGACATGCAGTATAGCACACCTCGCGACGGGCGCGACACAGGAGTCTTGACAGGGTATACGCATCCTGTTGGGAGAGAACTTTGAGGAGATAGTCAGTTTTCCAACCGGCACGTTTACGTTTGGCAGCAATACCAATTTTGGCACTTTTCTCTCGGCGTAGGAGGTTGAGAGCCAAGCGGCGCAAGATGGCCAGGTTGTGCTGTGCATGGCCCTGACGGATGCGACTGTCGTCCTCATCCAAGACCCAGTGTACTGAGTTCTCCATGCTCCGGCTTCTGCCTGCGCGCATGCGAACGACGAACCGTCTTCCCATCTATGGCCAGCAGCTGTCCCTGCGTCAATTGCCGTTTGCGGCATTGACACATTCATTTTGGGCGCGTAGGATGCATTCCTGTGCAGGGCGGCGGACTGTCGGGGGGAAGGCCATGTGCTCGTTTGAAATTGGGGACACGATCTATCACAATCCTCTTGGCGCGGAATCGGACGCGTGCGGTTTTCGGCTGGAGGGTGAGGCGCGCGTCAGTTTTCCCAACGGGCGGCTGCGGATGGAGAATTTGCGCGATCCGGCAGAGGGGCAGAGGTCCAACTTTGTGTTCTGGTGTCCTGAGACGTTTCCGGCGGACGTGAGCATCGAGTGGGAGTTCTGGCCGGTGCAGGAGCCGGGGTTGTGCATTCTGTTTTTTGCGGCGACGGGTCGAAACGGGGAGGACCTGTTCGATCCGTCGTTGACGGCGCGTACTGGGGAATACCAGCAGTACCATCACGGGGATATTGATGCGCTGCACGTCTCCTATTTCAGGCGAAGGTGGCCTGAGGAGCGGGCGTTTCACACGTGTAATTTGCGCAAGAGCTATGGGTTTCATATGGTGGCGCAGGGTGCGGACCCTTTACCGCCGGTGGCGGATGCGACTCCTCCTTACCGAATCCAGGTTGTCAAGTGTGGGGCGGTAGTTGCGTTTTCGATCAACGAGTTGCCGATTTTCAGTTGGCGCGATGACGGGGTGAGCTACGGGCCGGTTTTGGGGGGCGGGAAGATTGGGTTTCGGCAGATGGCGCCGCTGGTGGGGGAGTATGCGAATTTGGTAGTGAGAACTGCAGTGGTCAGTGGTTAGTGGTCAGTGGTCAGTGGAGTTGGGTTGAGCCGGTTTTTTTCAAGTTATGGGGAGCGTTTGGTATGGGTGAGAGTGAAGGGCAGGTAGTTTTTGCCGAGAGTTTTGAGGGGGAATTGGACTCGGAGTGGCTCTGGATTCGGGAGAATCCGGAGAAGTGGCGGATTCTGGATGGGGGGTTGGAGATTGTGGTGGAGCCGGGGGTGGCGGGGACGGTGCGGAATGCGCTGGTGCGGCCGGCGCCGGACCGC
>JAPPKG010000557.1:0-2106 GCA_026914085.1 Caldilineaceae bacterium | reverse complement strand
CACACCGCGTTCGGCGTATACGCCCGGCGAAATCGCACCCCTCTCGCCGCCAGCCGGTCCAAATGCGGAGTCTGGCACGGACTGTCCGGCTCCAGCACCCGCCCCTGCATCTGGTCCGTCATAAGAAACAGAATATTGGGAGTAGACACAGCCATAATTCCTCTCTTGCAGAAACTGTTGGGCCCCCGAAAGCGGAACCCAGGAGCCTTCCCTGTTTACCTGAGAACTGAAATGTTAAGGGAAAAACTGAAAATCTCGCGTGGAATGAACTCCACCCCTCAGGATTTACAAGGCAACTTCAACCAAAGTCTGCCTTCCAGTTGCAAACTACCTATCTCCGCAGGGCCGCGCAGCTACGCAAATTGAATCCGAAACGCCTTAGGTGTTCTTCGCGCCCCTTCGCGTGATTTCGCGGACCAAATGTTTTTTGCAACACGCACGCGAGAAACATCCCAAACAGGCCTGCAGGCTTCCCGTTCTCCTTAAATTCCTGGCGCCCTTCCCAAAATTTACGCGGATCCTAATACCCGACCGCGTACCCGTCCCGCCGCGGATCAGAACCCCCAATCAACGCCCCGGACTCCGGATGCACCATGATCGCCTGCGCACTGCCCGGCCCGCCCCAGTCGCCCAACATCTCCAGTTCGTGTCCCCTACGCGCCAGCTCCTTCCGCACCGCCTCCGGAAAGCGGTCCTCCACCTGCAGGTTGTTGGAGCACACGTGCGGGATCGTCGATTCCATCGGGTTCTGCAAACTCCGCCAGCGCGGCGCCGTAACCACCTCCTGCGGCGTCATACCGAAATCAAGCATATGTGTAACAAGCTGCAGATTCGTCTGCACCTGCGTATCCGCGCCCGGCGTCCCGCATGTTATTAGCGGTTTGCCGTCCTTGGTTATGATGACCGGATTCATCGTATGCCGTACCCGCTTGCCCGGCATCAGGCAGTTCGCGTGCCCTTCTTCCAAGTGCCAGTACGTCATGCGGTTGTTGAGCAGTATGCCCGTGTCACCCGCCACCAGGCTCGAACCAAATCCGGACTGGATGCTCTGCAGTATGCAGACCAGGTTTCCCGCCCTGTCCGCCACACAAAAGCAGGTCGTGTCTTCATGCGCTTCGGGCCCCCCCGCCGCTACGTCGACCGCCGCCCGCCCCATATCGATGCGCTCGGCCTGCTCTGCCGCATACGACTTGGAGAGCATCCCCTCCAGCGGAATATCGACCCACTCCGGGTCCGCCATATACTTCTCACGGTCGGCAAAAGCCAGTTTCTTCGCCTCCACCATCAGATGGACGCTCTCGGCCGTGTTGCATCCCATCTCCTGCAGATCGAACAGCTCAACGATATTCAACTCCTGCAGCAGAATATGCCCGCTCGAATTGGGCGGCATCTCGTAGACCTCGTGCCCGCGATAGTTGACCTGAATCGGCTCCACCCACTGCGCATGGTAATTGCCCAGGTCCTCTTCCGTCAGCAGGCCGCCCCGCGCCCGGCTGAACTCCGCGATCTCTCTGGCGATTTCCCCTTCGTAAAGGATCCTTCCGCCATCCTGGGCGATCCTGTGCAGTGTCTCGCCCAGGTTGTAGTTGCACAGAATCCCGCCCGCCGCGATCGGCTCCCCGTCATTGGTGTAAATGGCCCGCGTGTGCGGGTCCGCCGCGAAACGCTCGTGTTCCGCCTGTAAGCCGCTTGCCAGCAGGTGGCTGATCGGAAAACCGTCCTCACACAGCGCAATCGCCGAACGGAATACCTCCTCCAGCGGCAGTGCCCCGTACCGCGCATGCGCCAGCAGCCACCCATCCACCAACCCGGGCACCGAGACGCTGCGTATCCCCTTCATCGGGATCCCGCCATCCTCCAGATAGCGTTCGCGCGTGGCCGCCCCTGGAGCAGGACCGGTCGCATTTACCCCGCTCACCTCCCCGGTCTCAGCCCAATAGATCAGAATAAAACCGTCGCCGCCGACCCCCGAACCCGCCGGCTCAACCGCGCCCAGCGCCGCCGCCGTGGCAATCGCCGCGTCCACGGCATTGCCCCCCCGCATCATCGTACGGATCCCCGCCTGCGACGCCAGCGCATGCCCTGACGTAACCATCCCGTTCCTGC
>JAPPKG010000358.1:0-2111 GCA_026914085.1 Caldilineaceae bacterium | reverse complement strand
ACAAAACCCCCTACCCACCCCCCCCCTGTTTGGGGGGGGGGGGGGGGGGCGCCCCCGGGGTGGTGGGGGGGCGCCCCCCCCCCCCAACGCCCCCCCCCAACAACATGCCTAATCGACCGGGTGTCGTTATTCGTAACAGGTGCCCAATCGAAGGTGTCCAGCCCGACCACGTCCCGCCAGCCCCATCAGATCCCCTCACGTGCCGGCCCTGTGCCTGACCTCGCACCCTCCCCAACTGACGGACGCCACCGTACGTCCAAGCCAGGCGCCCGCACTGCGTGTCGCCCAAAGACGGTAAACAACGCCAGCCAACGCTGGCACGGATTCCCCGCCAGACTGTTCCCACCCCAAATCTGGGATGCACCCCTTTGGATGCTCGATTCCTTTCCCGCAACCACCCCGTATGGTAGAATCTCTTGAAGTTCATCCGTTCGACAGCGACTCTCTGCCAGACTCGTTCCGTCACAAGGGAAGACGGGCGGCACACTCGCCGCCGTTCCTCCGGGTCTTACTCGCTCAGGAATCTCCCAATGGGTAATGGCGATAAACAGACTGCACTGACCAGGCTTAGTCTGGGAAAACAGATCTCCTCCCGCCAAAAGCTGCATCTCACAGGCTGCGCCGTCCTTCTGGCCGCCGCAGTGATCTTTTCTGTGGGCTCCGCTATGGGCTTTGCGATCGGCCGCTTGAGCAACGCCGACGATAACGCCGGCTCAACCGTGATCGCAGCCGAGACCGACCGCGCCCTCGCCCCCGACGACCTGGACATCTTCTGGGAAGCGATGGAGCTGGTCGAAGAGGACTTCTACGGAGAACTGCCCGCGCCAAACGAACGCAGTTACGGCGCCATCCGCGGCGTGCTGGAAACGCTCGACGACAAAAACACCGGCTTCCTGGCCCCCGATGAAGCCACCAGCTTCATGGAAAGCATCGAGGGCAGCTTCGAAGGCATCGGCGCTATGGTCGAATGGGCCGAAGACGAGGGCGCAGTTCGCATCATCGAACCCTTTGAGGATCAACCCGCCTGGAATGCCGGCATTCGCCCCGGCGATCTCATCATCGCCATCAACGGCCAGGATGTGGCCGAACTAACCGGCCTGAATGAAGCCATCAACAGGATTAAGGGGCCTAAAGGTACCGAAGTCCACTTGACCGTACGCCGCGAAGGATTGGATGAACCGCTGGAGTTTCCCGTTACCCGCGCTCTGATCGATGTCCCCGTTGTCGAGAGCGAGATCTACGGGCACAACGACGAATACGCCTATGTCGCCCTCAAACGGTTTTCCGTTGATGCCAGTAAGAAGCTGCGCGACGAGCTTGAGAACCTGCTGACCGACGACACGCAAGGCCTGATCTTCGATCTTCGCAGCAATCCCGGCGGCCTCCTGCGCGAGGCCATCCGCGTGACCAGCATCTTCCTCGAAGACGAGCGCGTGCTCATTGAGCGCTTCAGCGACGGCACCGAAGAAATCTACAACACCGAAGGCAGTGCCCTCGTTCCCGATGACCTGCCCATGATCGTGCTCGTCAACGGTGGCAGTGCCAGCGCCAGTGAAATCGTCGCCGGCGCCCTCCAGGACGTTGAGCGCGCCCGCCTGCTCGGTGTGACGACCTTTGGAAAAGGCAGCGTCCAACTGCCCCACACCCTCAGCGACGATAGCCTGCTGCGCGTGACCATCGCCCTCTGGTACACACCGTCCGATCGATCTATCGACGACACCGGGTTGGAGCCCGACATCGTCGTCGAACGGAGCATCGAGCAGAGAGAAAACGAGGAAGACCCGCAACTCGATCGCGCCCTCGAGTTACTCAGAACCGGGGAGTAACGAGGCGCTCCCAATGACCGCGAATACAGAAATTGGCTAAGAAGAAGCAGCAGACGAAGACGGCGCCGACCGGGCCGCGCACCGTCGCTACAAATCGCAAAGCCCGTCACGACTACTTCATTGAGGAAACCTTCGAAGCCGGTATCGCTCTTACCGGCACCGAAATCAAGTCCGTGCGCGCCGGCTCGGTGAACCTGCGTGAAGGTTTCGTTCTCGTCCGCGACGGCGAAGCCTGGCTCATGGGCGTCCACATCGCCCAGTACCGGCACGGCAATCGCTCCAACC
>JAPPKG010000202.1:0-2113 GCA_026914085.1 Caldilineaceae bacterium | reverse complement strand
GGCATCGTCGGCAACGGCGAAGCCGGACTCTGGGCCCATCACGGCGTAGTCAATCGCGCCATCCTCGAGCTCAGCGACTACTTCGTCGGCAAGGACGCCTCCCGCATCGAACACCACTACCAGACCGTCAGCCGCGATGCCCACTTCATGGGCGCCGCCCTCAGCGCCGCCCTCAGCGCCATCGACATCGCCCTCTGGGACATCGCCGGCCAGGCCGTCGGCCAGCCCGTGCATCAGCTCCTCGGCGGCCGCCTGCGTGACAAGATCAAGGTCTTCGCCAACGTCGGCGGCGCCACCGTCCCCGAATGTGCCGCCAGCGCCCAGCAGCAGGTCTCAGCCGGCTACCTTTCCCTTCGCATGTCCCCCTTCCTGCCCGGCTTCGAACGCAAGACGCCCTCCCAGGTGATTGGCGAGGCCGTCGCCATGGTCGCGGCCGTGCGCGACGCCGTCGGCTTCAATATCGATCTCGGCCTTGAAATCCACCGCAACCTGCGCCCCGAAGAGGCCATCCTCCTCGCCCGCGAGCTGCAGCCCTTCCGCATCCTCTACTACGAGGACCCGCTCGCCCCCGAAAGCCTGGAGCCTATGGAATACATCGCCAAAACAGTACCCCTGCCCATGGCCACCGGCGAACGCTTCTACAACATCTTCCAGTTCAAAGACCTCATCGACCGCAGGATCGTCAGCCTCATCCGCCCCGACCTCTCCCTCGCCGGCGGCTTCACCCAGTGCAAGAAAATAGCCGCCATCGCCGAGGCCGCCTTCGTCGGCATCTTCCCCCACCTCATGGGCAGCCCCGTCAACATCGCCGCCTTCTGTCAGCTCGACGCCGCCATCCCCAACTACGTGCTCATGGAAAGCCATCCAACCGCCGACGCCTTCAACGAAATCGTCGACCATCCCGTCGAACGTCAGGGAGGGTACCTCCTCGTCTCAGACCGACCCGGAATCGGCCTCGAAATCAACGAGAGTAAGCTGGATCGTTTCCCCTATCAGCCCAAAAAGATCCTTGGCAACTTCCACGCCGACGGTTCAGTGGCCCACTAGCCAGCGCCGTCAGGAGCCAGCTCTATGAACACGACGCGAACCGGCGGCGAAGCGCTTGTTCACGCTCTCCTCTCCCACGGCATCGACACCATCTTCGGCCTCCCCGGCGTACAGAACGACTACTTCTACACAGCCGTCCACGACGCCCGCGACCGCATGCGCGTCATCCACACGCGCCACGAGCAGGGCGCAGCCTACATGGCCCTCGGTTACGCCCTCGCCTCTGGCAATACCGGCGTCTTCGTAGTCGTCCCCGGCCCCGGATTCCTCAACGCCACCGCCGCCCTCTCCACCGCCTACGCCACCAATGCCCCTGTCCTCTGCCTCACCGGCCAGCTCCACAGCGACCACATCGGCCGCGGCTACGGCATGCTCCACGAAATCCCCGACCAGCTCGGCATCCTGCGCTCCCTCACCAAGTGGGCCCGCCGCGTCGATTCTCCAGCGGACGTGCCCCGTCTCGTCTCTGAAGCCCTTGGCGCAATGCACTCCGACCGGCCCCGACCCGTCGGCCTGGAGGTGCCGCTCAACGTATTCTCCCGCAAAGCCGACTTCGACGACGAGACCCTTTCCGTTGCCCGCAGCCGTCCCGATTTGGATCGCCGCGCCGTGGAAAGTGCCGTCGATCTCTTAAGCGAGGCGCAAAACCCCGCGATCTTCATAGGCGGGGGCGCAGTTGACGCAGGTGAAGAAATCGGCAGATTGGCCGAAGCGCTGCAGGCGCCGGTCATCGCCAGCGCATCCGGGCGAGGTATACTTTCCAACCGCAACCCTTACAGCCATTCATACGGTCCCGGTCGCCGCCTCTGGGAACAGGCTGACGTGGTTATCGCCATAGGCACGCGCCTCTCCACCCCCATCATGCGTTGGGGCAAACCGCCCAACCTGCGCCTGATTCGCATAGACATCGACCCGCAGGAGCACGATCGCCACGAACCACCCGCTGTGTCTTTGGTGGCCGATAGCCGCGAGGCATTGCAGGCGCTCCTTCCTGCACTGGCAGACCGCAATCGCGACCGGCCCTCCCGTCGCCTTGAAATGCTGGCCCTGCACGACGAGATGGACG
>JAPPKG010000021.1:0-2113 GCA_026914085.1 Caldilineaceae bacterium | reverse complement strand
ACGATCTGATCGGGGATGTAGTTGCTGACTTTGAAGGGGCCGGTGCCGATGCCCTGCTCCTTGGCGTAGGGTGTGTTCTTCAACCCCTGCTGCCCCTGCTCGTCGATGCCCCATGTGTCCTCTGGATACTGGCTAATGAGGTGTTTGGGCATGATGGGGAAGTTGAGAAGCTTTTCCAGGAATGCGGCGCGGTACGGGTTGGTCATGTGAAAGACGATTGTATGGTCGTCAGGCGCCGAAATCCCCGTCACCGCGTCGGCCTCACCTTCGGAGAACTCGGTCATGCCTTCAATGATGCCCTTGAAGTGACGTACACCGTTCCACTGGTTGACGTTCGGGTGGCCAACAAGGCGTCCGATCGTGAACTCCACGTCGGCCGACGTGAACGGCTCGCCGTCGTGCCACTTGACGCCCGCGCGCAGATTGAAGGTCGCGTCATTGCCGTCGAACTCCCAATTTTCGGCCAGTTCGGGCAGCCAAGTAGTATAGTCGGCGCTGATGTTGACCAGGCAGTTGTGCGTCAGGCCGACCAGGTAGTATCTTCTGTTGCCGGCGTTGTGCTCCATCGCCAGCAGGTCCTGGTAGCTGGTCTTCTGCGGATAGCCGAAGACGAGTGTGCCGCCCAGGCGGTCCGATGCCATGGCAGCATCGTCGTCTGCGGCAGGCGCTTCTCCTGCAGGCGCAGCCGCCGGCGCGCAGGCCGCCAGAAGGCCGCCGGCTGCGGCGATGACCGACCCCTTGAGGAAGTTGCGGCGAGAGAAATCACTGGAATCGAAGCGTTGCATGTTGTTTCCTCCTGAATTCTACTGCGACTGTCGCAGTTGCCATGAACCGTGCAATTGATCATTCGCATCACATGAATCAGGTGAACAAACTTCCACTATGTGCATTGGCTCCTCCTGACTGGGGTCAACATCCGTCAACCTCCAAACTTGGCTGGCATTTCAACTCTGTACGGTCAAAGCCGTCAAAAATCCAGCTCCAGCAAGTAGATGCGTTCCCGTTCGTCCGGCGTCATACTGTCCGGCGCCAGATTGGAGACGGCATAGCGCGCCAGGATGCGGCTGCGCACCTCGGCGTCGGTCGGAACCGGCATCCACCCATAGGGCATGCGGTCGTAAACAATCAGTAGCCGGCCCGGCTCAACCTCCAGCATCGACGTGTAGGACGTGGTCTGGTCCGGCAGGTCGAAATTGTGATGGACGGTGTAGTACTGCTCGCGGGTGACCGGCTCCAGCCCGTACTTGCCGGGGCTGATCTGATGGGCCTCGCCCATCTCGGAATTGTGGTGGGCCATGAGGTCGAAGGGCTCCCAGTGCTCGCCGCGCGGGTCGGTCGAGAACCAGATGAAGAGGCCCGGGCGGCCGCATGAAATCACCAGCGCGCCATTACTCAGCCGCTTCACTTGGGGCAGCACGCCCCAGGCCGGCAGGCGGTCGATAGGGGACCAACTCTTGCCTTCATCGCTGGAGTAGGAACGCGCCAGCAGCTGATCACGGCCGCCGCCCATGCGGCCAACGCACATCAGGTCGCCGTCTTCCAGGCGTACCAGTGAGGACTCACAGAAGCCCTCCCAGGAGTCGGCGCCGTCTTCGGCGTTGGCCACGGTGGAGAGGTAGTGCCAGGTGCGGCCCCCATCCTCTGAGGTCATGACCACGGTGCTGTAGCGGTCGTCTCCTGCGAATGTCAGGTAGGTGGTGGCCAGATGGCGTCCCGGTTCCAGTTCAATAATGTGGGTAAAAGGGGAGATCTCCGCCCAGCGGGTGGGACTCTGCACGGTGCGGGCCTTCACGTCACGCGGCAAGCCTTCGATGCGCGCGCCCCACAAATCGACCGAGTACTGCTGGCCGCCCTTGCCGATGCGCCCGTAGTTACCCACGAAGGTGCGCCACTGGCCGAGAGGATCCGGCTTATAGGGCTGGTTGGGACCGGCCAGTGAACCGTCGGACAGGCTGATGTTCAAGCGCCCGCTGAGGCCGGAAACATCGGCATGTTGCGACCATGTGGCGCCTTCGTCCTTCGAGAGCGAAAGACCGTTGACATTTGTCAGGTTTTCGGCCGAATCGGGGTTCTTGCTGTAGGAGACGAGCAACTCGCCGGTGGGGAACCGGCG
>JAPPKG010000684.1:0-2114 GCA_026914085.1 Caldilineaceae bacterium | reverse complement strand
AATCGTCGAAACACGGGATGCAGGTGAGGATCTACTGCTTGAACTGGACGGCGACGGGAAGATAGTCAGCTTGACAGTTGAGCATGCGGGTGAGCATATCGATGTCTTGAAACTATCCTACGAGTGGATTCCCGTGTGATGGGGAAGGGTTGAATTCACGACGGATGGAGGCCTTATGTTAACGAGACTGCAAGTATCCGGCTTTAAAAACCTGGTCGACGTTGATGTCCGATTTGGCCCTTTCACCTGCATCGCCGGAGCGAACGGGACGGGAAAGTCCAACCTGTTTGATGCGATACAGTTTCTGAGCAGGCTTGCCAGCGACACATTTGTTGATGCCGCCGCGTCAGTCCGCGCAGAAGACGAAAAGGCATCATCAGTTCAAAGTCTGTTCCATCGCATAGGCAACGAGTACACAAATAGAATCTCATTCACGGCAGAAATGATAATCCCGGATAAAGGTGTAGACGACCTGGGTCAGGAAGCAAAGGCCAATTTTACATTTCTGCGTTACTCTTTGGACTTGGCCTATCGCGTCGATGACAGACTGCCATTGTCTGGTTCATTTGAGTTGGTCAAGGAGAGCCTGGAGCACATAAAACTTGGCGAGGCGTGGAAACACCTCAGATTCCATCATAGCGCAAAAAGCTGGCGGAACTCAGTCGTCAAAGGACGCAGGGCGGCTCCATTTATTTCTACTGTGGATCACGAGGGGCAGCGAGTAATCCGTTTGCACCAGGATGGTGGCAGCAGTGGGCGCCCTCAGTCTTTCTCGGCGAGCAATCTTCCCCGTACCTTACTCTCAACCGTAAACGCGACCGAAAGTCCAACCGCTCTGCTTGCCCGGCGAGAGATGCAATCTTGGCGTTTGCTCCAACTCGAACCTTCGTCGTTGCGCAGGCCCGACGATTTTATGACACCTCCAGGGATGCGTCCCGATGGCTCCCACCTACCTGCAACCCTCTATGCGCTAGCGCACTCCGAGAGTCCGGAAAGTACTGATGACCATGATACTTGGGTCTACGAACAGATTGCTTTGAGGTTGACTGACCTGATTGACGATGTATATGAGGTCAGTATCGATAGAGATGAGAGGAGGCAGTTGCTGACCTTACAGGTTCAGGACAAGAATGGCACGACCTACCCCGCCCGATCTCTGTCCGACGGCACGCTACGATTTCTGGCGCTGGCAGTGCTGGCGCTCGATCCCTCTGCCCAGGGCGTCATCTGTTTGGAGGAGCCGGAAAACGGAATTCATCCTGAACGAATTGCGGCCATGTTGGAGTTGCTTCAGGACATTGCGGTCGACGTTACAAGGTCTGTTGCTAAGGACAATCCTCTTCGCCAAGTGATCGTAAATACCCATTCTCCAGGGGTTGTACATCTTGTTCCGCCCGAAAGCCTACTTATAGCGGAGACGGAACAGGCCATCCGCGATGACAAGCGCTTTCAGAAGGCGGTCTTCAGATGGCTGCCGGACAATTGGCGCGGCGAGGCGTCCCCCGGGGAGAGAACTGTGATGAAAGGACACTTGCTATACTATCTGAATCCTATTCCGAATAACGGTAGTCAACTGAGTCTTCTGATGGAAAATGTGGAACTGTACTGACGATGGAGGAACTCCGCTATACGCTGGTTGCTGAAGGAGGTAGCGACAGGGCACTTCTTCCTGTCCTGGACTGGTTGTTGATTGAGAATGGAGTACGCTGTCCCATTCAAGCGGCTTGGGCAGATCTTGGCGTTTTGCCACTTCCTGACAGACCAAAGTTGGCAGACAAGATAGAACGCAGCCTTGCGTTTTACCCCTGTGATCTCCTGTTTGTTCACCGAGATGCAGACAGAGAGCCTCGAGAGAAACGCATACGAGAGATACATGAGGCGATTGCTGCTATACCAGATGGCCTGTCGCCCGCTTTCGTGTGAGTAATTTTTGTCCGGATGCAAGAGGCCTGGCTCTTGATAGATAAAGACGCTATCAAAGCAGCAGCAGGAAACAGGCGTTATACGGGTCAGCTAGATCTGCCCGCAGTAAGTCGGCTGGAAAGTCTACCCGATCCAAAGGGTGTCCTGAGCCAGCTACTCATTCAAGCCAGTGACCTCAACAGACGACGGCT
>JAPPKG010000527.1:0-2116 GCA_026914085.1 Caldilineaceae bacterium | reverse complement strand
GTGCTGTCCTTCGCAATGGACTATATCGCCGATACGAGTGATTTGGAGAGAAGGTCCGTATGACCGTAGTTCAGGTGGATCGCGCCTGGGAAATAGCCAGGGAGTTCGCCGGCCTCGCCAAACTGGCGGACACCGATAACAGCATCATTGGGATTTACGTCATCGGGTCGCTTGGCGCCGATGAGTACGTCCCGGGCCGCAGCGACATCGACACGGCTTTGGTCACCCGGGATTCCGTTACACCAGTGCTGAGAGACCGGCTGAGGGAGATCCGCAGGGGATTGGTTGTGAAGTATGTGATTCCGAAAGGCTTTGGGGGGATTGTCTTTCCAGAAAGTGACCTCTTTCCGCCATACGATCATGAAAGAGAACTTGTCCCCGAGATATACAGACTTCTCGTACAGGGGAAGCGCATCTGGGGCAACTATGATTTGACTCGGATACCAACTCCGACCCGCAGTGATTTCAGGGCCTGGGCAGGGGTGTTCCATGCGTGGCTGAGATCGGACCGGCCCGACAAGGAACACAGCGTAGTGGCCGCAGTAAACAGGACGCTGATCGAGATTCGTCTACTGCTGTGGGACAAGACGGACAGGTTCATCCTGAATAAAAGGGAATTGATCCCGGCTTTTCTTCTGACGACGTATTCGGAGGGTTTCAGGGACGAGCTTACGGACATTCAGGGGTATGTACTCGGTCACCAGGACAGGCATGACCTCGAATACCTCGAGGGTTTAATGGAACGGATCACAGGACTTGTTGCAAGGGAAGTAAAACTATAGGGAGGATTCGAATGGCGAAATGGCGTGAATTCACCTTCCCGATAAAGCCTTCTCAAGGCACTGAAATCGTCATCGAAGAAGATCGTTCGCAGATTCTCGCCGATCCCCTTCGCCTGGGTATGCTTGAGATCCTTGAAGAAGGAAAAACGGTGACGGAGCTCTCCGAGGCACTGAATGTTACGGATGCCCGGGTGCTGTACCACGTGCGGCGGCTGGCGGAGGCGGGGATCGTAAAGGTGGAGGACTTCGGCGATGACTGCAGGGAATGGAGATGTCTTCCCGCGGCGCCCACGATACGATTTCGGGAGGACCTTGGGGAGGAAGACCGGGAAGGGAACGACCGAACCGAGCCGATTGGCAACGTGGAGGCGATTCCCGCAGACGTGGCCGGCCAGTTCAACCAGGCGTTTCGCGAAGCCACCGAGGGGATGTACGGGCTTTCCTTCCAGGTGTCGATCAACCACAACCGCGCACGGCTGTCGGAAGCCCAGGCCGCCGATTTCAACCGCCGGCTACTGGCGCTCATCGAGGATTACTTCCCGCCCGGCAAGGGAGATCGGTCGGGCATCAAGTACGGATTCTACGGTATGCTCACGCCGATCGACCTTCATCCGCTCGGTGATGCTGTTTCCGAAGACTAGATTAATCAGCGGCTTTCCAACAGTTCCCACCGGTCTCGGCATTTCTACGTCGCATTCGCCTTCGCTTCGTCGCATTCGCCTTCGCTTCGTCGCATTCGCCTTCGCTTCGTCGCATTCGCCTCTACCTGTCAGATCATAAACATCACCTGGATCCGCTGACGACGGACCACAGGAAAACCGCCATGCCCGCGAGGACGAGCACGGCCCCCAGGCACAGGAACAAGCTCATCGAGACCGGGTGGATCCAGAACAGGGTCGCCAGTTCCACGACGAGGCCCGCCGCGATCAGCCCACCCGCCATGTGAAGTCGTCCTGCAAATCCCTTCCGTGCGGTTGGCCCGCGCACACTGTTCATGCCGTCACCTCGCTTCCTCGCCGGCGCGGATCATTCATGTCGCTCACTCTCCCGCCTCTAGCCGCGATGCCGCTCACTCTCCCGCCTCCGGTTGCCATCGACCGGACCGATCCAGCTTGTCCACCTCGTGCACCAGGTTGTGGCACGTCACGCATGACCTGGAACCGTCGACGAGCTCGCTCAGATAGGGCCGGTGGTCCGGATGTTCCTCGTACGTCCGCGCGCCCGCGTGGCATTCGAGACAGGCCGTGTTCTCGAAAGGCTCGTACAGCGCGACCGGCTCCGACCAGGTCCCCCAGACGTTGTGCCAGACGTGCCGGACGCCCCGGATCTTGTCG
>JAPPKG010000432.1:0-2119 GCA_026914085.1 Caldilineaceae bacterium | reverse complement strand
CCGCTTCGCCGAGGCCCACAAAGGGCTGGTCGAGTCGATCGGCTACGTCACCATGTTCCAGTACGAGATCGTCACCATGGACCTCGAAGCCGCCGAAGCATGTGGCAAGGCCTGGTGGTCCTACCTGCTCGACGAGATCTCCATCGACGAGTGCATCGAACAGAATCAGACCGCCTTCGAGGGCTACGCCACCCGCTACATTGATGAGCAAGGCAACGCCTGCCCCTGACGTCACAAAGCCGGTGGCTAGCAGCATTCCGCTAACCACCGGCCTCTTACCACAATGAAAAAGACACTCTGGGAACGGATCTGGGAGACAAAGACAGGGTATCTGATGGTCGTGCCTACCCTGGCCTTCCTCCTTGTTTTCCAATACTATCCCGCCGTCTCCGGGCTCTACCGTTCTATGTTTGACTGGAACGCCGGGCTGGCAGGGAACTTCGTCGGTTTCTCCAACTTCATCGAGCTCTTCACCGACGACGATGTCTTCATCCGTTCACTCAGAAATATGGCCCTGCTGACCGTCTGGTACCTGATCGCTTTCGTGGGACTTTCCACCGGCGTCGCCGTCCTGATCCACCGCATCCGCAATGAGGGCTCCAAGTACTTTTTCCGCCTCTTCATGATTCTACCCGTCATCATCCCCGCGGTCGTCCTCATCCTGCTCTGGAAATTCATCTACGACTCCACAATCGGCCCCCTCAATGCCATCCTCATCGGCGTCGGCCTCCAGGACTGGACCCACGCCTGGCTCGCCGAACCCAAAATCGCCATCTACGCCGTCATGTTCCGCAACTTCCCCTGGATAGACGGCATCTCCGTCCTCATTCTGCTTGCCGGACTGCAGGCCATCCCGGTCGAGATCATCGAAAGCGGCCTTCTCGACGGCGCCAGCGGCTGGCGGCGCCTGCGATACATCGAGCTGCCCCTCATCACCGGTCAGATCAAACTGCTCATCGTGCTGACTATCATGTGGGGCGTGCAGGAATACTCCGCCGTCTGGGCCATGACCCAGGGCGGACCCATCGACTCAACCCAAGTCCCCGGAATGTGGATGTACTTCAACGCCTTCCGCATCAGCCGCATGGGCTACGCCTCTGCCATCGGCGTCGTCATGTTCCTGATAACCCTCGTGGCAACCATCCTGAATATGCGATACATAAGGTCCCAGGAATACTAGCAGCATGCATATCACCTGCCCCGTACCACGCAATACACAATACGGATTGCGTACCGCAGTCAGGATCCCGGCATGGTAACCCATAGCGATTCGCTAGCCGGCGGCCCCCCGCAAAACCAGAGACGCCGCCTGTACCGCGGCGACGGCTGGCGCACGCTGGCCCCTGGGCATACTCTGCGTCCTCATGATCGCGCCGCTGGTCATGGCGGTCATCATCTCACTCAAAAGCCCCTCCCAGTTCACGCGCGTGCCCTTCCTCCCCACCTGGCCGCTGCGCTGGGAGAACTACGAGTTCGCCGTCCAGATCATCAGCCAGTTCCTGCTCAACAGTATCATCGCCAGCGGCGCCACAGTCATCGGCGTGCTCCTCCTCAGTTCGCTGGCGGCCTATTCCTTCGCCCAGATAAGATTTCCAGGCAGAACATTCGTCTTCTACGCCGTGCTGGCCCTGATGATGGTGCCGGCGTCGCTGACCCTCGTGCCCTCCTTCGTGCTCATCAGAGATCTGCGCCTCATCAATACCTACTGGTCTCTGATCCTGCCCTGGATCGCAGGCGGACAGCTCATCGGCATCCTTATCCTGCGCGCCTTCTTCGAAAGCCTGCCCGGCGAGATGTTCGACGCCTGCCGCATCGACGGCGCCTCCGATTGGCAGATCTACTGGCACGTGGCCCTGCCGCTGACCCGGTCGATGCTCGGCGTCGTCGCCGTGCTCAACATCCTCGGCACCTGGAACAACCTGATCTGGCCCACCCTGACCCTCTCGGAACGCAAAATGTGGCCGCTCACACCGGGGCTTTACTCCTACATGGAACAGTACTACACCAGCTACGGGCGCGTGATGGCCGGCCTGCTGCTCGGCTCAATTCCCCTGGTGCTACTCTTCGTCTTCACCAGCCGCCTCTTCGTCGAAGGGCTCACCTCCGGCGCCATCAAGAC
>JAPPKG010000201.1:0-2122 GCA_026914085.1 Caldilineaceae bacterium | reverse complement strand
GCGTCGCCGAACATGTTCAAACAGTAAACGACAACGGTCAGGCAAACACCAGGCCAGATCGCCAGCCAGGGGGCCACCTCCATGTATTTGCGCCCTTCCCTGCTGAGCATACCACCCCAGCTGGGAATCTGGACCGGCAGTCCGAATCCGAGAAAGCTAAGGGCGGCCTCGGAAATAATCACCCCCCCGATGTTGATGCTGAAGATGATGATGACAGTCGCCATGATATTGGGCAGCACATGGCGCAACAGGATTTGGGTCGTGGGGGTGCCAATCGCCCTGGCTGCCAGGAAATAGTCATTGTCCTTAACACCGATAACGGCGCTTCTGACTATTCTCGAAGCGGCGATGCCTCCGAGGATCCCCAGGACCACGATGATCTGCGGCAAACCGCGCCCCACGATGGACATGACGGTTAACAAGATGAGCAGTCCCGGGAAGGCCATCCAGGTATCGACAAACCGCTGCACCACCAGGTCCAGTTTGCCGCCAATAAACCCTGAAATGCCGCCTATCAGGACAGCAACGACGACAATGAGCATAGTCGCTGACAGACCGACGACCAACGATAGACGAGCCCCGACGATAAGGCGGCTCAATAGGTCTCGCCCCAACTGGTCGGTCCCCAGGAGATACCGGGCTGATGGGCCAGTCAGCTTGTCTGCCAAGTGTCGCTCACTATACACGTAGGGTGATAGAACGTCTCCAAAGATAGCGACAATGATCAAGATCAAGATGATCATCCCGCTGATAGCACCTAGTGGCTTCTCCTTGACCATCCTGATAAAGAAATCGGCCACCCCGCTACCTCTCATTGGCTCCATTGCTGGTGATGGCATCCCGGTGGCGTCACTCATATCGGACCCTGGGGTCCAGGTACGGATAAATCAGATCGATGAGCAGATTGGCGCCTACAACCATGGTGGCGAAAACCAGATTCACTCCAGAGACCACCGGGTAGTCTCGTTCCTCGAGTGCACTCACCATAAGACGACCTAACCCCGGCAGAACGAATATTTGCTCCAAGATAACCGAGCCACCTATCAGGAGGGGGAGCTGCAGGCCTACCAGCGTGACTACCGGGATGAGGGCATTCTTGACGGCGTGTCGGATCACCACAGCCCGCTCCCTGAGCCCCTTGGACCAGGCGGTCCTGATATAGTCCTGCCGGAGCACCTCCAGCATCGTGGTGCGGGTCATGCGCATTGTGCTTGCAGCCAGGGCCGTACCCAGAATCAGGCTGGGAATGAGGAACATTCCGAGATTCCCCAGCGGGTCTTCGCTGAACGTGATCAGCCGCATCGGCGGCGACCAGCCCCACCAGATCGCCGGGAAAATCATGACCATGGTTCCCAGCCAGAAGTTGGGCGTGGCCAGGCCGATGATGGCAATAGAGCGCCCCGCGTAGTCAGCGGCAGTATCCTGGCGAATCGCCGAGTAGATGCCCACTGGAAGCGCAATCAACAGCCCGATCACGATCGCCATGAGGCCAAGCTCGATAGTCACCGGCAATCTTTCTAATATCTGACCCTCTACCGAAAAGGTGCCAAACAGCGATTCGCCGAGGGTGCCGCGGAAAAGAATGCCACTCATCCAGCGTCCATACTGCACCCACACAGGCACGTCTAATCCAAGTGCACGCATAAGAGCGTCACGGTCTATCTCGAGTGTAGAACCAGGGGCCTGGGTTTCCATCCGAGCTTCTATCATGTCTATTACGTCGCCCGGAAGGAATCGGACCAAGAGAAAGACGAAGATGGTCAGCAAGAACAAGGTGGGGACTATGAGCAATAGCCGCCTGACCACATAGGCTCTCATCCGCAACACCGCATATTCGTCATCGACACCCGTCTCTTGTCATCGCGACACGCGATAGCCCAAAAGGTGAGGGAGCTGGGAAGCCTGTGCCTCCGCAGCTCCCTTTACATGAGATCAGCTACAAAGAGTCCAATCCCTAATAGCCCATGGCTTGCTTCAGTTCACTATCAATCCAGAGGCGGGAGAAGACCACCATGTTTTGCATTCCTCCAAAGCCGCCTTCGCCGTTATAGCCGATCACCCACGGCCAGTGAACGCTAAAGGCTGGGGCCAAAGGCCCCCAGATAGCCCAGAACTGCTCTAT
>JAPPKG010000239.1:0-2122 GCA_026914085.1 Caldilineaceae bacterium | reverse complement strand
ACCGGTCCTTCTCGGTGCGGCAGGTTGCTCAGCGCATTGGGGTTGAGCCGTCTTATTTGAGCAAGATCGAGCGAGACCAGGTTGCGCCGCCATCGGAGGCGACCATCCGCCGTCTGGCCGGGGAGTTGGGCGAGGATGCGGACCTTTTGCTGGCGATGGCCGGCAAAGTCTCGAGCGACCTGCGGAATATTATCCTGCAGCGGCCGCAGCTGTTTGCAGAGCTGTTGCGGCAGCTGCGAGACGCGCCGGATCACGCGATTGAGAGCGTGGCGCGGGAGATACGGGACGGAGATTGGTGAGGGCCGGTGTCGCAATGGGAAAGGACCCGAGAGGAACCAGAGATGATTGAACTGAAAAGAGACCAGTTGATTTTTCGATTTCCTGAGGTACACAAAGATGCCGAGTGCCGGATCTCGTTCCAGCGTACATTGCGCATACCTGACGACAACAGGGCCTATTCGCTGCCGCCGGGCCTGGGAAAGTTTCCACTTAATCTTGTAGACGATTATGCGGAGAGTGTACCGGCAACCTGGAACGCGCACGGAGGCGTCTTTCTGCCGATGTACCAGGCGGAGGCGATGTGGCTCAATTTCAGCGGTTCGTATCCGATGGCGGTGAAGGTGGCTGCGGGCAAGATCAATGCGGTGACGGGTGAGGGCTGGGAGAACGAGCTTTCCGAACAGCCGCAGGACTATGTGGTCATTCCCGATCAGCCCTGGCTGGACGGTTTCAGCGTCATGAAGGGGATGATCCGGCAGTTTGTGGCGATGCCTCTTGGCGAGGGATATACGGCGGAGGAGCAGTTGACAGGGGAGGCGGAGCACGGTGGGCTGCAGATTGTGGTCTATCCCATTAAGCCGTCATATTACGAAAGGGAGGAAGAGGAGTTCATGCCCATGTCCTATGCTCCGCTACGCGCCTTTTCCGGGCCCGCCGAGGAGATGGGTCTGGCTCCGGGCGGGCTCATGCGTCAGGAGATATACGAGGACGATTATGGCTTGGAGGCGTGGGAGACGTCGGTGCGCTCGCGATGTTACGTGCATATTGTGAACAGCGTGCAGTTCTTCAGTGTGACGGGCGCTAATCCGCCGAGCATGCCGCCAACGGCACAGGAGTATACGAAGGCAGGGCTGCCGTGGTTCGACTACTATGGGGGTGATTTGAAGGCGTTGGAAGGGGCGGAGAAACTGGCGGGGCTGGATAGTGTTGCGGTGAAGAAGCTGAAGAAGGGTGAGGGTGTGCTGGCGGATAATGAGGCTGTGGTGCCGAAGGTGGTGAAGAGGCTGGGGAAGGGGAGGGTGAGGGAGGGGGAGTTTTAGGGTAGAAAGAGGTCAGAGTTCCAATAGGGCGTCATGCTTTGGTGCTCACCTTCTTTCAAGTGCCGGAGAGGTGGGCGGTGGGGTAGGCGCTCTTTGGGAAGGAGCGTGTGCAGAATCGTATTGGTAGTGAGGCCCGGCAGAGACGGCAGGCTAAACCGTTCTCATAATCGTCTTCGACATGGTAGAATGGGAGCAAAATTGGAGTAGCGTTTTTGAGGCGTTCTCGTTGAAGAAAAGTGGAGAATAGAGAGAAATGGTAACGGCAGCAAGTAAGACCCCCAACGTTGTTGCCTCGGTGTGGTCGAGATACGCGACGGAAAAAGAAAAGGCCATCCTGGACCGTTTGGTATCGAGAGATCACGGCAGAGTTGCTGACAGGCTCAACAGCTTGATCGAAATGTTTGCCGAAGATCCGGAGGTCGATCGATTGGTACCGGAATCGGTACTTTCCATCGCTGATTTCTTCATACGCAACAGTCCTCCCCATCCTGCGATAGTGGCTGACTACGATGGCACTTTGGCAGTCGAGTGGAGGTTGCCTCTGACTCTTGCACCTGATGAGAATTGGCAGAACTGCGATGGCATTCTTTGCATGGAATTCCTGCCGTCAGGAGAAATCGAGTATTTTGGCGGCGCAAGAGCAATAGGAGTTGAGAAGGAACTGAAATTTGAAGGCGTTGCCTCGCAGAAGCAGATCATGAAAGAGATCGCTCCGTTTCTCAGAAGATTAAGTAGCTGATGGAAGCAAATGGATATGATCTCAGCAGTTCTCACCTGATCAGGCATTGTCGAGCATGGCAGAT
>JAPPKG010000669.1:0-2123 GCA_026914085.1 Caldilineaceae bacterium | reverse complement strand
TAGGTTCTGGAAAGATTGGACAGCGAACCCAATAGCATTTATCATGCCAACGAAGTAACGCATCCAACCCCGCAGCTTGTGAGCACACCCGAAATGACACACATATGAGATCGGCAATCTGCGTCCATGAACGTTTTGACGCCGTCTGGCCGTTTGCTGCCGACTACTGGCACAAACGCTGGCAGAGCGACTGTTGCGAACTCTACCGAACAATGGAGCCTGAGGCGCGCGCGCCGCAAATGGTGCCCGATCCCGCCGCGGTGCAGCGGCTGGTCCTCCTCGGCCTCCCCGCCGGCAGCGATGACCTGGCCCCCTTTACCTCCCTTGAGGAGTTCTTCCACAGTTCTCACGGCGATCAGCCGAGAGATGGTCTCGACAAGGCGGCTTCCCGCGGCGTTCAGATCATTCCCCACCGCGTCGATATCTACTGGGGACAGTCGGTGGCCGAGTACGGGCTCTGCCTGACCCTCTGCGGACTGCGCCGCATCCCCCAGTCCCACACCGCGATGATCGAAAGCCTTGAACCCTGGAAACACAGGTCGGAAGTGGGCGAACCGGGCGCAAAAGGCGTTCAGTATTGCGATGATTCGCGCTTTTCCAATGGCACGCTCGCAGGCAAACGGGTGCGCGTTGTCGGCGCCGGCAATATCGGCGCCCGCTACGCCTCCTGGTGCACGGCCATGGGCGCCGACGTCGCCGTCTGGGACCCATTCGCCCCCGACGCCACCTTTGCCGCGGCCGGTGCAAAACGCTGCTTTCATCTGCCCGAGCTGGTTAAGGATGCCGAGATCTTCGCGCCGATGCTTCCTTTGAAAGAGGATACCTACGGGTTGGTCGGCAAGGACCTCATTGACGCCTTGCCGCACGGATGCCTGGTCGTACAGGTAACGCGGGCCCTCATCTGCGACACCGAGGCGCTCTATCGCCGCGTCCTCAACGATGAGCTGGCGCTGGCCGCCGATGTCTTCGACATCGAGCCCGTGGCGTTGGACTCCCCCTTGCTTGGGCGGCACAACGTCGTCCACACGCCGCACAATGCCGGCCGCACCAAAGACGCCAACCTGGCCTGGGTCGACGATCAGATCGCTCGCTTCAAACCACGCCCATAAGCGTCAGCGGTCGGTTCGGGCCGCGGACTGAAGGAGAGATGAAACCAATGGAATCAGAACGCCTCGCCTCATTTGCCGCCAACTTTCAGAACGACTTCTCGGCACACATCGGGCGCGACGAAGAAGAGGCCGCCGAGCTGGACCGGATGCGGAATGCCCTGCGCGACTCGCTCGATCTGGATCTCTTTTCCCGCCAGGGTATCGAATGGTACCGAAGTGCCTACACAGAGGCCTTCCTCTTCATGTACGATACCGCCTTCTACGACCGTGAGGCCGGGCGTTACCGCATCGACGAAATTCTGGACGACGGCGAGCGCGAGTTCGGCGGCTACGACATCATCCTCCTCTGGCAGTCCTACCCCCGCCTTGGCATCGATGACCGCAACCAGATCGACTACTACCGCGACATGCCTGGCGGCCTGCAGGGGCTGCGCGAGGTCGTTGACCGCGCCCATGCGCGCGGCGTGCGCGTCTTCGTCAACTACAACCCCTGGGACATCGGCACGCGCCGCGAGCCGGGCGCGCCGCCCTATACCGACAAAAGGGGTTACCGCGGCAGATTTCCCGACACGAACGCGCCCGCAGTGGCCGACGCCGAAGCCTTAGGGGCCGTGATCAAGGAGATCGGCGCCGACGGCGTCTTCCTGGATACGATGGCCTCCGATGACCCGGGATTCCTGGAGCCGATGGAGCGGGCCAACGCCAACATTGTGTTCAACCCGGAATCGTTGCCACCCATAGAAGCCCTCTCCTCGATTGCGGGCAGCTGGCTGCAGCGCAATACGGTCGTCCCCCCTGACCTGATGACCATCCGTTGGGTGGAGCCGCGCTTCTCATTTCGCGCCATCGACCGCAACGCCGACGAACACAGCGACATTATCCAGAAGGCGTTTTTCCACGGCTGCGGCCAGGTCGTTTGGGAGAATATCTTTGGCTGGTGGAACCCTTGGCCCGAAGCCGATCGCGTCCTCCTGCGGCGCTGCGTGCGGCTGCTGCGCCAGTTCTCGGCTGCAT
>JAPPKG010000594.1:0-2125 GCA_026914085.1 Caldilineaceae bacterium | reverse complement strand
GGTTCACGAGCGCACGCGCGATCGCGACCCGCTGTTGCTGGCCGCCGGAGAGCTCCTCTGGCTTGTGGTCCGCGCGTTCGTCCAGGCCCACCTGTGCCAGTGCCTCCAGCGCCCGCTCGCGCGCAGTACCGCGAGCAACGTTGGCGTAGAAAAGCGGCAGCTCAACCTGGCGCCAGGCGGGCGCACGCGCCAGCAGGTTGAACTGCTGGAATACGAATCCGATCTCCCTGTTGCGCAGATCTGCCAGCTGTCGGCCGGTCAGGCCGTTTGCCCTTTGGCCGCGAATCTGAAAGACACCCTCCGTGGGGCTGTCCAACAGACCGATGATATTCATCAGCGTACTCTTGCCCGAACCGCTAGTACCGACGATCGCCACGTACTCTCCCTCTTCGATTGAGAGCGAAACGCCGTTCAGAGCAAGGACCTTCGTCTCCCCCATCTGATAGACTTTCGATATGTTCTGCATATCGATCAACGCTGAAGAATCGGCCATATCTCCGTCTCCTGAACGGGTAACACAATAGGCTGCGGATCCGGCAGTACGATTGGCTGATGCGCAGCCATCGTCCTGACTCTCTACAGTGTACTGTTGAAATCTGGAGAAATTCTGGAGATGAAGCAGAGGAAATGGGGAGGATGCTTGCGCGGCGTAACCGAAGTAACAACCGCCGCATAACTGCTCTGATTTCAGAGGATAGCGGATGGAAGAGGCAGGTGCTCAAGCACCGCGTTACGCAGACCCGGGAACTGGGGTCAGGCAGCCGTCTGTAACGCGGATCTCCCCTGGCGCAGAGGGAAGCTCGCAGTCAGCCGTGGCCGGAGCAACAGCCACAATGTACTGCCTTGAGCCCCGCACTGTTTTCAGATGTTATGAGGTGTATTGGGTCGCTGTGCGCCGCACGCAGCGTAGCCAGCAATACGTAGACGGATCGTACGTAAATTGCCCAGAACAGACGCCACGCTGATGTCTGAGGTACTTCACACCGAAAAGTGACCTTTCTCCAGTGTAATTTGCCGGTAATCCATCAAGCACACAGGCCCATTCCAAGACGAATTCTGCACGGGAAACGCATTGACCAACCGGAATTCTCTGGGATAAGATCTCACTGTAAAGGATGCCCTGACACGTTGGACCCCCCCCGCCGCTGAATCAGCCGTCCTGCACGCTCGTGATCGTCTCCCGCAGCAGGGCGACCGACTGGGCCAGGGCCGCTTGCGGATCGCCGGCGACGCGGCACTCGTATGTCAGGTAGCCCTTGAAATCGACGTCGGCCAGGGCCTGAATGCCCGCCTGCCAGTCGATGTCACCGATGCCCGGCTGGACACGCGTATTGTCAGCCACGTGGACATGGCCGATGTAGCGGCCGATCTTTCGGATCGTTGCCGGTGTGTCGACTTCCTCGATGTGCATGTGGAAGAAATCGGTCAGCAGAGCCACGCCAGGAGGATCCCCCGCCTTCTGGATGATTTCCACCCCGTCCTCCTGCCGCCGCAGCAGGTGTTGCTCATAGCGGTTGAGGGGCTCCAACAACAGCAGCGTGCCATGACTGTGTGCGAAGGCGGCCAGTTCGCGCGTGATCTCGACCAGCAGCTCCTTTTCCAGCGCGATCGCATCCTTGAGCGGCGAAAGGTCCGGCAGCCGCGGCGGGCCGAAGATCGGCGGCACAATCTGCCCGGCCGCACCGAAATGGCCGCAGGCTTCCAGGTTGCGCCGGGATTCGTCGATGCTGGCCTGTCGTTTGGCCGGGTCCGGATCCAGCCAGTCGAACGTCGACTGGCCGCAAATGGACGAGATGCGCACCGAACGGTTGCTGAAAGCGGCCTCGTATTCACTGATGCGGTCATACAGTCGCGACCGGCCCTGGATCTCGACACCGTCGATCTGCATCGTTTCGGCGCAGTCGAGCTTTTCGTTCAGCGTTTCGCCCGGCAACAGGTTTTCCTGTATTGAGATGAGCATGAGGTCTCCTTTAAGACGAACGGCCTCGCCGTCACAGTGATGTTGAGTAATCTAAGGCGTCAGAATGACATAAGGGGCGCCGGCAAGTTGCGCAGCATGTGTTCCTGTTTCCAGCTTTGGTATAGCGAAGCGGTTGCGCATGTGATACACTCAAATATCGGGTCA
>JAPPKG010000340.1:0-2128 GCA_026914085.1 Caldilineaceae bacterium | reverse complement strand
TCGTGATCGCGGCCAAAGTCGCCGGTTCCACCGATATGCAGATCATCGTTGAACACCTGTTGCCGGGATTTATGAGTTATCTCATCGTCCATCTCACCCTGGCCATCCCCAACATGATCCTCGGAGAGACGGCGCTCAGCTTCCTCGGCCTGGGCATTCGTGCACCCGCGGTCAGCTGGGGCACCCTGTTGAAGGATGCCCAGAATGTCCGCAGCGTGGCTGTGCAGCCCTGGATGCTTATCCCCGGCCTGCTTGTGATCATTACGGTGCTCCTGTTTAACTTTATCGGCGATGGGCTGCGTGACGCCGCCGACCCCTACAAGTAGCAGCCATGGAACAGCAAGAGCCAGTCCTCGAACTCAGAGATCTGCACACCTTCTTTCCCCTGGAAGAGGGCCTGCTGAAAGCGGTGAACGGTGTATCGCTCACCATTCACAAGAACCGTACACTCGGTGTTGTAGGCGAATCGGGCTGTGGCAAGAGCGTTACCGCCCAGTCGATCCTGCGCATCGTACCTGAGTTTGCGCAGATGACCGGAGAGATTCTGCTGCACCAGAACGGCCATATCACCGATCTGGCTGCCCTCGCTCCGTCCGGAAAAGAGATCCGCGACATTCGCGGCCGCGATATCTCGATGATCTTTCAGGAGCCGATGACGGCTTTCTCACCTGTGCACACCGTCGGCGATCAGATCATGGAAGCCATTCTGGTCCACGAAGACGCGACCAGGGATGAGGCGCGCAGCCGCGCCGTTGAACTCCTCAGCCTGGTCGGCATTCCCATTCCTGAAGAACGTGTCGACGCCTATCCGCATCAGCTATCCGGCGGCATGCGCCAGCGCGCCATGATCGCCATGGCGCTGGCCCTCAAGCCCAAGCTCCTCATCGCAGATGAACCGACGACAGCGCTGGACGTGACCATTCAGGCCCAGATTCTACGTCTGATGAAGACGCTTCAGGCCGAAATGGGCATGTCTATCATGTTCATTACCCATGATCTGGGTGTGATTGCGAATATGGCCGATGAAGTCGCCGTGATGTACCTGGGACGGGTGGTCGAATTCGGCACTGTCAGGCAGATTTTCCGCTCGCCCCAACATCCCTATACCCAGGCCCTGTTGCGCTCCATCCCCAGGACAGGGCGCAGGGCGCGGGTCCGCCTGGACACGATCGAGGGCATTGTCCCCGTCCCCCTCGATCCGCCCGATATCTGTCCATTTGCCGAACGCTGCACGCAGTTCATCCCCGGCCGCTGCGATGAGAAGGTGCCCGATTTTCTGGAAACGGAGCCGGGGCATTCGGTACGTTGTATACTCTATGAATGACAGCCATGGAATCGAACAACCTGCTCGAAGTACATAACCTCAAAAAGTATTTCCCCATCGAAAAGGGTCTGTTGCGCCGGGTGATTGGGCAGGTGCGCGCCGTCGATGATGTGAGCCTCAGCATTCCTGCCGGACAGACCTTGGGGCTGGTCGGC
This sequence comes from Caldilineaceae bacterium, assembly GCA_026914085.1. GTDB lineage: Bacteria > Chloroflexota > Anaerolineae > Caldilineales > Caldilineaceae > Bin5. The sequence continues at coordinate 649 of JAPPKG010000340.1, read as the reverse complement.
GAGTCGGGGTGCGGCAAGACCACCCTCGGCCGCTGCGTTATCCGCGCCATTGAGCCGACATCAGGACAGGTGCTGTTGCGTATCGACGACCGCCAGGCCGATATAACCGGCCTCGATGCCAAGGAGCTGCGCGCCACCCGTCGCCACATGCAGATGGTCTTTCAGGACCCCTATGCCAGCCTCGATCCGCGCAAGACCATTCTCGATATCGTCGGCGAGCCCCTCCGCGTTAACAAGCTGGCCAGGGGCGAGGACCTCGAGCAGCGCGTGCGTCAACTGGTCGATCTGGTCGGCCTCGACGTCAAGTACCTCAAACGCTATCCCCACGCCTTCAGCGGCGGTCAGCGCCAGCGCATCGGCATCGCCCGCGCCCTCAGTCTGCATCCCAGCCTCATCGTCTGTGACGAGCCCGTTTCCGCCCTCGACGTCTCGGTCCAGGCCCAGATTCTCAACCTCCTGCAGGACCTGCAGGCGGAATTCAGCCTCACCTATCTCTTTATCGCCCACGATCTCAGTGTCATCCAGCACATCTCCGATCAGGTAGCCGTTATGTATGTCGGCAAGATTGTGGAGCAGGCGCAGACCGAGGAGCTATTCCTCAACCCCAAGCACCCCTATACGGAAGCGCTCCTGTCCGCAATCCCCCAAC
>JAPPKG010000018.1:0-2131 GCA_026914085.1 Caldilineaceae bacterium | reverse complement strand
AGTGATGCACAAACCTCCAAATCGTGGCCTTGCGTTCCTCTCTCTCCGGCGAATCTTCCCTCACCCAACTGGTAATCAGCGGCTCGTTCATGATGTCCCACATCGTCAACCCAGGCTCCGAACCCAGCGTCTGCACCAGGTCCGCGCAGTAGGCTTCCCCCGCCGCCCAGAACTCAGGCCCTAACCGCTGCACGCCGGGATTCGGAATCCACTTATTCTCTGTCGAACTAATCGTAGGACGTGTGTCGTCAAAGCAGGAGTCCCACACCACCGGCATAACGCTGATTCCGCGGTCATGGGCCGCACGCACGAAATGCCTGAGCCGGCCCAGAAAGCTTTTGGGATCATGTTCGTATACAACGTAAGCAAGAAAAGGGCGAGCGCTGTTCAGACCCAGCCGTTGGGCGAAAGTCAACTCCCTTTCGACCAGCGCCTCATCGTAGTCACGCCAAAACGCGATGTCGTTGACGGCTGTACTGGGCACGTAATTGAAACCGCGCAGATGTCCATAAGGGCTGAGGTATTCCACCTGGTTCGTCCTCCCGTACCTAACGAATGGGGCAACTGTCCAGTTGCGAGATGGGCTGTCCCTGCGCGTCGCACAAAAGCAGTTGCGCAACCTGCGCGCCGGGCGGCGGCCTGCGCACGCAGTCCACTCGCAGCACGTTAAGCGGATTGACGAGAGCAAGCGTCTCGGTCTCCAAAGCGCATTCATCTTCATCCAGCCAAACAAGCTGCACGCTGCCCAGGTGGAAGAGACCGAAAACACCGGTCAGGCGGATTCCCGCGTCGATGGACTCGGCCCTCAATCGCTGATTGGCACAGCCGGCATCCGTAACGTTGACGATGGGGCCGGGGCAGCGGGCAACGTACCAGTCAATGTCCAGCCTCTGAGTTTCACCGGGAGCCATACTGCGCAACGGTCCCAGAATCTCGGCCTCCATGTGGAAGAGGTTGAGCTTGCCAAAGTCGAGACCGCCCACAGGCTCGCCGTGTCCTGTAGTCCAGCATTCAACCGACGCGCCGTCATCGGGATACTCCTCGCCGGGGAAATACGTAAAACACTGGCAGAACGCGAAATCGGTCGCCTGGTTGACGAAAGCAATCCAACCGGCTGTTGAATCAATGCCAATCTTGCCCAGCTGGTACAGATACTGTGCCCCCAGGAGGTTGGGCCGTACCTCCGGCTGCCATTCAGGGTTGTCCTCCTCCCCGAACATGACGTTGAAGCCGCGTGAAAAACGGCTGTCCGAGCTGGTCGGTATGTAGAGCCATGCCTGTTCGTTGTGGGTCTCCTCGCCGTTGTCGTCAAGGCTGGTAGCATCCACCTGGACGATGTCCCATATCCCCCAGGATCGCACTTGGTCCGAGACATTCGTCATCTCCAAATGGAGGCTGACGCGGCCGCCGCCGGCATGGAGTGTAACCTGGCGGGAGATCTGCACGCCGGTACGCGGGTCGGGCAGGCTCTCCATTCGGATCGAAGCCGCGGCTGCCGGCGAGTCCAGGATCTCCAACGCGTAGCGCCCAGTGTCCAGAACCGGATCCGGCGGACCGTGCCACTGGTCGGGGCTGTCCCAACCCTGTGGCGCCGGCCACGTCTTGTCGCCGCCGTAGTTTTTCCAGGCAACAATGCTCCCGTCGCCCATATTCTCTTCTGGAGAAAAAAGCTTACCCGCGAGGTTGCGGTCAAACCACAGATACGGGTAGTCCCCCAGGTCGTAGGCCATGATGCGGCCGCCAACGTCAGGTACCGCAACCAGGCTCACCAGGCCGTTACTCAGCCTGACGGCATCCCAACCATGAAAGCTGATATGCTCTATGCGGCAATTTGAAACCGAGGCGCCCTGATCATCCATGCAGACATCTCCTCCGAGTCCGAGAAACGATTGAATTGGAGTACTGGAGAGGAGAAACCTTCCTCGTTCAGTATAGCCTTATTCCTCGTCGAATGTCGCCTTCCGGATATAGAGCCTGGTCTCCTCCGCAGGACTCTTTTCGTATCCCTTCCAGGCGTAGGGATCAACGCCCGCCACCTGAATGACACGGCGCACGTCGACACGTGCCACCGGCTGTTCATCGGACGTCTTGACCCAGGGCAGCAACGATTCGCTGCTCAAGTAGTGATTGA
>JAPPKG010000219.1:0-2135 GCA_026914085.1 Caldilineaceae bacterium | reverse complement strand
GGAATGCCGGCGTATGGGCATTCACGTGCTACCGCCCGACGTGAACCACAGCGGCCTGGATTTCGCGATCCAGGATCTACCCGAAGACGCCGAGCAGGACACGCTGCCCAAAGACCCGACCTTGGCATACGAATTTCCCATAAGCGCAGGCTCTGCCATTCGCTTTGGCATGGCCGCGGTGAAGAATGTCGGCGTCGGCCCGGTACAGGCAATTCTGGATGCCCGCGCCGAAGGCGGCCCCTTCACGAACCTCGAGGACCTCTGCGACCGCGTTGACCTCCGGCAAGTGAACAAACGCTCCCTCGAATGCCTGATCAAAGTCGGCGCTTTCGACCGCTTTGGCCGGCATTCCGAACAGGGAAAGGGACAGCTCCGTCACCAGCTTCTCGACGTAATCGATCAGTGTATCGCCCGTTCTGCCGCCACCCACAGCGCCAGAGAGACCGGCCAGCTGTCGATGTTCGATCTGTTCGCCGGCCCCGAAGGCGAAGCCCAGCCGGAGCAGTTTCCGATTCGGCTGCCGGAGTACGAGGCGGCCGCCGGAGCCAAAACCAGTGACCGGGAACGGTTCGAGTGGGAAAAGGATCTCCTTGGCGTCTATGTCAGCAGCCATCCCGTGCAGCAGTTGAACCTGGACCTGAGTCGATTTACCACCTGTCCTTGCCCGGAACTGGACGAGAGACACGATGGCAAAAACGTGTCGTTGGTCGGAATGGTGGCCTCGATCCGCACCACGGTGACCAAAAAGGGCGACAAGATGGCCTTTGTCCAACTGGAGGATATGCAAGGCCAGTGCGAAGCCGTCCTATTCCCCGAAGTCTACGAAAAGTGCAAAGAAGACCTGCAAGAGGAGCGGGTTGTGCAGGTCAAGGGAAAGGCCCAGACCCGCGGCGCGCGCACAAGCGTCCTGGTGGATTCGCTGCATACCTCAATTGAGATCGGGCAGGCAAAGCCCGACAATAACCGGGCCGAGGTCGCTCGTGGATGGGATACTGATCCGGGCGCCTGGTCAAATGGGAGCGACTTGGAACACATGCCGCCCCCCGATGACGTATTACCCGCCGAGCCGCCCAAGGACATGACGGCGCCTCCCTTTGACGCCGCAATCTCCGACCGGCCGGCGCCGGAAACCGACGAGAAAGCCGCAGCCAGCGCGTCCAATGCCACCGCGAGCTCCGAGGGCTATCCTGAGCCATCCGGCCCCGCTCCCGGTATACTGGCGGAGAACGGAACGTCGGACGCTGCCTCGCCCTTGGTCGACACTCACGCTGGGCAAGAACCCGCGGACTCCGCGGCCGCACAGCCGGAGACAGGCAAGGATCTCGACCAGGGAGACTCGGTTTCCGAGCAGCCTTCACCCGAAGTGCAGCCTACAATGTCCAACGGAGGGCCCGCCGGCGCCGCCCATGTGACGGATTCTGAAGCAGCGAAATCCGCCCCACATGCCGAGAACGGCCGCCAGCTCCTGCGCATTACCTTCAGCCGCTCCGGCCAGTTCAACCGCGACAAATACCGGCTGCGCGAGATTTTCGATGCAGTGCGCGATCCAAAGGGTCGGGATCAGTTCGTCGTCGTCTTGGAGACAAATGGTTCCCGCCATCAGCTTACCTTCCCCAACGAATACTGCAACGTCAGCGCCCGCCTTCTCAAAGACCTGCGCAATCACTTCAAAGTAGAAGTGGCCGTGGAAGCCCCGCCTTGAGGAGGACGGCCAACTGGCGAATCTCGAACTCTCCAACACGGCGGTTTCACTTCAACACAAGCTGGACCGCCTTCCCCTTTATTGTCCGGCACCGGCACGCACATTGCTGAACCGGATTCACGCCCCTGTCGTCATGACTGCTGAGGGCGGAGAGAATATGGGCATATGATCGAGCTCCCGTAGCCGGGAAAGTACCTCTGCCAATAGCTTCGCAATGTGTCCTCCTGTGCTAAACGTACCTGGAAAAACTCTCACATCATCCTTTATCCGGCGCGGCATCCCCTGAGCAGCGCCCGTTGATACGCGACGAGCCGAGCCTCTCGTTGCCATGTACATCCTATTGACCTAGGATCGCCTCAGGGCCAAACCAATAGCAAAAACGTCCCCGCCAATATGGAGTAACCTGATGAACTTCGCTACGACATCAAGACAA
>JAPPKG010000422.1:0-2141 GCA_026914085.1 Caldilineaceae bacterium | reverse complement strand
CGGGTCTGGCTGGCCGATCCGGACGTTACGATATTCGCCATCATTCTGGTGTCGTTATGGGCGTCGCTCGGCTTCTGGGTCGTGGTTTTTCTGGCGGCATTGCAGGCAGTTCCCCAGGATCTATATGATTGTGCGGCTGTAGACGGGGCGACAGGTTTTCGGCAGATGTGGCACGTGGCGGTGCCGCTGACGATGGGGACGACGCGTGCATTGTGGATATTGGGATTGATCCGCTCGATCAATGCGTTTGCGCTGGTCTTCCTGCTGTCACGCGGAGGGCCGTACCACGCGTCGGAAGTGATTGCGTATCAGATCTACGATCTGGCATTCCGGACCAATCACACCGGCTATGCGTCGGCGCTTTCGATCTTGCTACTGCTCATTTCAGCTATCGTGACCGTTATCCAGTTGCTCCTGATGCGGGGGCGCCGCGTCCAGTTGTAAACGGGCGCAGGCTTGGAGGAAAAACGATGGGATTCAGGCTGAAGCTCAGCAGGAAATCAGTTCTAACGCACGCGGTGCTGATTTTTGTCTCGTTCATCATGATCTTTCCGTGGCTGATCGCGCTCTCCACCGGGTTGAAGGCGCCGGGCGAGTCTGCTTTGAACAGAGGTCTGATACCGTGGGAGATCGCACTCGGCAACTTCCCTGAGGCATGGCGGATTGCCAACGTGCCTTTGCTGGCCTTTAACAGCTTCGTGGTGACTGCGGCGTCGGTGGTGATGATCCTCTTCCTGGCTTCGCTGGCTGCCTACGGCTTCGCACGGCTCAGTTTCTTTCTCAAGGAGCCGTTCTATCTCCTCTTCCTAGCGGGCCTGATGCTGCAGGCCGCGGCGATCATGGTACCGCTGTATCAGGTCAATGTAGCGTTTGGGCTCCTGGACACCTACTATGCCCTGGTCGGTCCCTATATCGCGCTGGGTCTTCCCTTTGCCATCCTGATCTTACGCGGTTTCTTTGAAGGGCTGCCGGAGGAGATCGAAGACGCGGCATTGATAGACGGCGCGAGCCGATTTACGATTTACTGGCGCATCATGCTGCCCTTGACGCGACCGGCGCTGGCCACGGTCGCCATTTTTACCGGCCTGGGAACATGGAACGACTTCCTGCTTCCCATGTTGATGACCAGTAAACCCGGTTTGCGCACGATGCCACTGGGGCTGATCTTGTTCGAGCTGGAAGGCAGCATCGGATTTGTCCTCCACGAGTACCGGTTCGCGCTGATCATAATGATGACGCTTCCCATCGTCATCGTCTTCCTTCTCCTGCAGCGGCAGTTCATGAGCGGACTTACAGCCGGCGCCATCAAGGGATAAGGCCGCTTGATGCCCCTGCAAAACCATGTCGTCGAATGGACCCACTCCACGAGCAAGTTGTACGGCGACCCGTTCAATGAAGTGACGCTTGACGTCATGATCACCGATCCCGACGGGTATGAGCTGACCGTGCCCGCCTTTTGGCGCGGTGAGCATAGCTGGAGCGTCCGCTACGCATCCGGTAAGATCGGCCCGCATCACTACATCACGCGCTGTTCTGACACGGCCAACGACGATCTGCACGGACAGGAAGGCAGAATCGACGTTACGCCGTATGATGGCGACAACCCACTGATGCGGCATGGTCCACTGCGCGTCGCCGAAGGCGGCCGTCATCTGGAGCACATTGACGGTACGCCATTTTTCTGGCTGGGCGATACGTGGTGGATGGGGCTGGTCAAACGGCTGCCCTGGCCGGAGGGGTTCAAGCGGCTCGGCGCGGACCGCGTGAAGAAGGGGTTCAGCGTCATTCAACTGGTGGCCGGGCTGTACCCGGATATGCCTCCCTTTGACCCGCGCGGCGCCAACGAGGCCGGATTCCCCTGGGATGAAGAGTTTAATCGCATCAATCCCGCTTTTTTTGACATGGCGGACCTGCGAATAGAGTGGCTCGTGCAGAACGGGCTGCTTCCCAGCATTGTCGGATGCTGGGGCTATTACATGGATTTCGCCGGCGAGGAGAAGCTCAAGCAGCACTGGCGCTACCTGGTGGCCCGGTACGGCGCATACCCGGTCGTCTGGGACGCGGCGGGCGAGGCTTTGATGCCGCACTACAGCCATCCGCATTGGGAGGACATCTACGCGGCGGCTCTCAGAAAACGGACC
>JAPPKG010000080.1:0-2155 GCA_026914085.1 Caldilineaceae bacterium | reverse complement strand
CCCGCACAAGGGAGGGCCGACTAGGCCCGACCGCCCAACTGCAGTGGTTAGTGGTCAGTAGTCAGTGGTCAGAGACGGGGCAACCACTTGCACAGAGTTGATCGCGAGATGGGTGCGACTCCGTTGCTACCGGAGGTATAGGGAAGTTCGCACCCAAATTGGGATGCAACCGAACGGGCAGATCGCAGATATCTTGGTGGCTCGGCCTCATCACAGGTTGCTACTGATGGCGGGAAATGTTTACTTGCACACAAGGGCCCATAGTCGTATTCTTTAGGTGGGCTTGTTACGCGAAATCAGACGGGAACATCAGCCATGACGCGTCCGAACATTCTATTTCTCTTTTCCGATGAGCACAGCTACCGCTGCTTGGGTCTGTCAGATGAAACGACTGGCGAACCGGTTCAAACGCCCACTCTTGACAGCCTGGCGGAGAAGGGGGCCTATTTCAGCAGTGCCTATTGCCAATCTCCGCTGTGCACACCGTCCCGCATCTGCCTGCTGACCGGCCGGTCGCCGATGACCAGCGGCGGCTGGGCAAATGGGTCGTACCTGCGACCGGAGATTCCGACGATGGCCTCCGTTTTTGGCGAGGCCGGTTACACGACCTGCCTGGTCGGTAAGATGCACCTCGGCGGAACCAACCAGATGGCAGGATTTGCGCACAGGCCCTATGGCGATTTGACGGGGGGGACCGGGCATCAGCGGGACCCGCTGTCAATGAGCGAGGGCGGCTTCGATATGCGAAGCCGGACCGCCGACGCGGGCATTACCGAGATTCCGGAAAGTGCCCTGCAGGAGCAAGTGATTGTGCGGGAGACCGTTTCGTTCTTGCGGGAACAGAGTGCGTCTGAGCCTGACAGGCCCTGGTTCCTGTGTGCGTCCTTCAGCCGTCCCCATTTTCCATTGACGGCGCCGGGGAGATTTCTGAACAGGTACTGGCCTGAGGGGGTGACTGCTCCTAAGGTTGGGCGAACAGGAGACAGTGCCTTTCACCCGATGACGGTAGGCATGGCCAAGGGATTCCGCACCGAGGAGGTCTCCGAGGAGGAGATGATGAAGGCGAGGGCGGCCTACTTCGCGTGCGTCGACTATCTGGACGAGATTCTTGGTGATCTTCTCCATTTAATGGAGCGAGACGGTCTGCTCGAAAACACAGTCATCGTGTACACGTCGGATCACGGGGAAATGGCAGGCGAGCATGGCATGTGGTGGAAGAATTCGTGGCACGAGGCTGCGGCGCGTGTGCCACTGATTGTTCAGACTCCAGCGCAACGGAGTGGCGACAGTGCGGGCGTGCGCCTGGATACGCCTGTCAGCCTGGCGGACCTTTTCCCGACACTTTGCGGGCTGGCGGGCATCGAGGCGCCGGACGGCCTGGAAGGGCGCGATCTTACGGAGGCGGTGACGACGGGGAGCGGAATACCGGCGGAGCCTGTATTCGTGGACAATCCGCTTCCACGCTGGGGGGAAGGGAGCGAGCATAGGGTTGTACGCGTTGGGCAGCACAAGTTTGTCCGCTTTCGGGGCATGCGGCCGCACCTGCTCTTCGATCTGGAGGCCGATCCCCTGGAACAGCGCAATCTACTGGAAGACGGCAGCGAGGCGGAGCATGCAGTGGGGCGGCGTCTGAAGGCGCTTGTTGACAGTTCGTGGGACTTCGACGCTGCCGAGGCGCAGCGGCAGAAGGATGAAGAAGCGCTGCGGCAAAACTCATTGCGTGCGGGGTCCAGCAGGCACGGCAACTGCTACAAGATGCCGGACGGCCGTGTTGTTGCCGCGGACACTCCGCTGTATAGTCCAGAGGTGGTCGACATTTAGTCATCAGCATGTGTCATTGTGCGTATTGTTGTCCCGGAGTTGGGATCTGTTGACATCAAGCTGCCCAGTTCGGGAATGAAACAAGATAGAAAGTAACTGCTTAGCCATGTTCTGTGTGTGTACTGTGTGCGGCCTGTCGGGGGGGAATGTACCGTCAGTATTTCTGTAGCGGGCTCACGATGGACATTGCTGTGAACGTTGGGGATATATGGGCGTTGCCTCGATTGTCTTGCCTGCGCTGGCACATACTCTGAATTTGCCACGACGCGGGGGGGGGGTGAAACCTGGTCGCAGCGGGTCGTCAAGGTCATATTGCCACACACTCGCTGCGGCG
>JAPPKG010000065.1:0-2158 GCA_026914085.1 Caldilineaceae bacterium | reverse complement strand
CCCCGGTAGTCCTTGCCGAAAGGATAATTGATTTTATCACCGAGGACTTTGAAGGATTTGAGGAAGCCAGGGACTATGCGCAAGAAAACGCGGCATCTTCCGACAGTTCAAGGAGCCATGAGTGATCCGACCCTTTCTTGGAGGAACCTTCTGCAGTTGGGAGCAGTGACTGGAGAGACACATGCGCTCTGAAAGTCAGCAGGAGTTGCGAACCCACTGGGACGGACGCTACCGCAGTGGGCAGACACCCTGGGATACTGGAATTACTCCACCGGAAGTTCAGGCGTTCTGGAAGGAGCAGCCCAAGCCCACTCCGGGGTCATTCGCCCTCGATATTGGTTGCGGCACAGGTTTGAATACGCTATTTCTGGCAAAGCAAGGTCTTTGCGCAATTGGGTTCGATCTCTCGGGTCAGGCGCTGCAGTTGGCGCTGCAAAGGAGAGAAGCCATCAGCCGCAATGAGACACTCTACTCGGAGGGAAAGGTCATGTTCGTGCAGGGGGATGTCAGCAGGCTACCTGTAGGCAGGCTGGGGGCGGTGTATGCCCTGGACATCGGTTGCCTTCACAGCCTACCAGACGAACTTCGTCCCGCATACGCAGAGGGAGTCCACAAGTCCCTGAAGGAGGGAGGGCATTACCATTTGTACGTGTTCGACAGGAGTAGCTCGGACGGTCCTGGCGCCAGGGGAATGCGTGAGGGCGAGGTAGCAGAACTTTTCTGCAGTAAGCTGGAGATTGTAACTGAGGAGATTGGTGTCTCTTCCACCCCGGCCTCTCGCCCTTCACGTTGGTTTCTTCTCAGAAAGACCCCCTAGATGGCGTAGACAGGAGAAAGCGCCAGCAGCGAGCGGATTCGAACCAGAGTCATTCTGAAGGCAGAACCGTTCAGGGACACTCGGTCCTCTCAATTGGGGCAGACCCCCCTCCATCGTCCGGCTGTGGGTTCTCCGGACTGAAGGAGGTGTTTGTGTCAATCAGAGGCGGCCGGTCGAAGATGCGCCTGAGCTCCTCAGCGACGTAGTCCCAGTCGACAATGAACACGGACATTTCCTGCCGCCAGCCAGGCCTCATTGCATCAGGTGGTCTCAACACCAGTCCCTTTATGTCGGCCTCCCCAAGAGAAAGACCAAACCGAGCGTAAGACAGCGTATCCCACTTGCTCACGTCCGTGTCGACGGAGTAGCGGAGAGCGTCATACAGTGCCAGCGCACGGGGCAGCAGATTCTGTTCAACAAGCTGTTTTCGTAACGCCCACACTACACGCTGTTGACGCCTTGCACGTTCCAGATCTCCACCGCCGGAACGGCGGCTGCGGACATAGCTAAGGGCCTGTTCTCCGTTCAACAGATGCTCGCCTGGCGGCAGGTTCAGATAGATATTTTCTTCAGGATATACCTCGTAGAGGTAGCAGTCTACATGAATCCTGAGTCCGCCCAGGGCATTTATCAGGTTTACGAAACCTTCGAAGCGAAATCGGATGTAGTTGTCAATCGTGATTCCAAGGCGGTCTTCAAGAATACTTATAAGCAACCTGGGACCGCCTCCTCCAGGCGCGTCCATTTCACCCAAATAGTCTATGACGTTTATCCGGTTCGGGAGATGCCCGGGAATTGGGTCGATGTACATATCCCGGGGGAAAGAGACGATAGCTGCCTCTCCCAGGTGGGGGTTCATCATGAGCAGAATGATTACGTCTGTTCGCCAGTTGGGCTGGTCCAGCCGCTGATCGCTGCCGAGGATCAGCACGTTGGTGGTTCTGTCCAATTCGGAGACTGTCGGAATTGGTTGCGGAGTTGGCGTGGCCGTGGGTGTAGAAGTTGGCACTATGGTCGCCGTGGTCGTGGCGGTAGGGGGATCCTGCTGTGCCGACTGCAGCCCCTGTTGTTGCGGGGTGGGTATGTTTCCCTCAAGCTCTTGAGAGTTGCTGCCAGCAGGGGGTCCGTCCGACAGAGCCTCGCGAGATTGGGCGTTCTCGATCGGTTCAGCGTCTACAGAGTCACTCTCGTAGTTGACGATGAAGAAGCTGAGCAGAATGGCGCTGCCAAGAATCAGCAACAGGTACGGCCGGACAAAAGCGGGCAGACTTCGTCTGATTGTAGTGCGCGTCTGATTCAGGGGAGCTGGGAGATTACGCCGCAGTCTCATAGATGGAAAGT
>JAPPKG010000650.1:0-2159 GCA_026914085.1 Caldilineaceae bacterium | reverse complement strand
CAGGTCGCCAATATCCTCATGCAGTCTTACGGGCAAAAGACCCGGTTCTCCGGCCCCATCTCAACGGTAAAGTGTTTGGAGGACAACTCGCTGGTCCGGGCAGCCCTGGAAGAACCCGGCAACGGCCGCGTGCTGGTGGTGGACGGCGGCGCCTCAATCCGTTGCGCCCTGGTAGGCGACAAACTGGCGGAACTGGGGATGAGGAATGGTTGGGCAGGACTGGTAATCAATGGATGTATAAGGGATTCCACAGTCGTCTCAACTCTGGACATCGGCATAAAAGCCCTCGGCACGAACCCCAGGCGCAGCGTCAAGAAAGGCGAGGGCGAACGCGACATCCCCTTGGCTTTTGGTGATGCAACTATTAAACCGGGAGATTATCTCTATTCCGATGAGGACGGCATCCTGGTCAGTCCGGCGGAGTTGTTTTAGTTTCCTTTGTACTACAATAGTTCGACCCCTTCAAGTCGGGCTGCTTTCTGGTCAAAGGTATATAGAAGATGTGCCTGTGTCCTCTCTGCCGCTGACAGGATCATCAGGTCGGAAAATCCAACGACCCCTGAACGGTACCGAGAAGCCGCCCGTATTACGTCGTTCCCGGTCTCAACAACCAGGCTTTCGGTTGTAGCCAGTTGTTCCAAGACTGTCGCGATCCGGTCACGGGAACACTTGTAGGAGCGCTCCAGTACCCAGACGAGCTCGACGATTACCTCACGGCATACGAAGCCCGGTTGCTCGATGGTGAGAGACTCAAGCAGTGTTCGTGCGGCCTCTGCCTGTTTCTCATCGTCACGCACCAAATAGCGAACCAGGATATTCGTATCAAGCGCGATCACTTTCAGTGGCTCCGCTGATAATAGCTTCCTCCATCTCCTCCAGTGTCACGGATGGACCGGTGTGCTTTAATGCTCCAAATAACCTGCTGATTGGCTGTACAGGTAATATCTGCACTGTATCATCAAGAATAACGTAGCGCACCCGCTGGCCAGCGTGAACCCCCAGAGCCTCCCGGACAACTTTTGGCAGAGTAGTCTGGCCTTTGCTGGTAACGGTAGATTCAATCATGGTAGTTTCTCAAATTCATTACAAAACATTATATTACCTTACTTTATGTAAAATACAAGTAAATTCGTTAAAATTAAGTGGTCCTTATGTTTGTGCCCTGATCTCAAAGCTTCTTCTAAATTAAACAGCAAGATTCGGGTGGCCGGGATCAGTGAATAACTTATACTTCCCCCATGAAAACAGCCTCCCAGCCCTGTTCGACCGGTGATTACGAGCGTATCGCGAACGCGATTGCCTTTATCCGTGATAACGCCGGGCAGCAACCTTCTCTCGATCAAATCGCTTCTCATGTGGGATTGAGCCCCTGGCATTTCCAGCGCAAATTCAGGGCCTGGGTGGGGGTCAGTCCCAAGCGATTCATGGAGTTCCTGACCGTGCAGCACGCCAAGAAGTTGCTGGATAAATCAACCAGTGTGCTTGATGCCGCGCTGGACCTGGGTTTATCCGGTCCTGGCCGGTTGCACGATCAGTTCGTTTCCATCGAAGCCGTTACCCCCGGTCAGTACAAGAGGTTTGGTAGCGGTTTACTGATTTGTCACGGTATACACCCCAGTCCGTTCGGATTGATGTTGCTTGCCGTGACCGATAAAGGCATCTGTGAACTGGCATTCGGATCGTTGGAGAGGCTTGACCATGAAGCGGAAGATCTGCAAAGGCGCTGGCCCGCCGCGCAGATTGCCCATGATCCGCAACGAACCGCACCGATAGCCGGAAGGTTATTCAACCCCGGTAACAGGGAACTGGACGGGCAAAATACCGGTTTTCAACTGTTTGTGAAAGGGACCAACTTCCAGGTTAACGTCTGGCGCGCCCTGCTCAAGATTCCCGAAGGAGGTCTTGTATCCTACAAGCAACTGGCAAATATGACCGGTAACCCCTCGGCTGTACGAGCCACTGCGTCTGCGGTAGGCGCCAATCCCGTCTCATACCTGATTCCCTGCCATCGCGTTCTGCGCACATCGGGGGAGTTGGGTGGTTATCACTGGGGAATTGAACGCAAGAGAGCGCTCATCGCATGGGATTCGGCGCATGTCGAGCATATTTGATGTTTTGATGTCTCAATCAAATATGCTATGATGCAAAAATATGAGAAC
>JAPPKG010000250.1:0-2170 GCA_026914085.1 Caldilineaceae bacterium | reverse complement strand
TAGCGATCTTGTTGTCCGGGTAGTGCGCCTGGATATCTCCGACGCCGAAGTCGTCGGCCAGAATCAGCACGATGTTCGGGGCTCTCTCGGGCTGTTCCGCCGCACAGGAGCAAAGGACTCCCGCGACGAGTAGGGCGACTGAAGTGGCAATGCGCATGGTGTCTCCTAGTAGAAGGGACAGAGCAGTCTTGGTGGGTCGGATCCGCGATCCCCGGAACGGGCAAACGGCTCTAGAACAAGGCGATCAGCAGGTCGCCCTCGCAAGCCCACTCTAGCACGCGGGAGGCCGCCATCGGCTTGCGCCAGGGCCATCGGTTCGTTCGCACACCTTTCCGGCCAAAGCTCAATCTGGTTGGCACACATGACAAAATTTTGTGTGATATTTTTTGCATTCAAACCTTTTCAGAAACACCCTAGGTATTTGTATAAATTGTTTATTTTAAGCAATTTCCGAATAAACTTGTGTTCCAGATTTTTTGCAAGAAAATTTGTTATCTTAAGTGAGTGCCTGACGCAATCCAGTACGAACTTCCAAGCCCTTGGATCGCCTACGATCAACAGGCAATCCAGAGAAGTCTAGTAAATGCGAAGGCCTCAATCAAGGCGTTGACGATGATACCGTTTCAGCGCCGCTGGGTCGAAGAACTCCAGCGCATCCAGCTGAAGATGGAGATCTCGGGCACCTCGCAGATCGAAGGGGCCGAGTTTGTGGGTGACGAACTTGACGCGGCGTTGGAAGCCGAAACCCACGCAGAACTCATGACGCGGTCACAGAGACAGGCCAACTCAGCGCTCAGGGCGTACGAATGGGTCTCCGAGGTGCCCGAAGACGAGCCAATTTCTGTCGACCTCATCAAACATCTCCACCGCTTGGTCGTTACCGGTTGTGACGACGATCACTGCGAGCCTGGAGGTTTGAGAAGAGCAGATCAGAACGTAACGTTCGGATCCCCGAGGCATCGCGGTGTGTCCGGAGGCAGACCGTGTGCAGAAGCTCTAGAGCGCTTGGCGAAGGAGGTTGGAACGACGTTTCGAGGTCACGATCCTCTCATCCAAGCGATTGCCACTCACTACCATTTCGCTGCAATGCATCCGTTTCTGGACGGCAACGGGCGTACTGCAAGGGCGCTTGAAGCGTTGATGCTACAGAGGGCTGGTCTGAAAGACGTCCTATTCGTGCCAATGTCGAACTTCTACCACGATGCTAAGGATAACTATCTATCGAAGCTTGCAGAAACCAGGAGTCGCAACCATGACCTGACGCCATTCCTGATCTTTGCTCTGGATGGTGTCGAAGCGGAAGTTTCGCGATTAACCAAGATGCTGCAACACGAAGTCTCAAAGGGAATGTTCCGAAACTTCGTCAACGAACTGGTAGTTAGGCTCGCGAGCACCCGCATGCGCGTCATCATTAAGCGCCAGCTCACTCTACTCGGCCATCTGCTTGACAGCGATCAAGACATGGATATACCGACTCTCGCCCAGGAACTAAGCGACCACTACAAGGCCCGGAAAGATCCCGCTGCGGCGCTAGTCAGGGATCTCGCCAGATTGGATGTGCTCGGAGCAGTGAAGGTCAGGCTCGTTCCTAACGGTGAGAAGCGAAGCATTCTGGTGTCTGTCAACCTTGATTGGCCAAGGACCATGACCGAAACCGAGTTCTTCCGACAGGTGAGCGAACTCCCGAACTCCAAGAAGTATTCGCTATTAACTAATTGAACAGGGTCCGACGCTAATGTCTGGTCGCGAATGCATCGCTCGAGACCACGCGTGCGATTAGGTCTCGAAACCCGTAGCCCCCCTTTGGCTCGTCCGCTACGATTTGCTGGACCGTCCGTCGGTCGCGTGCGGTCAGTTCCCTGCCCGTACCGTATTCAATCAGAAGGCCAGTCAGTGTCCTCGTGAAGTCTCCCGGACTGGCCATGATGTAGTTCTTCAGGTCCTGCGCACCCGCTAGCTTTGTGCCGTCCGGCATCTCGCTCGCAGCCTGCACGGACGCTTGTGGGGCTGCCGAGCCCTCCTCTCGGTAGTACGACGTTCGCCATCCACCGGACGCGTCGTAATTCTCCAGTGCCAGGCCGATCGGGTCGATTGCAGAGTGGCATATCGCACATGACTCGATCTTCTGGTGCGCCGCCAAGACTTCCTGCACACTCTCGGCTTGCGAGAT
>JAPPKG010000483.1:0-2171 GCA_026914085.1 Caldilineaceae bacterium | reverse complement strand
ATTCGCACCGAGAAAGCGCCTGCTGCCATCGGCCCCTACTCCCAGGCCGTCGCAACAGAGCATCTGATCTTCACTTCGGGTCAGATCGGGATCCATCCCCTGACCGGTCAACTACGACCAGGCATTGTCGAACAGACCCAACAAGTGCTGGATAACCTCGCCGCCGTCCTCGACGCAGCCGGCTCCGGCATGGGCCATATCGTCAAAACGACGATCTTCCTGACCGACATCGCCGAATTCTCCACTGTGAACGAGATTTACGCGCAAGCGTTCCAGGATGAACCGCCTGCTCGCAGCACAGTGCAAGTAGCCGCACTGCCACTTGGCGCTCTGATCGAAATAGAGGCCGTCGCCTTACGCGCCTAGGGCACTTCCGCCGGCGAAAAGTTGTACCTTTCCACATAGAAGACAATGCCGTCTTCGCCCCCTGAATACTGTTCAGAGTAGTGCATTCCCCCTGGCTTGCACTGATTAGATCGTCGAAAAGCGCGCCCAACGCTGGCAGGATTGCGCTTAATCTAAATCAGTTTACCCTGGAGTCTTATATGTAAATTGTTTGTAAATTTCGCCCGTACGTGTTTCGCCGACGACAGTTCTAAACTGCCGTTAAAATTTACTTCTATTGGAGGAAGTCAGACCGTCATGTCAAACCAGCAAACAGCAGCAGTAATCGAACCGGAAGCAGATTTCTTGACAGAGGAGATGGACGCAGGTCCGCCTTCGGATGACCATCCTATGGCCCTGCTCCTCGAGGAATTCGACGATTCCTACGTTAACCAACCGCAGACCGGTGACATCCGCCATGGCGTCGTTGTCGACAAACGCGCCGGCGAACTGCTAATCGACATCGGCTATAAGTCCGAAGGTATCGTCACCGGCCGCGAGGTCGACCGCCTCGAAGGCGAATTCCGCGAAATGACCATCGGCGACGAGATCCCCGTCTACGTCATGCGCGAAGACCGCGACGGCAACCTCCTCCTCAGCATCTCCCGTGCCCGTGCCGAAAGCGACTGGAAACACGCCGAAGAGCTGCTGGAATCGCAGGAAATGTTCACCGGCTCCGTCAGCGGCTTCAATCGCGGTGGCGTCATCGTCAAAATCGGGCAGGTGCGCGGCTTCGTCCCCGCCAGCCAGCTCAGCAGCGAAAGCCAGTCCCAACAGCTTACCGATGGCGAACCCGATAACCGCTGGATGAAACTCATGGACGCCGAACTGCGCATGAAGGTCATCGACCTCGACCGCCGCCGCAATCGCCTCATCCTCTCCGAACGCGTCGCCATCCGCGAATGGCGCCGCGAACAAAAAGAAAAACTGCTCCAAACACTCGAAGAAAACACCGTCTGCGAAGGCGTCGTCAGCAGCCTCGCCGACTTCGGCGCTTTCGTTAACCTTGGCGGTGCCGACGGCCTCATCCATCTCAGCGAACTCAGCTGGGGCCGCATCAACCACCCCAAGGAAGTCGTCTCCATCGGCGAAAAAATCAAAGTCATGATCCTCAACGTCGACCGCGAACGCAAACGAATCGGCCTCAGCCTGCGCCGTTTGCTGCCCGAACCTTGGGAAACCGTGCCCGACCGCTACGAAGTCGGCCAAATCGTGCGCGGCCTCGTTACAAAACTGGTCCACTTCGGCGCCTTCGCTCGCCTCGATGGCGATACCATCGAAGGCCTCATCCACATCAGCGAACTCACCGAACGCCGCATCGCCCATCCCAGCGAAGTCGTCTCCGAAGGCCAGGAAATCGACCTGCGCATCATCCGCATCGATACCGACAAACGCCGCATGGGCCTCAGCCTCAAACAGGTCGCACCCGAAGAAGAATCCGTCGAATTCGACTGGGAACCCGTTCCCCTCGAAGAAAACAATGCCGGCGACCGCAACACAGCCAGCACCGATAACACGGCAACCCCAGCCGCCCAAGCCCCCGTGCAGCAGGCCGAACTCGACGACGATTCCGCCGGCGAACCAGCCGAATCCACTCAGGAACCGGAGGCAGTCAAAGCGCTCGCCTGATTCCCGGCCGCCCCGCAACCTGACCAGGGTCGCCCTCTCCCCCCTATCGACTGCCTGTCATAAAACGTGTCGGACTTTGCGTCCGGCACGTTTTTTATGAATTGACAAAATATGCCCGCCGTCGTTACAATATATTCAGTCAGCTGATGCACGTATGG
>JAPPKG010000165.1:0-2176 GCA_026914085.1 Caldilineaceae bacterium | reverse complement strand
TAGCCGTCCTGGTTCTGCTTGCTCCAGTCGGGTGAGTAACCGCGCGCGCTGCCGACGCCGTAGGAGGGGCCGATCTGGTTGGGGTGGGGCCAGGGCCAGGCCTGCGCGAGATTACTGGCGCGAGACAGATCCGGCAGACGCGGTGGTGAGGGGGGGAGAAAACTCCCCTTTGACAAACATAGAAAAGTATACATAATTTCCTTTATTGTCACCTACAGTTGTCGAGTGTGCGGAAGCACAAATGTCATCAAGATCGGGACCTACCTCCTTGGCCAGTAGCAAATTCACAGCAAAAACCGTGGCGTATATCGGGTTTTGGAGTCGAGGAGAGAGGCGGAAGAACCTGATCCGCTCATTCTGAAAGTCTTATTCAGGTAACCGGTTTGTCATTGACCACAACTCGGCGATGAGGTCCCTGCTCTAGCGATTTACTTTACCCACCACCTTTTCCCCAGCAGAGACACTTCATGCAGGGCGCAACGCCAACCGGCCTCAGAGGATAAGGAGAGCGCATATGAGTAAACCGTTGCGGGCGGGTTTGATCGGTTGTGGCGGCATTGCCGGGGCGCACATGCGGGCATACCGTCAACTAGGGGGGGTGGAGATCGCGGCCGCCGCGGAGATCGTTCCGGACCGTCTCCAATCATTTGGCGCTGACTGGGGTATCGAGGGCCTCTACCTTGATTATGAGGTCATGCTGGAGCGGGAAAAGTTGGACATCGTCAGTGTCTGCACACCGCCCTTCGCCCACTGCGCTCCGACCATCGCTGCGGCCGAGGCCGGCGTGCGCGGCATCTTCTGCGAGAAGCCGATGGCCATGAATCTGGCCGAGGCCGATCGGATGCTTGAAGCCTGTGAGCGGGCCGGGACGCTACTCCAGATCGACCACATCTACCGCTTCGAGCGCAATTTCCGCCAGGCGAAGGCAATGGTGGAGGCCGGCGCAATCGGTGATCTGCTCGTGATATCGGGAAAGTGCGTGGGGCCTCCGCGCAGTCCCGAAAACTATGCCGGACAGTACCGGCTGAATGGCGGCGGTTGGATGATGGCCCAGGGCACTCACCTCTTCGATCTGTTCCGCTACTACGCCGGTGATCCTCTCTGGTGCCTCGCCAATGTCGAACGCTGGCGCCCTGACGTAGACATCGAAGATGCTGCCACCGGTCTATTCGGACTGGATAGCGGTGTCAAGGCATTCTTCGAGGTAAGCGGCAACCGCGCGGACCGTACCTTTGCGTTCATGGCCGAACTCGAAGGTGTGAAAGGCCGGCTGCACATCTCCGACGGGGTGGACAGACTGCACTTCTATCAATGGACCGCCGGAGACACGCCCGACGATTGGCGGCCTGTCGAGACTGTCACGGAGGATCCGATCGCTATTGTTCTCCAGGACTTCCTGAGCGCCGTTATCGATGATCGTGAGCCGGAATCCAACGGACGTGAAGGACGGGCCGCCCTGGAGATGATCATGGCCGTCTTCGAGTCCCAACGACAGGGTGTGGCCTGTATTAACTTTCCGCTGGCAATCGAGGAAAACCCGCTGGCATTGATGAACGAAGAAGGCACACTGTCTACGCCTGGTAAGGACCCTTTTCACTAATTGCGCCGCACGTCAGGAGGACACCTAACATGAAGCTCGCTCTGTTTGCTTTCGGCCAGGAAGATCATGTGGGCATCGTTGAAGAGGATGGCATCTTCGATCTCACGCGCGCGATGCAGGCATACGATCTGTTCAACAAGAACATCCAGACAGCGCCGGTGACCAGCATTCATGAGATGTTGGACAAGAACATGGTCCGCCCGGCGGTCATCGAACCGGTGGTGGACTTTATTGACCGGCACAACCTGCGGCAGGCTCTGACAGTTCCCGAAGGGGCAGCTGATCATCCCTTGCGGGCGCCCATCAGGCGGCCGGGAAAGATCATTGCTCTCGGCGGCAACTACTCCTTCCCAGGCTATCCGGACCCTGAAGAGCCACCCTTCTTCTTCAAAGTCGCGACCTCAGTTATCGGATCCGACGAGCCAATCATTTACAAGAAGATCATGAAACAGGTGGAGCCGGAAATCGAGCTGGCCGCAGTGATCGGCAGCCGTGCGAGCGATGTACCCGAAGAGGAAGCGATGCAATATGTGGCCGGCTATACGGTGCTGAACGACGTTACGGCCCGCGATCTGC
>JAPPKG010000195.1:0-2181 GCA_026914085.1 Caldilineaceae bacterium | reverse complement strand
GATGGGACATGCTGGCCTAGCTCTGCAGGTCACGGAACATCCTGCGCGGCTAGTCTGAACTTCATCCGGCAATCACAAGTTAATTGCTTGTGCCAGAATCAGTTACGCCAAATCAACCTGCCAGTTTACTGGAAACAAGCTTGTCGAGATCGACTCCCAGCAGAGCGAATGCCTTCGCTTGCAGGGCAGTCGGCTGGGCCACCAGCGGAAACTCGTGCTGGTCGTCTTTGGCCAGCGTGACGTGGTTCAGCGTCAGCGCTCCCAAGTGCGCCAGCAGGCTCCGCAGGCCCTGCGCCGGCAAGCCCTCCGCAGCCCGCTTGCTGGCGGCCTTGGCCTTGGCCGCAGGCGAGACCTGGGCCGGCTCTACCGGTGAATCGCGCTGCGCCCGGGCCGCCTCCCGCTCGCTGTCCTCGAACAACAACGGTGCCAGCTTGCGCCGCAAGTGCCATTCCAAGTAGTAGGCCAGCATGCACAGAAAGACGTGCCCGCGCACGTGCTCGGCGCTGTAGACGTATAACGGGCGCACCTCCAGCTGGGTCGTCTTGAACGAGCGGAAGGCCCGCTCCACCTGCGCCAGGCTCTTATAGGCCGCCACCGCCGCATGCGCCTCGAGGTCCTCCTCGGCCAGGCTCGTGCGCACCACATACACGCCGTCCAACTGGGCCTCGGCCGCGATTTGCTCCTGCCGCCGCGACCAGCTCAGCGCACGCTTGCGCACCGTGATCTCGAAATGCTTCGCCACCTTGTAGCGATTCACCTCCCGGCCCACGCGGCGGTTGATCGCGGCCTTGCCGCGCCACGGCTTGCGGCCCCGCTGGACCTTGGCGGCGAGCTCTTCCAAGAGCCGCTCGGTGGACCGCAGCAAGTCCTCGCGCTTGCGGGCGCGCTCGGCTCGCAGGCGCGGGTTCAGACACACCAGCAGGCGCTCGCCGGGGAATTCCGGGCTGCGGATCTCGGCCACTTGGTCCGGCACCAACTGGCCCGCCTGCAGCGGTGCTTGGGGCGCGTCCCCGGCCTGCCCGGCATCCGGCTCGGGCGCTTTGAGCAACTGCTGGATGGCGCTGCTGGTGAGGGCCGAAATCCAGTCCAGCCCGGCCGGCTCGAGGTCCTCGCGCAGGCGCGCCGTGGTCAGCATGCCGCGGTCGCCGACCAGTGCCACCCGCTCCACGCCGAAGCGTTCGCGCAGGGTATGCACTTGGGCGCTGACCGTGGTCGGATCGGCGGTGTTGCCGGCGAACACCTCCACCGCCACCGGGCAGCCGTCTGCGGCACACAGCAGGCCGAAGACGATCTGGCGCTTGCCGCGCTTGCGGTCGCGGTTGTAGCCGAAGGCGGCCAGCGGGCAGCAGCGGCCTTCGCAATACGAACTCGTCACGTCGTACAGGACCAGGGTGCCGTCGCGCAGGTGGCGGCGGGCCAGGCTGCGCTGGATCCAGCTCTGGCGCTGGCGCAGCCAGTCGAGCATGTCCAGCAGTTCATTGCCCGCGACCGGGCCGAGGGCGAGCAGGCTGCCCAGCGAGTTGGCCGCTGAGTCGGGGGAGAGGCTGCGGGCGGTGGCGAGCTTGGAATCGGGCTGGAGCAGGCGGGCGCAGATCGCGGCCAAGGCGAGGCTGCGGGAGCGGGAGGGGGCGCGATGCAGCAGGCGGGGCAGTTGGAGTTGGCGGGCGAGGCCGAGCACGGCGGCGACATGGCCGTGGGGCAAGGAGCGGCGGATCGTGACGGCCTGGTCGAGGCGGGGGACGGCGACGCCGCCTTGCAGGACGGTGCGGATGCCGTGGATGGCCTCGGGCGGGAGCTGGGAGAGGTTGGCGATGGTCTTGCGGCGGATGCGCTTGCCCTCGCGCCAGGCTTGGCGGAGCAGGACGGCCGGGGGGCTGTTGCGATTGGGGATGGACTCGACGTAGAAGGCCACGGGCTTACATGGAAACAAAAGCTTCCAAATATGATTCTAATACGGGGACGGGAAGGTGTCAACCAAAAATATACATGGAAACAAAAATACACCTATAAGAGTTTTGCGAAGCTTCGAAACTCATTGAGGCTAAAGCACTTACGAGCAGTTTGAGCCTATCCAGTCTGAGTGAAGTTCAGGCTAGTAGCGAGATGGGATTCAACAGGCGGATCGACCCCCGACTTCCTCCGGCTATTTCCCGCAACAGCCAGCGATCGGCATCACGATGG
>JAPPKG010000517.1:0-2181 GCA_026914085.1 Caldilineaceae bacterium | reverse complement strand
TATGCTTATACTCCTGGTTGCCGCTGACAGGGTTGAGGAAGATATAATCGACCCATTTCCCCTCCTCAGTGGTACCGGCAATTGCTTCGCCATGCCGATAGCCGGTGATATCAACGCCTGTGGGGCCCATCAGGTTGTCTCCCAGAAAGTCGGGATTCGGGTGGGCGATCATGTCACCGTTCTCATCAAAGATGAAGACATACCATTCGCCGTCCACGCTCTGCGGTGTGTTGTAGTACTCAACCGTCGCCTCTCGCCCCTGGGCTTCATAGCGTTGCAGAGCCTTCTCTACCATGTCCACAGTGAAAGCTATAGGGTGCGCTTTGGTGGCGCCCAATTGCAAGCCGGGCAGAACCTGGTACCAGCCGGAGCCGAACAGCAGTCCGTCCCGCCTGACCACCCAGGAATGTTTGAACTCCTGGTTGCCGGTGGCGAGGTTCTGGAAGAGATAGTCCACCCACAGTCCCTCTTCGGTCGCGGTGAGCATCAGGTCGCCGAAGCGGTAGCCGGTGACATCGACGCCCAGGTCTCCCTTCAGGTCCATGCCAATGAGATCCGGATTGGCGTGGGCGATCAACTTATCGTCCTCATCGAATATGAAGACGTAGTACTCGCCGTCCGCGCTCTCCGGTGTGTTGTAGTACTCGACCGTCGCCTCCCGGCCCTGGGCTTCATAACGTTGCAGGGCCTGCTCTACCATGGCCACGGTGTAGGCCACAGGGTGCGCCTTGGTGGCGCCCAATTGCAAGCCGGGCAGAACCTGGTACCAGCCGGAAGCGAAGATCAGCCCGTCGTGGCGCACCGCCCAAGTATGTTTGTACTCATGGTTGCCTGTGGCGATATTGAGGAAGAAGTAGTCGACCCAGAGGCCCTCCTCGTCGACACTGTGCAGAAGTTCACCGTAACGGTATCCGGTGATGTCGACGCCGAGCTCGCCAATTTCATCGCCGTTGGAATACTGTCCGCGCAGCGCCTCTCTGGGGTGGCCGATGAGGATGTCGTTTTCGTCGATGAGGAAGACGTACCATTCGCCGTCAAGATTGGCGGGCGAGTTGATGTATTCGAGGGTGGCCTCGCGTCCCTCGGTCTTGTAGCGTTGGATGGCCTGTTCAACAAGGTGGACGGCGTAGCCTGGACGATCGGCCTTGGAGGGGGCGCTGCGGGAGAGGTCGGGCAGGATCTGATACCAACCGGAAGCGAAGATCAGCCCGTCGTGACGCACCGCCCAAGTATGTTTGAACTCCTGGTTGCCGGTGGCAAGGTTGAGGAAGATGTAATCGACCCATTTCCCCTCCTCGGTGGCGCCGGCGATGGCTTCGCCTTGTCGATAGCCGGTGATATCCACCCCTACAGGGCCGTGCAGGCTCTCACCCAGCAGATCCGGGTTGGCGTGGGCGATTATCTCGTCGTTCTCATCGACGATGAAGACATACCATTCGCCGTCCACGCTTGCCGGGGAGTTGTAGTAGTCAACGGTGGCTTCCCGTCCCTGGGCGTCGTAGCGTTGCAGAGCTTTCTCTACCATGGCTACGGTGAACCCGGCGCGGTCGGCCTTGGTAACGTGTTGGGTGACGGCGCCATCCATTTGCAAATTGGATGTCATGTATTGATCACAGCCGGACACAAACAGGGCGGCAGCTATCAGTACGGCTGCTAATCTACCAAGTAACAAACGGTTGTGCATCATCTTCCTCCTGTAGCGCTCTTCATTGAGAGCCGGTTATTCCGGGTCGAACGGTTAAACATGCAGATTTCACAGAAACATACCGAACACACCTGCACCGAGCCATCCAGTGAGGTGTGTTCGGCAGTAGGAAAAACGTATGCGCTCCAGCCTGTACTTCAGCGCCCAAATATTTTCACATGCGCCTCTATCGAGCGGAGGCGCGGATGGTTCAAAGCACCGCCGGTTTCGTCCCTTACGCGAAACATGCGCAGAATTGACGAGCCGGTCTCTCTACAGTGTCTTGGCGCGGCTGGCGATACGCTCGACAACAAGCGAGACGAACTCTGCCACCGGCATGCCGTTCCGGCGGACGCCGTCGCGGCGGCGTAGGGAAACGGTGTCTTCTTCCACCTCGCGATCACCGACGATCAGCATATAGGGCACCTTCATGCCCTGGGCCTGGCGGATCTTGTTGTTCATGCGGTCGCTGCTCAGGTCGGCGGAGACCCGCGCCC
>JAPPKG010000564.1:0-2183 GCA_026914085.1 Caldilineaceae bacterium | reverse complement strand
AAAACTGACTATCTCCTCAAAGTTCTCTCCCAATAAGATGCGTATGCCCTGGGAGCCGTTGTCGAAGACATTGACATCGGAGGCGTATTTGCCGGTGAGGAAGGACATGCGGGAGGGAACGCAGATAGGGTTGTTGCAGTAGGCGTTCTCGAAAAGGACGCCTCCGGCGGCGAGACGGTCGAGGTGGGGCGTTTGCACGAGGGGGTGGCCGTAGCAGCCGGCTACGGCCGGGTCGTGCTCATCGCTCATGATCAGGAGAATGTTTGGTCTCTGCAAAGGGATGCCTGCCAATTTGTAGAATGCTATGCAGGGGTTGGCAGATGGAGAGACGGTCCGGGTACTGCTTTTCGGTTCTTTTCAGCTATGAACTGTCTGGCCGAGAAACTTACCAGGCCAGCGGTTCGCTGCGATGCATTTCGATTACGGGCGTTCCATCGACATCGACCCATCGTCCGCAGAGACCTCCGCCCTCGCTGACATCAAGCTGGACCGGAGAACCGTCCATGCGGTAGATGGGATGGTAGTATTTGGCTACTTTGCGGGCTTCGCCGGCGATGTAGTGGCCGATGAGGGCGCGGCGGAAGCGGTCGGCGCTGGTGTTGGGGAAGCTGCCGTGGACGACCTGGCCGTTGAAGAAGACGACGTCGCCGGGCTTCATAATTACGGGTTGGGCGTCCACGTCTTCGGGCAGGTCTACGGTGACGTCGGTGAAGCTTTGGGTGGTGTCGGCTTCGGCGGTGCAGAGGAGGGGCCAGGCGTGGCTGTCGGGGACCATGCGGAGGCAGCCGTTTTCTTCGTCGCAGTCGTCGAGGGCGAGCCAGGCGGCGATGCAGGTGCCGGGCTGGACGCGCAGGTAGTGCTGGTCCTGGTGGAGGGCCTGGCCGCGGGCGCCGGGAGGCTTGAAGTAGAGCATTGTCTGCACGGCGAAGGGTTCGCGGCCGAGCATGGCGGTCATGCAGTCGCGCAGGCGGCTGTCCAGCATCCAGTTCCAGCTGAGTTTATCCCAGCGGTGCATGTGAATCATGCGAGGGTATTTTTTGAGCGGGTCGTTGCTGTCGTTGTCGACACCGGCGGAGTCGCCGGGGTAGGAGCCGGCGGCTCTAAGGTCCATGAAGTGCTGTCGATAGTGCTGGACTTCGTCCTCGGAGAAGAGGCCGGGGACATTGAGGAAGCCCTGGTTATCGAATTGGATCTTCTGTTCTGTTGTCAGCATGTGTATTGTTCTCGCGGTGCAGTCAATGACAAGGATTATGGAACTGGAATAAGGCTATTTCGGTAGGTGAGCGTCCTGGTGCTGGGTCTCCGGTGCCGAACGTGCCATTACCTTGGGAAGCCAGTAGGTGAAGCTGGAGGCATGGTCAATTCTACTGATTTTTCGGGTTTGTGCAAGGTCTGCAGGAAAGCGTGGGGTCCCTGGCTTTGTGTGTTCGTCGTCTGAATCAGGATTTGCAGGATTGATGAGGGTTTTCGGGATGGCAAGCCATCGTGTGTCGTCGGCGGAGCGGGGATCTCTGCGCCGGATGAAAAACCGGCCAGAAGTACTGTCAACTGCTTTGTTTTCTGAATTGTGGCCTTTGTGCCGCGACTCATTCTTTGCCAGAGTCAGGAAATATAAGTTCATGGAGTGTGGTCACCAGGCCGAATCCGAGGGCGAAGGCCATCATGAGTGCTATTCCCGATTGTTCGAGGAATAGTTCAAATGCAATCGAGGTGGCAGATAGGATGAGGAAGGCCAAAAGCAGCCTTAACTTCATGGGCACTGCGTCCATGCGGTCGAATATCTTTTCGATAAATCTGCCCACGACGAGGCCGACGAAACCACCGAGCATGAAGGAGAAGAGAATCGAAGTTAAGTCAATTGCGGTGAAGCTCATCGTGTCATTGTAGCTACTAAGCCATGAATTGTGTGGGTGTGCTGTGTGCGTTCTGTCTGGGGGGAATGTACCGTCAGGATTTCTGTAGGAGCTCTCAATGGTCATAGCGGTGAACGTTGGGTATGTATGGGAGTGGCCTCGCCTGTCTGGCTCGCGCTGGCACATACTCGGAAACTGCCAAGATGCGTGGGGGGGAGGGGGGGGAACCCCGGCCGCCGCGAGACGACAACTTCAAATTAGCCACACACTTGCTGCGGCGCGGACAGAAGAGGGGGCGTTGCGGGGGCGGGGCCCCCCCCCAAAGGGGGG
>JAPPKG010000656.1:0-20521 GCA_026914085.1 Caldilineaceae bacterium | reverse complement strand
TAACCGTATGCGCCTTCGATCCCGGCACCGGCGCACTCGACGCCATCCAGACGATCTCAACCCTCCCTGACGACGTCGACGACAAGACCGGACTCAGTACCGCCGACATTCACGTTTCCGCCGATGGCCGCTTCGTCTACGGCTCGAACCGCCACCACAACACGCTTGCCATCTTCTCGGTCGACCAGGACAGCGGCCGCCTCACCGCCATCGGTCATGCCTCGACTCGGGGCCAGACGCCCCGTAACTTCACCATCGACCCAACCGGCGCCTGGGTTCTCGCCGCCAACCAGGATTCCGACGACATCTGCGTCTTCAGTCGCGATGCAGACAGCGGCCAGCTCACGCCAGTCGGCGACATGGTTTGGGCGCCCATGGCCGTCTGCCTACTTTTCGGCCCCTAAGTTTCATTGACGTCTAATTCCAATCAGCCACCCACCGTAGGGGCACCCTTTGTGGGTGCCCTCGTACGCGCCACGACTCCCAGACCCTGCCTACCCACCGTCCCCCGTAAGGGCACCCCTTGTGGGTGCCCTCATGGTTACACCAACATAGCCCTTCCACCGTAGGCGCCTGCCGAAACTTCGCCTCCGCCGTCGAATAACCGTATAATGGACCTGAAAATATCGGTTCCGACAAACCGTATTCGACGCTTAGCCACTTTCAAAGGATCGCCTCTTGCAATTCGGTATCTTTTACGAACACCAGCTTCCCCGCCCTTGGGCGGAGGACAGCGAACACCGTCTCCTCAAGGAGGCCCTCGATCAGGTCGAACTGGCCGACCGTCTCGGCATCGACTACGCCTGGGAAGTCGAGCATCACTTCCTGGAAGAGTACTCCCACTCCTCCGCGCCCGAGGTATTCCTGGCAGCCTGCAGCCAGCGCACCCGCCAGATCCGTCTCGGCCACGGCATCGTACTCATGCCCAGCAACTTCAACCACCCCGCCCGCATCGCCGAGCGCATCGCCACCCTCGACCTGATCAGCGACGGCCGCGTCGAATGGGGCACCGGCTCCTCGAGCAGCCGCAGCGAACTCGAAGGCTTCGGCATCGACCCGGAGCAGAAGCATCTGATGTGGGAAGAGTCGGTCCGCGAGGCGGCCAAAATGATGATCATGGAACCGTACGCCGGCTTCGACGGCGCGAGCTTCTCCATGCCGCCCCGCAACGTCGTCCCCAAGCCCCTCCAGAAGCCGCACCCGCCCCTGTGGCTCGCCTGCTCCAACCGCGACACGATTAAGATCGCAGCCCGCTACGGCATGGGCGCGCTGACCTTCGCCTTCATCGATCCCGACAGCGCCGCCCACTGGGTAGAGGAGTACTACGAAACTTTCGAGCGCGAGTGCAACCCAATCGGCCGCACCGTCAACCCCAATCTCGCCATCGTAGCCGGATTCATGCTCCACGAGGACGGCGCCGAGGCCGAGCGCCGTGGCGCCCGCAACTTCCAGTTCTTCGGCTACGCCCTCAGCCACTTCTATATCACCGGTAGCCACGTCCCCGGCGAATTCGACATCTGGCAGGACTTCCAGCGCAACATGCCCGAGAAATACGAACCCTCAGCCGGAATCGGCACGCCCTCCCAGGTCGCCCGTAACCTGGAGGCTCTGGAGAACGCCGGCGTAGACCAGGTCGTCTTCGTCCAACAGGCCGGCAACAACCGCCACGAGCACATCTGTGAGTCTCTCGAACTCTTCGCCGATCAGGTGATGCCCGCATTCAAAGACCGCCACGACGAACGCCAAAAGCGCAAACTGGAAAAGCTGGAGCCCGCCATCGAAAGAGCGATGCGGCGCGTGCCCGCGCTGGCCCCCGTAACCGGCCTGGCCCCTATGGACGCCTACCCCCTCCTGGCCGCCAAAGCCGGGCAGGCCGAACAGCCCGAACGTCCCACCGAGGGCGACAATATCGTCACCGCAATCTCCGGTCGGGGTTAGGCTTGGCTCGTAGCCAGGCCCGGTTCCAGCGGCGTTGCAAGCCGGGGCAATGTGAGTCCGGAAAGTGATTCGAAGAGAATTGAATTAGGAGCCCGAAAACCGGTCGACAACGGTTACGGATCCGACTGTCCGCCGCCTTTCGCTTCAACCGCCGCCGGTCTCTCCTGCGCCGCCCGTATCCTAACCATGTCGAATTTCAGCGACCGGTCGAAACCGTAAACCCCGTTCTGTTCCTGCAGAATATCGGTCAATTGCGTGTAGCAATAGCCAAAATGAGCGGGGTCGTCCAAAAGGATCCCGCACAGGCGCGCGAACCGTTCATAGAACTCTTCTATCGACTTCGGCCTCTCCCCGTAGCCCCAGGACTCTTCTCCCTCCCTGACATCGGGGTTCCACCAGATGCCCCCGAACTCACTCACAAAAAACGGCTGCCCCCTGTAAGCGATCGACCAGGTCTGCCCGTCCCGCCCGTTATAGTACGGTTTGCCATGCCCTACGTCCGCGTGATATTCGGCAAACAGATCAGTGTCTTGCGTATAGTCGTGGCAGTCGTAAATGTCCGCCTCCGCTACCCGGTGCGAATACCCACTTGTGTCCAGCACCGGCCGCGTCCTGTCCACAGCCTTCGTCGCCAGGTAGAGCCCTCGCGTCACCGCATCCAGGGTCGTAATGCGATCGTGCAGCGGCTGCCAGGTCTCGTTGAGCGGGCACCATCCCACGATCGATGGATGAGAATAGTCCCGCTCCAAGACCTCCAGCCACTCGGTGATGTAAGACGCCGTCGGCTGCTGATGGTCCTCCACCGCGCCGTAATGACGGCATCCCCAGTCCCCGAATTCGCCCCAAACGAGATACCCCAGACGGTCGGCATGATACAGAAATCGCTCCTCAAAGACCTTCTGATGCAGCCGCGCCCCGTTGAACCCGGCGTCCTTGCTCAACTCGATATCCCGGCGCAAGGCTTCGTCACTGGGCGCCGTCATTATGCCGTCCGGGTAATAGCCTTGATCTAGGACCAGCCTCTGAAAGACAGGCCGTCCATTCAACGTGATCGCCTTCCCGCTGATCGCCACGCTGCGCAGTCCGGCGTAGCTACGCGCCTCGTCAACCACCTCTCCCTTTCCATCAACCAGCCTCAGCACCAAATCATACAGATGCGGGTCCCCGATTGACCACAGCCTTCTCCGCTCTCCCGGAATCCGCAATGCCAGCTGCGGACACAGGTCAAACTCGGCCAAACATTCTGCCTCCGTAACGACTCCTTCGCTGTCCAGAAGCTGGGCCTGCAATCGAACTCCATCCAGTTTCGCAGTCTGAAACCGCTCCGCCGCCACCCGCCGCAGAACCAGCGGCTGCTCCACACGGATGACACTGTTGGCAACGTCTGGCGTCAGCCGCGGCCGTCCCAAATGAAGTTCAGGTACCGGTTCCATCCACACACTCTGCCAGATGCCGGTCGTCCGCACGTAAATCGCGCCCCGCGGCCTATACGTCTGCGCCTGCTTGCCCCGCGGCTGCGGATCCCTGTGGTTGTCCCGAGCCCGCACCACAACAGTCACCCGCTCACCTGGCAGAGCCGCGTCGCTCAGATCACAAGTGAAGGGGCTGAATCCCCCTCTGTGCCGCCCAACCTCCTCTCCATTGACCCACACAGTGGAGTCATAGTCCACCGCCTGGAAATGCAGCAGCACCCGCCGCCCCGTCCAACTGCTTGGAATCTCCACTTCTCGCCGGTACCAGACCGCCTCCAGAA
The DNA here is from genome assembly GCA_026914085.1 of Caldilineaceae bacterium. Lineage (GTDB taxonomy): Bacteria > Chloroflexota > Anaerolineae > Caldilineales > Caldilineaceae > Bin5. The sequence goes on along the minus strand of JAPPKG010000656.1, from coordinate 16,830 downwards.
AGTCATGGTTCTCCACCCCCGACAGCCGCGACTCCGGACAGAAAGGAACCGTGATCTGACCCCCAAGCGGACGCCCCAGCAGCCCTCTTTCCAGACCGCTGTCGCCCTGGTCGATCTCAAACTCCCACTCGCCGTTCAGGCAAAGCCAGTCCTTGCGCACAAACTGCGGCCGCGGGTACTCCGGGCGAGGTATCGACATAGGAATTCTCCTGGGAAAGAGTGAGGAAGGAAATTGAGCCAGCTTGGACTTATGAAAAGTCCCTTGCCGGTGGCATCTGGTTACCTACAGCGGCAAGAATTCAATACGATTCGCGATCTCCTCAGGGTCCAGCGCCTTTGCCGCGACTTCGAGGTCCTCTACTACTTGGCCGACGATCAGTCGCAACTGATGCACGTACAGGAGGCCGGTAAACTCGATACCCAGCCTTTGAAAACTGGCAGCCAATCTGAGCAAGTCAGCATCCTGGCTGAAGAGAACTCGACCCAAATCGGTGGCCCGTCGCAAAAGCATTTCGTCATCAATTCGCGATGCACCGTCTTCGCTCGCAGTCAAAACATCAACACCTCAAATGCGACGGCCCACTGTTATGTCGCCCTTTACGTGATGATCCATGTATAGTGCCAGGCTCAACTTTTTGCTCGCCGCTCACGGAGCTTCTGGCGGATGGGTGAGTTGGCCGATTCACGGTGTAGCCTTTCATATTCGCGCGCGCTATCTTCTATCTCTGCGTCGAAAGACTTCTTGTTCTTAAGGTAATAGGAGATCGCCAGCCTTATCTGGGCCCTGGAGAGAAACGGATGCTGTCCTTGGATCCCTGCCACATCATACCCCATCTCGATATAGTCCATGGCAATCTGCCGGACCTTGAAGTCGGTGCCAGCGATTACTGGGACGCCTTGTTCATTTACGATGATTTCAGCGCTTTCATCTGAAGTTCTCTTCTTTGGCTTTGCCATCGTGACAACTCCCCGTCGAATTCATCATCGGTCCGGAACCAGCAGCACCTTCGAAACATTGCCCGGACTGTGGATGAGACGCTTAAACCAGTCCCCACCCTCCTCCAGCGGCGCTTCAACAATCCACGGGTCAAGCCGGTAGTGGCCCGCATGCAACGCCTCCAGCCCGTCTTCAAAATCAGCCGCGCCGTAAGCAAAACTGCCCCGCACCGTCAGCTCCTGCCGGATTATCGCCGCCGCCGGCATCGGGCTCGTCTCCTCATGCAGCCCCGAGAGAATCAGGATTCCAGCATTCCGCGTAGCGTCCACACACTGGCTGCGTGTACCCCCCGTCCCCACCGCGTCAACCGAGACCGCTACCCCCTCGCCGCCGGTGGCCTCCTTGACCGTCTCAACCACGTCCGCCCCCTGGCCGGCCCCGCCAAGGCCGCCTCCAGCCGGCGTAACTGTGATGCCGCCGAGTGCGCCGCCCATCGCCAGACGCTCAGGGTCCAGGTCCGAGATGAAGATCTGGTCCGCGCCGGCCAGCTTCAGCGCCTGCAGGGCCAGCAGCCCAATCGGCCCTGCCCCGATAATCAGCGCCGACTCTCCTTCCACATCGCCCGCCAGCCGGCCGATGCGCACGCCCACGCCCACCGGCTCCGTCAGAGAACCTGTGCGCAGAGACATCCCGTCCGGCAACTTGTGCGTCACGAACGCAGGGGTACTGACATATTCCGCAAAAGCGCCCGGCCTGTGCGCCCCCACCAGCCGCCGTTCCGGACAAAGTTGCGTCAAACCCATATGACATGTGCGGCACTGCCCGCAGTACGTAAGCGGGTTCACCGTCACAGCATCGCCGACTTCAAGCCCGGACACATCGCGCCCCACCTCCACGATCTCGCCCGCAAACTCATGCCCCATCACCAGTGGCGGCGTACGCAACGCATTGTGGCCCAGAAACCCGCTCAACTCCGAGCCGCAGATACCGGCGTAAGCCACGCGAACCACCACCTCATCCGCCACTGGCGTCGGATCGGGCTGCTCCTGTATCTCCATCACTTCCGGCGCAGTCCAGACGAGTGCTCGCATCAAAATCCTCCGTATGAGTTCTGTATATGAATCTGGCCCCATCATACGGAAACACGGCCCGAACTGCAATAAAAGACGGCCAGCAGGCCGAATACTGGACCAATACCAGCTACTCTGGTGATTTTCCGCCTGCCGCGAGCGGATCGGCTTGCGAAGTTCTTCCGTCGCGTGTAGGCTTTTCAGGGTACCGCGACGGCACATTTAACCTGGACTGACGGCCCGCTTCTGATAGTTGCGACGGGCGGCGTTGCCTTCGATTGACCATCTTCAGTCCGACTCAAATTCCTCTCGCCCCCGTTGACATCTCTTGAATGGCGAGGGCAAACCCATTTCGCCTAAAGTCTCCAAGGAGTGTCCGATGAAAATTACCGACATTATCGCCTACCCTGTCTGGGCCGGCCATCGCAATTTTCTATTCGTAGTCGTCGATACCGATGAAGGTATCTTCGGCGTGGGCGAGTCCGGTCTGACCAGCCGCGAACAGGCGGTGATTGGCGCTGTCAAACATTTCAAGGAGATACTCGTCGGCCAGGACCCATTTCGCATAGAACATATCTGGCAATGGCTCTTCCGCGGCGGCTTCTTCCCCGCCCAGCGTGTCCTCAGTTCGGCCATCTCCGCCATCGACATCGCCCTATGGGACATCAAAGGCAAGGCGCTCGGCGTACCCGTCTACGAGCTGCTCGGCGGCCGCGTCCGCGACAAGGTCGTCTGCTATCCTCACAATTACGTCCATGCCCTGGAAGTGGAACCCCTCGTCGAGAGCTGCCTCGAGACCAAGGAGCAGGGCTGGAAGTTCGTACGCTGGGGTCTCCCCCAGAACGGCGACATCCTCGAGCCTCGCCAGGCCGTGCGCGCCGCCCTGCGCCAGTTCGAAGCCGTGCGAACCGCCATCGGCGACGAAATCAATATCTGTTTCGACGTTCACACACGCCTCGACCTCCCTGACGTAATCTGGCTCTGCCGCGAAGTCGAGCAGTACGCACCATTCTTCATTGAGGATCCCCTTCGCAGCGAAAACCCGGACTCGTTCAAGACCTTGCGGCCTCGCGTCCACGTGCCTATCGCTGCCGGCGAACAATTCTCCTCGAAATGGGAGTTTCGCCAGCTGATAGAGGAGGAATGGATCGACTACGCACGTGTCGACATGTGTATTGCCGGCGGCTTCACCGAAGCCCGCAAGATCGCCGGCTGGTGCGAGACCCACTACATCAAGCTGGTCGTTCACAACCCGCTCGGCCCGGTCTCCTCCGCAGCCTGCCTCCAGATGAATCTGGCCACCTCCAACTTTGGCGTCCAGGAACAACCCCGCAAACCCTCCGAAATCCTGCCTGACATCGTGCCCGTGCAACACCACTGGGAGGACGGATATCTCACGCCGACCGATCTGCCCGGTCTCGGTATCGAATTCGACAGGGAAGCAGCCGCCCGCCAACCGTCCCAGTGGCGCGAGACGCCGCAGGTACGCCGTCTCGACGGCTCCTTTACCAACTGGTAGATTACAAGCGGCCTCTTTCCCTACGGATAGCGTGGCACTTGCAAGACAGCTTTCAGCCGGAATGGCAAGCAATGAGGAAGGAACGGGAATAATGAAGACAGCTGCTGTATTTGGACCGAAACAGGGCGGCGTTGTTGACGCGCCAAACCCCACCGCCGGCGAAAACTGGGTCGTCGTCAAGATCCATACCGCCCCCATGTGTACTGAGTTTAAGGTATACGTCTCCGGCAGAGAGGCCCCCTACCTCGGTCACGAGGCCGCCGGAGAAGTCGTCGAAGTGGCGCAGCCCTGCCGCGTCAACGTCGGCGATCGCGTCGTCGTTATGCCCCAAACGCCATGCGGGCAGTGCGAACTCTGTCTCGACGGCGAGTACATCCACTGCTTGGACGCCGAGGAGCCCCCGCCCCAACCTGACGGCGCCGAGGGCAGAGCAACCATGTCGCAGTTCATGCTCAAACAGGACTGGATGCTCGTGCCGATCCCCGACGGCGTCTCCTACGATCACGCCTCCATGGCCTGTTGCGGCCTGGGTCCCACCTTCGGCGCAGTCCAACGCGCAAACATAGGCCCCGACGACTCACTCATGATCACCGGCCTGGGCCCCGTGGGCCTCGGCGGCGTCATTAACGGTACCCATCGGGGTGCTACAGTGATCGGGGTCGATGTAAACAAATACCGTGCAGCCAAGGCCATCGAGTTGGGCGCAGCCACCGTCATCGACCCAACCGACGCTGACGCGCTCGAACAGGTTCTTTCGCTCACGCGCGACGGCCGCGGCGTAGACCACAGCATAGACTGCTCCGGTGTTGTCGCAGCTCACCGCTTCTGCATAGATGCCACCCGCCGCAAGGGCACCGTCAGCTTCGTCGGCGAAAGCGGCACCGACGCAACCCCCATCCACGTCAGCACCGACATGCTGCGCAAAGGCCTCAGCCTCCACGGCTCCTGGCACTACAACATGGCCGATACCCCGCAAATCCTGCGCGTCATCGCCGCCAATCCCGATAAACTCGACAAACTCATCACCCACCGTTTCCCCCTCGATCGCGTCGCCGACGCCTGGGACCTCCAGGCCACCGGCCAGTGCGCCAAGGTTCTACTTAAGCCGTGGCAATAGGAAAAAGTCCAACTGTGAATTCAAAAGCACTCCTCTTCAAAGTGGTCGTGCCTTGTCGCCTGACCATCGCGCCCTACATTCGTAATCAACTCAACGTCGTATCGGGCCCTATTTGCCCGCGTCTATCGAAAAAGCGAGAAATCCCCCATGCTAGACCTGCTAAAGCAATACTTCGGTTACGACGAATTCCTCCCCCTGCAGGAAGAGATCATCACAAGCGTTCTCAACGGTGAAGACGCACTGGTCCTCATGCCTACCGGTGGCGGCAAGTCACTCTGCTACCAGTTGCCCGCCCTACGTCTCGACGGCCTGACCTTAGTAGTCTCCCCCCTGATAGCACTGATGAAGGACCAGGTGGACGCGCTAAAGGCAAATGGTATCCCTGCGGGCGCCATCAACAGTATGATGCCTTTCTCCGAAGTGCGCCGCGTGTTTGAACAGGCGCGCCAAGGCACTCTAAAAATTCTTTACGTTGCCCCGGAGAGACTCTCATTACCGGAATTTCAAGACTCTCTCGCCAACCTCCGGGTGAGTCTTGTCGCTGTCGACGAGGCCCACTGCATCTCTGTGTGGGGGCACGACTTTCGCCCCGACTACCGCCGACTGGGAGAACTACGCAGAAAGATGCCTGGCGTGCCCTTCCTCGCACTGACAGCTACCGCCACCGAACAAGTACGCCGCGACATCGTCGACCAGCTTCGGCTGAGCCGGCCTCGGCAATTCATCGCCAGTTTCAATCGTCCGAATCTCAGCTACGGAGTCGTGCCCAAGAGGAGCGACAGCTTTGACCTGCTTGTGGCACTCCTTGACAGGCACAAAGACGCGTCGGCGATTATCTACTGTACCTCCCGAAAAGACACTGAAGATCTGGCCGCACGCCTCCGTGACACCGGACTCGACGCACAGCCGTATCACGCAGGTCTTGAGAACGAAGTGAGGCGTCAAACCCAGGAGTCCTTCGTGCGCGACCGTGTTCCAATCGTCGTGGCGACTATTGCCTTTGGCATGGGCATCAACAAGCCCAATATTCGCATGCTGGTTCACTACGACCTTCCCAAGTCGCTCGAGGGCTATTATCAGGAAACGGGCCGTGCGGGACGCGACGGCTTACCTAGCGATTGCGTCCTATTTTACTCCTTTGGCGACGTTAGTAGGCTCGAATTTCTTATCGGCAAGTCCGAGGACGAAACGGAGCGCCACAACGCACGCCAAAAGCTGGCTCAAGTCGTCGAATTCTGCCAGTTGAAGTCTTGCAGGCGAAAATACATCCTCGGCTACTTCGGTGAGGAGTGGGGCACAGAAAACTGCGGCGGCTGCGACTTCTGCCTGGTGCCTAAAGAGGAGTTCGACGCCACAATCATCGCCCAGAAGATCCTTTCGGCAGTGATCCGCACTGAGCAGCGTTTCGGTATCAACCATGTAAGCGCCGTGCTGCGCGGTGCGAACACCAAGGCCATCAGGCAACGTGGCCACTACAAACTGAGTGTCTATGGCATTGCCGAAGAGTTCTCAGACGGAGAACTCAAGGAGATAGCCGGCCTTCTTGTGGCCGAAGGTCTGCTCTTCAAGAGCAGCGGGGAGTACCCGACGCTAAGAGTCACCAAAGCCGGAAGACTGTTTCTTAAGAACCGTGAGGAGTTAGCGCTTGCCCGGCCCAAACGCGAGGATGAAAAAGAATCGACTGCGAGTCGCGCGGCCTTGGACTATGACCGTGCACTATTCAGTGTGCTCCGGGGGCTGCGCAGCAGTCTGGCCGCCGAACAAGATGTCCCACCCTATGTGATCTTTGGCGATGTCACCTTGCAGCAGATGGCCTACTACTTTCCTCAGAGCCGGAACAGCCTGGGCCGGATTTCTGGAGTGGGCGCAAGGAAGCTTGAGCAGCTTGGCGATGCCTTCTTGGCTGCCATCGTCGACTATGCCACCTCACACGACCTCAAGGAGCGACTCATTCCGGCCCGAAAGCGCAGCAAGTCGGATCGAGGTAAAGGTCTCAGCACTACTTACGTTCAGACCAGACAGCTACTGCAGCAAGGCATGTCCATCAAGGAGATTGCGCGAGAACGCGGCCTCGCGGAGAGTACGATCGCCGGCCACTTGAATCGACTAGTCCGTGCGGGCGAAAAGCTGGATCTCGGCCCCCTGTTACCTCCCCAGGAACGGTACGACAAAATCAGGGCGGCATTGGTAGAGACTGGAGGGGAATATCTCTCGCCCGCAAAGGAAGTCCTGGGCGACGAATACTCCTATGACGAAATCAGAATGGTGTGGTTCTACATGCGCCAGCAAGTTCACAGTTCGGAGCAAACAGAACCCAATTCCTGACTATGATACTATCGCGGCACCAAGTGAGTCGCAGTTCAGGCCGAAGGGTGTCACCTTGCAGTACTGCGACTCGCGACTATGAAGTGAGAAAAGAACGATGGGCAAGGTTTCCCGCCATGGACAATTTGGCGACACCGCCATTCTCATAAAAGTCCGGGACGTGCTCGCAGGTGACGAAAACCTGAACTGGTATGAGCATGTCCCCGAAACTGAATGGGAGGGTGTAACTTTCGACACTTCCGGGCCGCGGACCCGCGTCACGGCAGTGAGCCTCGGCAATCGGCAGTTCTCAGGTAGGGTTCCGGCTGACCTGGGCAGGCTGACCAGTCTGGAATGGCTAAACCTCGGCTACAACTATCTGACGGGCGTCATACCCCCTGCGCTGGGCCGGCTCACCAAACTGAAGGGCCTGAGGCTCGCTTTCAACGACCTGACCGGCACAGTCCCCCCCGCACTGGGCGGGCTTTCGCAACTTGAAGAGTTGGATCTCTCAGGCAACAAACTGACGGGTGTCATTCCAGCGACCCTTGGAGGGCTGGCAAATCTGCAAATGCTTGGCCTTTGCCAAAACGATTTTACTGGTGTAATTCCATCTGAATTGGGTGACCTTGTTGATCTGGAAACGATTTTCATTTCAGATACACAAGTTGGCGGGGCTATTCCGGTTGAACTGGATCGACTCGCCAATTTGGAGGTCTTGGATCTCTCCAATAATCAGTTGACGGGCCCGATTCCCCCTAGTCTGGGCAAACTGGCCAATTTGGAAGTTCTGGAACTCTCCAACAACAAGCTGACCGGCGCCATACCGGCTGAGCTAAGCCGTCTCTCAAATCTGGAGGAGCTTCTTCTCTGCGGCAACCAGTTGGCTGGGAATATCCCGACCGTCCTCTGTCGGCTCGCCAATCTGAGACTGCTGGATGTCGCACTCAATCAGCTGTCCGGAGAGATTCCGTCCGAGTTGGGCAAATTGCCCAAGCTGGAAGAAATAGAGTTGTACGGCAACCCAAAACTGACTGGCGAACATCCATTTGATGTGTCGTAACCTGCTGTTCCTTCGAGGAACACGCAAAGAATATGAAACCGACACATATGGCTGGCGCTCCAATGGCACGGGCAAGACGGGCAGAATTCACCAGAGTTTGCGTACCCTTGGAAGCCCAGCGCGCGTAACGCTTCTCGCAAGGATGCTGGCTGGAATCAAGCTAGCCTTCTTGTGGTGCCCTTGGGAACTCTTCTCGGGCAATTTCGACGTTCGATCCATTAAAGATCTGCAGTTTTTTGCCCCGTTTTCTTCGAACGCGGGCTCTGGGTAATCTGTGCCCTATCGGGTGTGCTCCCGCCTGAAGAGCTGAGACCTGCTATCCTACAAGTGTGGAGACCTCAACCATGACCTACAAGTGCGCCATCATCGGCGTCAGCGGCGGACGCGCCAACGGCCACGCCGACGCCTATATACACATCCCCCGCGGCCAACTCGCCTGCATCGCCACCCGCAACCGCGCCAACCGTGAGGCCTTTGGCCAGCGCTGGAATGTTGACGCCCGCTACACCGACTACCGCGAGATGTTCGAACGCGAAAAACCAGACCTCGTCCACGTCAACACCCCGCCCAACGTCCGCCTCGAAGTAATGCAAGCCGCCGAAGCCGCCGGCGTCGGCGTCCTCATCATTGAAAAGCCGCTCGCCATCCAGGCCGAAGACTACCTGGCGATCCGCAAGTTCGCCGAATCCGCCACAGTGAAAGTCGCCATCAACCACCAGCTCCATTTCCACCCCCGCCGTAGCCAGCTGCAGGATCTGGTCTCTGACGGCGCCATCGGCGACGTCCGCCTCATCGACGCCAGCGCCCGCATGAATATGGCCTACCAGGGTACGCACGTCTTGCAGTCGGTCGCCGCCTTCCATTCCCAAGGCGAACCGGTCAGCATTTTCGCCCAGATCTCCGGGGCAAACGGACTGCAGGAAGGCCGCAAACAACACTACGCACCCGACGCTACCCTGGCGACGATTCGCTACCGCGACGGCGCCAGCACACTCCTGCGCTGCGGAACCAACGGTCCTTACGTGTTAACGGGCGATGAGCGCGTCAACGTCCACAAGCAGGTCACAGTTTACGGCACAGACGGCTACGTCCATTGGAGCATGTGGGGCTGGGAGACCGCCATACGCGGCAAACACGAACGCGGCAGCCATAACTACCCTGACGAAGACATCCTCGGCCAGGCCGCCATGACCGAAGCCGCCTTCGACTGGCTTGAAGACGACAGCCTGAGTCATCCCCTCAACCTCGACGCGGCCCTGCTCGACTTTCACATCCTGCTCAAGGCCTACATGAGTGGGCTCAACCGGCGCGAAGAGACCCTGGCCAGCGATCTCCAGCCAAGGCTGATCGAAGCTCTGAGACTTACTCTGACCAGCTAGGTGCCGACCTACGCACTGAAATCGGGACGCACGAACAGACCTAACTCGATCTGTGTCCCTTTACCCGCGTGCTTGCATACCTGGGCGCCAGCTCCGGCTCAGCCCTCTGCATCCGTTGCGGCGGCAACCCTTTTGCTATCGCTTCCAGGTCGTCCAACACCATCTCGCCAATCTCCCAATGTGCCTCCTTTACGCTGCCCGCGCGGTGCGCTGAAAGCACAACATTCGGCGCGCTGCGGATCGGATGTGCCGGGTCAAGCGGCTCCTGCGGAAAGACGTCGATCGCCGCGCGAAAGCGGCCCGCATGCAGCAGTTCGGTCAACGCATCAAAATCAACGAGATGGGCTCTGCTCACAAGAATCAACGCCGCGTCCGGCTGGATACGTTCCAACAGATCACGGTCCAGCAGGGCGCGGTTCTCGTCCGACGGGACCGCCAGCACAAAGATTAACTGCGATGTCTCCATCAACTCTTCCAAAGGGACAGGCGTTACGCCCTGACGCCGTAGATAACGATCCCCCAGCCAGGCATCGTACACCACGACGTGGCAGCCAAACGGTTCTAGCAGCGGATGCAGGCTTCGAGCCAGTCCCCCATACCCGATCAACCCAACCCGCTTGCCGTAGAGATTGAAGTTGCCGACATTCCCCGCCTTCGAATAGATCTCAGTGCCATCCTTCATCGCCAGGTGACCATCTACAATCCCCCTCGCGCATGCAATAGCCATGCCTAGCGCCATCTCTGCCACCTGGCGGCCAAAGGCTGGCGCTGCCGACAGCACCCGGATCCCGTTGGCGAAGCAATAGTCGTAGTCCAGGTCCAAAGGAAAGGCGCCGGAAACAGTCAAAATGGCCTTCAAATTGACTGCCTCGTACAAAACGTCGCCGTAGTGCCAGCTGGAGCAAACGACCGCCTCCGCCTCCTTTAGCGCTTCAACAGCATCCTCCATGGGCATTGACTCCGACCTGCCCCAGACGACGTCAACGATTTCGGGCAGGCGTCTCAGATCCGATTCCGAGAAAATCTCGTCCATCTTCCGGAAGAAGGGATCGACAAGAACGGTGGGTTTCCTGGACATGGGCTGCTCCTTCAGTAGGGTGAGGCTCTGAGCTACTTCGCAAACTGCCTCCCAAGCGCTTTCGCCTGGGACCTCAAGGAACGCGTTTTCTGGCTTTCCGGGCATGACATGGTATTCGGGCCGAATGATAACACAGACCTGCCTGCATTTGCGTTGAGTGTCTTCTTGAACAACACCGGCCCGATGTAGACAACCCCGCCTTACGGCAGGAGGGCTGGTCAAGCCGCGAGAGAGTGGCGGCCTTAGCGCCCGCACCTACATGAATCGCATTTGACAGAAGGCGTTTTATCGCTAAAATCGTACCCAATATCCAATACCGACCTCCCGATTCAGGCAATGTCACGCCATGACGGCAGCGCGCAGATTAAACAGTTGCCCGGCTCTGACCACCTGGTAAAGCCTGAAACGTCGTCACTTCCCAACCGGCGCACTGTATACAAACTGGTAGCCAACAGCTTGCTGCCGACCATCGTGGCAAGCCATCATCTTTCAGCGTAAGCCGATTCTTCTTACTGAACCACGCGCAGAAAAATCCGTTCGTTGCAGTTAACAGGTCGTGCCTTCAAAGTCGCGACCACTGTTTTCATACAATCCGAGTTGTGTCAGGGCGCCCAACTGCGTCTCGAAAGGAACTGAGGTGATTGGAATGAAGGGCACCGATCTCGTTGGCCTGTTTACGGAACATCTTCGCCTGTGTAACGTCAAAAAAGGCGAAGTGATTCTAGCCTTCACTGACGCACAATTTGCCTTTCCGGAGTACCCAGGTGCAATGATGGCCGCGGCCACCTCTTTGGGCGCGGAGGTATTTACAATTACCGCCCCCTCCGACGCCGAAATATCCGCCCAGCTCGTACTTGACGCCTGGAAATCCGCAGACATGGTCGTCGCAATGACCTCGATTCCCTGGCTCTACACGGACGCCCACAACGAAGCGCTCGCCTCCGGCACGCGCACGCTCATGGTCCACGAGCCGGTCGCCAACCTCAAGCGCATGTTCCCCAACGAAGACGTAATTCGGCGCACCTATGCCGGCGCAAAGCGCATGGCCGAAGCCAGCGAAATCCGCGTCACCGACTCCGCCGGCTCCGACTTCACCCTCCGCAAGGATGGACGCAAAGGCCACGCTCAGGTGGGACTCGCCGACCAGCCCGGCCGCTGGGACCACTGGCCGGCCGGACTTGTCGCCACAGGTCCCCTCGAAGACACCGCCCAGGGCACCTACATCGTCCGCGCCGGTGACGTAATCCTCCAGCAGCGAAGACACACAGTCTCTGAAATCCGCATGACCCTCGAAGCCGGCCTCATCACCAGCATCGAAGGCGGTCTCGACGCCCAGCTCTTGCGCGACTACCTCAGTTCATTCGACGACCCGGACGCCTTCCGCTTCGCCCACGCCGGCTGGGGCACCGAGCACAGAGCCCTCTGGAACGTTGTCGGCATGGATTCCGAAAGCCTGTACGGCACCGTAATGGTCTCGCCCGGCCGCAACATCTTCAACGCCGCCCACGAACACTCCGGCCTCGGCGGCACCAACTACACCAGGGCACACATCGACCTCTGCTGCCGGCACAAAAACCTCTACCTCGACGGTGAGCTAATCGTCAATGAAGATGAGGAAATCGTACCGGAATACCTGCGGTAGAGTCGAACAGCAATCCCATCGCCAGCACTGCGGCCAGCGCGCCAACGGAGGATCCAAAGCATGACGACTTCAAATCATACAAATAGCTTTGCCGAGTTACTCGCCGAAGCGTTGGCGTTGAGCAAAATCGGAGACGGCACGCGCGCCGCCCTCTTGAGCTCGCACGTCTACGACGAACGCGCCATGCGCGCCTATAGCGACGCCCTCGACATCCTCGGCGCAGACTGGGTTCGCGTCATTATGCCCGGGCGCACCAATGGGACCAGCTTTGCCAACCCCGTGCAGGACGGCTCCTTCGTCGCCGACATTCTCAAGTCGGCCGACGTCGTCGTCCGGCCGACCACAGCCAAGGGCGCCGTAGCTGACATCGGCATGTACACGCCCGTCTTCGAAGAGATCATCATGAGCGGAACGCGCTGGTGGGACTGCTCCGTCGGCGGCTCCGAAACACTCCTCCGCAAACTGTTCCCGACCCAACCCATGATCGACCGCACACGCGCCGGTGCCGTCCGCATGCAGGAAGCCAAGACCCTGCGCATCACCTCCGAGGCCGGTACCGACCTGACCCTGAGCGTCGACGGCCGCATCGGCCACTGCCAGGTCGGCATCGTCGACGAGCCGGGCCGCTGGGACAACTTCGGCTTCGGCCTTGTCGCCACCGCGCCCGTCGAGGACTCTGCCAACGGTAAGGTGGTCTGGGACGCCGAAGACTCCCTGGGCGAGCTTCTGGGCTCCTACAGCGACTTGCTCCCGGAGCAGGTCGTTACCCACTTCGAGAACGGCAAAATCGTCCGCATCGAGGGCGGTTGGGTCGCCCGCCGCTTTGAGAACTACCTGGCCGGGCTGAAAAGGCCCGAATTCTACCGAATCGCACACATCGGCTGGGGCACACATGAAAGTGCCGCCTGGGGCGGCCCTGGTTGGAACACCGCCGAGTGGGAGAGCTATTACGGCTGTATCATGCTCCACCTCGGCATGAACATCTTTTCCACACTCGCTCCCTACAATGGCCTACATGGCCAGAATCGCCCGTCCATCGCCTGGCCCATGCCGTCGCACGCCGGCGGCTGCCTCTTGCGCCATGACCTCTATCTCGATGACGAGCTGATTGTAAAGGCCGGGGACATCGTCCCGGACGAACTGAAGTAAACAATATTATCGGTTACCGAGCCCCCTCGGCGCGACTGTCCGACCAGAAAGTAGCCACAGAGGAGTCGATCCATGCGTATGCAGGATTTCGCAGTATCCTACCACGCTGCCACCGAGATAGTTGGTCTGTTCCGTGACGTATTGGAAGGGTGCAAGCTCACTCCCGATGAGACGCTTCTGCTCTTCACCGACACCCGGTTCAACCCTACCTACCCGGCCGCATTTATGGCCGCGGGGCAGGAAATAGGCGCCGAAGTCATTCAGATGACCGTCCCGTCCACCCTTCCCGAAATCTCTTCAGCTTACATTCGTGATGCCTGGAAAGCCGCCGACCTCGTCATCGGCATGTCACAGGTGCAGTGGCTCTATTCGCGGGCCCACGACGAAGCGCGTCAGTCCGGTACACGCGCCCTCATGGTCGTCGAACCAATCGACGTACTGCGCCGCCTCTCCCCCAACGAAGATGTACGCAAGCGTGGCCGCGCCGGCGTACCCGTGCTGACCGCCGGAAAAGAGATGCGCATCATCTCCAAAAACGGTACCGATTTCACCGTCAATAAAGAGGGCCGCGAGGCCTATACCCTCTACAGCCTGGCCGACGAACCGGGAAAGTGGGACCACTGGCCGCAGGGACTGGTCACTTTCTTCGCCGCTCCTGGCCAGGGCGACGGCACCATCGTGGTCGACCCCGGAACGGTCTTCCTAAAGTTCCGCCGCCACTCCACCGAGCCCGTCAAACTCACCGTCCGTGAAGGCCGGATCGTCAAGTTCGATGGTGGAACCGAAGCCCGTCTGGTCGAAGAATGGTTCGCGCAGTGGAATGACCCCCGCTCCTACGAGCTGGCCCACGTCGGTTGGGGCACCGAGCATCGCGCCGACTGGAACGTCATCGGCATGGACTCCGAGGCCTACTACGCCAACTTCCTCCTTGCCTTTGGCCGCAACATCTTCTGGCCCGTCGGCGGTGACAACGACGTCGAGTCGCACTGGGACTTCTGCTGCCTCGATCACGATATCTATGTCGACGATCAGATTATCGTGGAGAACGGTACAATCGTTCCGGAGAACCTCAAGTAATGAGATTGCTGCAATATGTGGCAAAAAGGTTGCTCCAGCTGATCCCGGTACTGCTTGGGGTCTCTGTCATAATCTTTACAATCTCTCACGTCCTTCCCGGCAACCCGGTCTATCTGTTTGTCGGCATCGACACCACGCCCGAAGAGATCGAGGCCATCACAAAGCGTCTCGGCCTGGACAAGCCGCTTCATGAGCAGTATTTCATCTGGCTGGGGAACGTGCTGCGCGGGGACCTGGGTGACTCCTGGTTTACCTCCGAATCCGTCGCCCAGGACCTGATGCGCCGCTTCCCCGCCACCTTCGAGCTGACTACCGTCGTCCTTCTGGCTGCCATCTTACTGGGCGTACCCCTCGGCGTCCTGTCAGCCGTATACAGAAACAGCTGGATCGACAATATCAGCCGCGGCGTCACACTCCTTGGCGTGTCCGTGCCTTCCTTCTGGTTGGGGCTTCTTCTGATCTACGTACTCTTCTTCCTGTTGCGCATCTTCCCGCCGCCCAGCGGCCGCATCGGCCTGCTCATCTCGCCGCCCGATCGAATCACCGGCCTCTATCTCATCGACAGTCTGCTGACAGGGAACTGGAAAGCCTTCAGTTCCAGCGCCCAGCACCTGGCTCTGCCCGTAATGACCCAAGCGCTGGTTACGTTGGCGCCAATTACGCGCCTCGTCCGCTCGTCCATGCTGGAAGTTCTGGGATCCGAATACATTCAGGCCGCCCGCGCCAACGGTGTGCCCGATCGCCAGATCTACTTCCGCGACGCCTTGCGCAATGCCCTCCTGGCGCCGCTGACATTCGTCGCCCTGGTCTATGGCAACCTGCTGGGAGGCAGCGTCGTCATAGAGAGGATTTTCGCCTGGCCCGGCATCGGACGTTACGCACTTGAGTCCATCGTCGTCAAGGACTATAACGCGGTACAGGGCTTTGTCCTGCTCGCGGCCGTCCTTTACGTCCTTGTTTTCTTGGTCGTAGATATTCTCTACTTCGTCATCGATCCCAGGATCACAGCATGACCCTTTGCCACCGTTTTATCTGCCTCGACGGTCACGATTGCGGGGCAGCTTTTGAAGACAATGAAAGTCCCGTCCGCCACCAGGACTCTTCTCGCAGATCACGCATTGGGATCGCACCTGTCATGTATGCCTCTACGAAATACGCAATACGCAACACCAACGAAACAGCGGTTTCCAAGTTGACCGTACACTGGCAATTGCCCTACTGAACACGGACTGAGAAATGAGTGTACGCGGAACACCACTGCAACTGGGCCTGAATACGGAAATGCCGCCAGGCCTCCAACGCTTCCTCTACCAGCTGCGCCGCAACTGGTCGACGATGGTTGGACTTGCTATAATTCTTTTCTTCGTCCTCATTGCCATCTTCGCGCCCTTGCTTGCAACACATGATCCGGTTGTCACCAATCTGGATGAGCAGTTCCAGCCACCCAGCAGCCGGCACTTCTTCGGTACCGACGAGGTCGGCTGGGACATCTACTCCCGCGTTATCTACGCCACGCGCGTCGATTTCTTAATCGCCATCGCCTCTGTCCTCATGGCGATTGCCATCGGCGTGCCCTTAGGTGGGTTAGCCGGTTACTTTAGCGGAAGATTCGACGACATCCTCATGCGTATCCTTGACGCCTTCCAGGCCTTTCCTCCTCTTATTCTGGCGATGGCTGTTGTTGCAGCGCTGGGGAGAAGCATCTGGCTCGTCATCGCCGTAATCGCCTTTATCAACTTTCCTTCTTACTTGCGCGTCGTTCGCGCCGAAATGAAGAGCAAGAAGGAAAGCTTCTATGCTGAGGCCGCCCGCTCCGTGGGCAACCCGTCCCACCGGCTCATCTTTAGACATCTGATCCCCAACTGCCTCGACCCCGTGCTTGCCCAGGCTCCCCTCAACGCCGGCTGGGCTATTCTGGTTGCCGCCAGCCTCAGCTTCATCGGCCTCGGCGTGCCCATACCGACCCCCGAGTGGGGATCGATGATAAACGATGGGGTCGGGGGCATCGTCAGCGGCGAATGGTGGATCTCTTTCTTCCCCGGGCTCGCCGCCATGCTTGCCGTCCTCGGCTTCAACCTGCTATCGGAGGGATTGAGAGACATCTTCGATCCCAAACGGATGGAAACCTGACAGATGCTGGAAGCACACAGGCCCAACACGCTCCTCGACGTCAGAGGCCTCCATACCTACTTCTATACCTATGAGGGTATCGTCAGGGCCGTCAACAGCGTCTCCTACAGGCTGAATCGCGGCGAAATCACCGGGCTGGTCGGCGAAAGCGGGTCGGGCAAATCTGTGACCGCACAGTCGATCATCCAGCTCGTCAAGGCCCCCGGCAAAATCGTGAGCGGCGAGGTCTGGCTCGATGGCGAGGACCTGATGTCTCTCAGCCAGGCTGAAATGCAAGAGGTGCGCGGACGTAGAATCTCCATGATCTTCCAGGAACCCCGCGCCGCCCTCAATCCCCTCTTTACCGTCGGCGACCAGATCAGCCG